>CALXLN010000011.1 GCA_944389215.1 uncultured Opitutales bacterium
GCGCCGACAGAGTTTGGGAAGCTTGCGGAAACGATAAGCAAGTGGTTTGCGCCGATAATAAGAATGTGGAGATTTACAAAAAATAACGGAATAACGGAGGGCTTCCACCGCAAGATGAAGTTGATACAACGCAGAGCCTACGGATACAGAAACTTTGAAAATTACCGCTTGAGAGTACTTGTAGAATGCGGGGTGAATCTATGAAAGACAAATCTAAAAAATCAACCTATTCCACAACCTTTGGTGTTGACCCCATTTAAATGCATCCAAATGCGGGGCAAAAATCAACAGACAGATGAAGTAAAACCGCCCGCAAATCCTTAAAAACAAAAGGGTTTGCGCTTGCAAACCCTTTATTTATCAGTGGCTGTTCAGGCAGGGATCGAACCTGCGACCAAGTGATTAACAGTCACCTGCTCTACCGCTGAGCTACTGAACAATAACCACTAAATAATACGCATCTTTATTGCTTTTTTACCGAGCATTGTCAATACATTTTAGAAAAATTTTAGAATAAACTGTATATTACCTCCTTTTTCTTTTGTTTTTATATATTCTGCACGAAGATATGTATTTTCTAACACCGCAGGCAATATAACATTAACCCTCTTATAAATAGAAATTTATAATTCAAATATTGAAATATAAATAAGCACACGCCCGTCTTCTATGGTAATATTTTATTTTCAAACGAACAAAACACGCTCTTTGCCGAATACATTAAAGGTTAAAATCGTTATAAGTTCCCGCGATTCAACTCTCCAGTCTCACAAACGCGCAATTGAAAATAAACTTTTACGCAATTTTATAACGTTCTTGAAGGTGTAAAACTTGCGCCCATCTTTATTTTTACTTTTCAATATGCAACAAGAGAGAGTATATTTTGTCGGACAAATACGTTGCGGTTTTTTCGTGTTTTCATTTATAACGCGCCCATTTTTTTATTGGCATTATTTACAAAAAAAGTCAGCCGTTTATAAAAAATATTGCCTAATTATATTTTAGATTGACTGTAATTAAATATTTTTCAAGTCTTCTAAAATGCAGGCTGAATCATGAGAAAATCTATAACATTAAGCAATACAAATAAGAAAATAATAGAAAGCAAGCGCGAAGAATTAAAATTATTAATTGCCCGATTCTCCAATGGAAAAGAGATTTTTGATACAACTATTCCTGGAGTGTCGGTATTCTGCATATCCAGCCCCAATCCCCCCGCCTGCCTGATTTACGAACCGTGCCTATGCATGGCAGCTCAAGGCGCAAAACTTATAACGCTTGCGGGCGAAAGTTATGTATACGACGCCAAACATTATCTAATTGCATCTATAAATCTACCTACCATGGCGCAGGTAATACATGCGTCCAAAGACAATCCGTATTACGGGTTCAAGCTGCGCCTGCATCCGGGGGAAATAGCGCAATTGATGATTGAAAGCGGCTTTGACATATCGCAGTCCGCGCCGCTTCAGAGGGGAATAGCCCTTGGGAAAGTCGACTATCCCCTTTTGGACGCTGTTTCCAGGCTGATATCGCTTCTAGATTCACCCAAAGACATCCAAATTCTTGCGCCGCTTATAAAAAAAGAAATTATATACCGGCTGCTTTCAGGGCCGCAAGGCTCAAGGCTGATGCAGCTTTCAATATCTGGCAGCCCAACAAACCGCATGGCAAAAGCCATAACATGGATCATGGAAAATTTTGAATCAAAAATAAAGATAGAAAACCTTGCCGATATCGCAAACATGAGCACGTCGGCCTTTCACAAGCACTTTAGAAGAATGACTGCCATGAGCCCGCTGCAATATCAAAAAGTCCTGCGCTTGCAGGAAGCGAGAAAAATGATGCTTAGCGATTCCGCAGACGTCGCCACGGCAGCATACAAAGTGGGATACGAAAGCGCGACTCAATTTAACCGGGAGTACAAGCGCCTGTTCGGGGACAGCCCGAGGCGCGAAATTATGAAACAACTTAGGGCGGTGTAAATGAGGCCGGCACGCCAAAAGCACAAAACATTTTTTAACTTAAAACGGCATTTACAAAAATTTCCACTAAAACACATATAAATGTAGCGACGCAAAATTTCGCGCCCGCTTAAATAGCTTGCTTCAGTTAATTAAAAAAAAAGCGCGGAGAATAAACCGTCTCCGCGCTTGAATAATATAAAGTTTCTTATTTTCCAAATATTTCCACTCCGCGCAAATGCAGTATGCTGTTGCGGGCAACCATAATTTTTACGTACCTTGCCCTTTGCGGAGCATCCAAAACAGCCGTCCAAACAGGGCGAAGCACGTCGGTTTTCCAAACTTGCGACCAATTTTTCCCGTCTTTTGAAACTAGCATAACAAGAGGTATAGCGCGTTCAGACATAGTGTTTGTTCGATTGTAAATTTTCGCGCCGGTTATCTCGCGCTCGCCGCCCAAGTCGACAATCAAAAAAGGATTGTCTTCTTGGAAAGTGTGGCACGAATACTCGCCAGACATGCTTGTCAACATAGTATCCGCTTTGGGCGCCCACTTGGGATCGGTTGAGCTATAAGATATCTTGGCTTCTCTTGAAATATTTTTCCCGGAAAGTTTGCGCACATACATAGACTCGTCCACGTTTTTCAAAACAGGCTCCAGCTTCACCTTGGAATCGAACGTGGAAGGCACTAGATACTCCGCTGAAGCATCGTTGTTTGATGCAAGAGGAATTATCGCAAAAGACCAATCCACCGCGCCCAGGAACTTGCATCTAAATTGTTCGCGGGTACGCGGGCCGCACGCTGCGTTTCCGACTCCGCGGACTTTCCATGCCACGCGCAACTCCGTCTCGCTAGAATCCGGCAACAAATAAGGATGCTTTGCGCCGGCAATTTGAGCTTGGGTATACGGCAAGACCGACATCGGCAACGGATTTCCACAAGATGCGACCATTATACCGCAACCAATGTTGTCGCGCAGCGACAGCCAGCGGACGTCCTCGCGGTTTCCCGTATCCTGGGGTCGGGAAAAGTTTTCAAACCAATCGGAAACTTTGGATTCGTATTTTCCGACATTGGCTGCGTAAAGCCTGTCAGAATAGTTGGCGAAGGGACCTTTGCCGAAAAATTCTACTTTGTCAAATTCCTTTGCTATGCCCATTTTAAGCCCTAACCTTGGAATAGGCAAGTCAGCTGGAGTGTCGTTGATTTTTATGCAACGCGCATCTACTTTTACAACCCCGTTTGAGAGAACGGAATACACAACCCGCAGCCTGAATCCGTCGCCTGCATCGGTAGCCCAAAGTTGGGAACACGATACTTTCAAGGTATTTCCGTCAACTTCCGTAGAACACGACGAATCTTTAAGCGCCAATTTATCTAATCCGTACTTTGCAAAATCGCGCGCCAAAGGACCGCGCATAAAGTTGTCGATAAACGCGCTTGTAATATCGAACTCCACAGGAGAAGTGATTATTTCTTTCCCGTACATTGAATATGATTCCAAGCGCGCAGATTTGCGGTCAAAAACAACCTTGCCGTCGCTGCCTATTTCCACGGTGATTTTTCCGCCTTCATCGGAGTATTTGGGCGCTGAGTCCGGATGGTAGGATTTTTCCGAAGCCACTTTCTTTATAAAGAACTGGTTTTGCGCGGCGACTTCGCCGCTTTTTGCAAAATCGGTACCATTCTTGCGCAAGAATTTTATAGTGTAAAAATACTCTCCTGGTTTTGTGCCGTCGTATTTGGGAAGCTTTATATCGATATCTTTAGACTCTCCGGGGGCAACGCTTATCGGCTTTAGCGCCTCCTTGGCTATAACTTCGCCATTGCGCTCGACCTCTACTACCGGAGCAAATTCTCCTGTGTCGGTTGACAAAAATTCATTGGATATTCTCAATTTTCCATTGGCGACGTCTACGCTGTCTATCTGGATATCTTGATATATCTTTTGAACTTCAAAATATTTTGCGCTGTAAGTGCGGTCGGCAAAAACTATGCCGTTCATGCAGAAATTCTGGGCGCTGGCGCGCTTGTTGTCGTTCCAATCGCGGCCGTCGGATATGAATTTCTTTCCGCTGCCGTCGGTGCAATCCAAATAAGCGCCCTGGTCAACCCAGTCCCAAATAAAACCTCCGTTGAGAGAATCTTTATTTGCACGGATAAGCTCCCACTTGCCCTTTAAATTGCCTATCGAATTTCCCATCGCGTGGGCGTATTCACAGAAGAAATAGGGGCGCTTTTCGTTTTTCAATTCATTTAAATAATTATTCATTCTATCGACGCCGCCGTACATGGGCGAGAAGAAGTCTGAGACACCTCCGGCTTTGCCGCCCTCAATTACGCGGCATTCTGGTTCCGAGTGAATCGGGCGGCTGTCGAGAGCCCTTGCAGCTTTAGCCATAGCTTCGTGTCCGCGAGTCGGCTTGAGCGAAGACTCGTTGCCCAGCGAAAATATAATGACGCACGGCACGTTTCTGTCGCGCAAGACCATATTGCGCATGCGGTCGACACTCGGAGGAATAAAATTGTCGTTATCCAACGGAGGATTGTTTATAAACCCGTGCATTTCCTGGTTGCATTCATCGAGAACCGCCAAACCGTAGCGCGCGCATAGCATATAGAATTTAGAATCGTTAGGATAGTGCGACGTTCTGACGGCGTTTATGTTGGCGCGCTTCATCAATTCGGCGTCTTTCTTCATCCATGCAAAATCGTTGGCCTTACCCTTGTCAGGCGACCAATCATGGCGGTTTGTGCCTTTTATCATAAAGCGCTTGCCGTTTAAGAAAAGCTGCCGGCCTTTGATTTCAAACTTTCTGAAAGCGTAATCCGCCTTTATCGACTCAAGCTCTGCCCCGTCGGAATTCGACAATTTAAAGACCACATAATAAAGATTCGGAGAATCGGGGCTCCAAAGTTTAAAACCGTCTATTTTTGCCGTTTCGGATATCTCCAACTCGCTGCCAGCGGGAATCTCTCCGACGCTTTTTTCAAAAACCGGCTTTCCGCCCATTACATTCCCTTCGGAATCCAATATGTACGCCTGCAACTTTAAGCCTTTGGAAACCGCGGATTGGGAATTCTTAAGCCATACTTTAAAGTCGATTTTTGCCGATTTCATATCGTCCGAAAGAACTGCCGGAGCGTAATAGTCGCGGATGTAAACACCGGGGCGCGCTATGAGAAGGACATCGCGGATAATTCCCATCATATGTGGCATATCCTGCATTTCCATATATGCGCCAGTCGTAAATTTAAAGACTTCGGCGACAATCGAGTTCTCGCCCTTGTCCAAATACTTCGTTATATTAAACTCCGCCGGAGTAAAGCTGTCTTCGCTATATCCGACAAACTTTCCGTTGACATATAAATTAAAACCTGTCCGGACTCCGTTAAACCGCACAAACACATTTTTTCCGTTCCAATTCTCCGGGATTGTAAAAGTCCTGCGATAAATGCCGACCTGCCTATTGTCCTCCGGAATAAAAGGGTGTTTTGCCGCCTCTGCGTATTCGCCCGCTTTTTTGGGGCTTGCAAACTCCTTGCGGAATTTTCCGTTTTCGTCGTAGAAAAATTCCATATTTGTGTTATTGTAGAATATGACGTCGTACCCCTTGGACTGCCACGAGTTCGGAACGTCGATAACCTTCCATGCAGAATCGTCAAAATTCTTTGAGAAATAGCTGTCCTTAACGTCTGACACAGATTTTAAAAATAGAAATTTCCAGTCGCCGTTTAACAACTGGTAGCTGTCTCCGTCGTATATATGCTCAATCCCGTCTATTGAAACGGGCTTTGCGGCGGATTCAAAATTCGGGTACGCAATAAAGAACGCCGAAGGCTCCTCTTTGTTGATTTTAAAAACCTCGATTTTATTCCATGCCATCGGGTCTTTAGGTTGAGAACCAGCCGCAAACGCCGGAGCGCCAAAGCCCAGCAAGGCGGCTATTATTATGCTTAGGTATGCTGTTTTCATCTTTTATAAATTTGAGAGCATTATCAAAACGGCGCAAGATTTGTAAAGAGCTTTATTTGCATATTCAATAGCGCAAGCCGTATCCCATTGAAATAAAATGCTCAAAGCCACCTTTGCGCAGCGGACATAGCCCGCGCAAGACTTTGCCATTGCCCCAGTGATATGTGCGGTCCTTTGCGCAGCGGAAATTCATAGCCTGCGCCAAAGAGTTTTTTGCGCAACCTTGGCGCGCTCTTTTTTTCTTTTCTAAAATCAGCTTTAGATGTAATTTCTGCCAATTAAAATAATTATGATGAAAATCCCATTCAACAAAATACCCATAAGCGGAAACGAGCTAAACAATATCCGCCTTGCAATGGAAAGCGGATACCTGCAAGGCGGCGGCGCTTTTATGAAAGTATGCGAGGAAAAAATATTGGCGGCAACCTCGGCAAAGGCGGCCCTTTTAACAACCTCGTGCACTTCAGCCCAAGACATTTCCGCAATCCTCTGCGATATAAAACCAGGAGACGAGGTTATAATTCCAAGCTATACGTTTGTATCCACCGTGAATTCTTTTGCACTGCGAGGCGCAAAACCTGTCTTTTGCGACGTAAAGCCGGAAACTCTAAATATCGACGAATCAAAAATAGAGGAGCTTATAACCCCTCGGACAAAGGCAATTTCGCCCGTACATTACGCCGGAGTGGGATGCGAGATGGACGCCATTTGCGAAATCGCCCGCAAAAACAACCTGCGCGTAATAGAGGATGCCGCCCAGGGATTCATGGCCTATTACAAAAACCGCCACCTCGGCACGATCGGAGATTTGGGTTCATTAAGCTTCCACAGCACAAAAAACGTAATAGCCGGAGAATGCGGAGCATTGCTTGTAAACGACCCCGAACTAATCGAGCGCGCAAATATCGTCCGCGAAAAAGGCACCAACAGGATTCAGTTCGTACAGGGGAAAATTGACAAGTACACTTGGGTGGATTACGGCAGCAGCTACATACCTTCGGAAATAATATCAGCTTTCTTGGCTGCCCAGCTTGAAATAGCCAAAGACCTTACCGACAAGCGCGTCGAAGCCTGGAATTATTATTACGCCCAACTAAAAGATTTGGACGCTAACGGAAAATTCGCCCTTGCAAAAGTTCCCGAATACTGCCGGCACAACGCGCATATATTCTTTTTGGACGCCTTTACTCCAGAGCGGAAATCAGCCCTAGAAAAACATCTCAAAGAGCGCGGAATATCGGCGATGTCGCACTACGCGCCGCTCCATTCCTGCCCGATGGCAAAGAAGCTCGGATGTTCGGACGTTTCATTGCCCGTAGCTGAGCGAATGGCGGCTACTATGCTGAGGCTTCCGATTTTCTCTGCTATAACACGCCAAGAGCAGGATTACGTATGCGAGGCTCTGCGGGATTTCTTTGACAAGCAATGATTCCGCAACGTGTATCCTGCTTATTATTTGCAGAAAACATCCTGCAGGATTTTCTTTGCAGGCAATGTTAAAGATTCGCTTTTTTTAATTTCAAAAGAAAATTTTTATGGCAGGCAAAAGCGCGACGGGAACCACCCCGCCGCGCTTTTTTATCTTCTAAAAAAACAGTTTAAATACAAAAGCGATAATTTCCGAGGATTGCGCGCGCCAACACTTTGAAAAAAATTTTCCCGCACAGCGTTGCGCGCTGCAAAGCAGAGCTTTTTTATTGCGATTCTACGCGCCCATATAGCCCGCAAAAAAACTCTCAGCGCATTGCGAGAAAACCGATTGGTTGTCGCAAAAAAATTTCGCTATTGGTTCTTTATAAAGACCGTGCGTGCCTGCAAAAGACCAATTTGCTCGCATCTGGCAAAACCTTGTTGCATTTCACCAAAGCCTGCTTCGGGAGTTGCCTGTCCGTTTGGAGCTGTCATGCTACCCAAACATTGCCGCATTTTGTCGCGTTGTAAAGCGCTTGAACGCTTCCAACTTCCAAGAGCCATGCCACCTCAAGCTTGGCGCATTTTATCAAAGCCTGCTTCGGGAGTTGCCTGTCCGTTTGGGCTGTCATGCTACCCAAACCTTGCCGCATTTTGTCGCGTTGTAAAGCGCTCGAACGCTTCCAACTTCCAAGCGTCATGCCACCTCAAGCTTGGCGCATTTTGTCAAGGCCTGCTTCTGTAAAGAAAAGACACTCTCCTGCGTTTTGGCAAAAAGCCTACTTCTGCATTCCGTAAATCAGACCCTTCTCAAGCCCGCGGATTTCTGCCAAACCTTTCATCCTTCCTATATATGAATAGCCTGGGTTGTCCGTATAGGGCTTATTGAGGTCGTCAGCCATATCTCGGCCATGATCTGGCCGGAACACAATTTGTTCGCCGCCTTTGGAGATTCTTGCATCTTGAATTTTAAGCAGTTTCGAAACTACTTCCGCCATCGGGACGCCGCCTTCGAGATGCCCCGCCTCAAAGAAACTGCCGTCGGGCTCAATCTGAGTGCTGCGCAAATGCGCAATATAAATGCGGTCGGCAAGAGCGTCTACCATCTTAGGCAAATTGTTGTGTTTGCCTGCGCTGAGAGAACCAGTGCAAAAACATATCGTATTTGCCGGACTTGGACAAGCAGAGAACATATCCTCAAAATCTTCCAACCTTGAAGCTATGCGGGGAAGACCCAATACGTTGAAAGGCGGATCATCGGGATGGATTGCAAGAATCGCGCCGCATTCCTCCGCGACAGGCGCAACTTCGTTCAAAAACATATGCAAATGCGATTTTAGCTTTGCCGCGTCGAAACCGTCGTAGCGGGCTAGCATCGCACGGACATCCTCTATCTCCAACCCCATTTTACAGCCGGGGAAAACGTCTATTATGGAGCGTTCAAAAGCTTTTTTGGAGCCGGCGTCGAGAGAGTCTATGTATGCCTTGGCTTTGTCGAAAGTTTCTTTGGAGTAATCAGACTCGGCTCCTTTTCGCTTTAGGATAAAGAGGTCGAAAGCCGCGAATTGCACGGGGTCGAAACGCAGACAGCGCGAGCCGTCGGGCAGACGGTAATGCAAATCCGTGCGAATCCAGTCGAGAACCGGCATAAAATTGTATATTATTTTCTTTATGCCGCACTGAGCCAAATTTCGCAGGCTTTGCTTGTAGTTTTCAAAGTGGCGCAAGTAGTCGCCGTTGCGCAGCTTCATTGCCTCCGTAACGGGCAGAGACTCCACAACGTCCCATTCCATTCCGAAAGCCGCAACTTTCGCCTGGTGCTTTTTGATTTCCTCGACCGTCCACAACTCGCCGTAGGGAATGTGGTGGAGCGAGCTATAAACGCTCTTTGCGCCGCTTTGCCTTATAAATTCCAAGCTGACGGGATCGTTGTCCCCGTACCAGCGGAAACCTTCCTTTAATGTCTGCATATAGTTTCCCTCAAATTAAACGCCAGAGAAGCAAGAAAAACCGCCGTCGATAGGCAGTACGGTTCCGGTTACGAATTTGGAGGCATCGGAACAAAGATAGTGAACCGCGCCAAAAACTTCGCCAGCCTCGCCGAAACGCCCGAACGGCGTGTTTTTTATGATGTCGTCGCCGCGGGAAGTAAGGGAGCCGTCCGGATTTGTCAAAAGCGTCCTATTTTGCTCGCTAAGGAAGAATCCGGGCGCAACCGCGTTTACGCGCACGCCGGAACCGATTTTCTTTGCAAACTCCACCGCGAGCCATTTTGTGAGATTGTCGATTGCGGCCTTTGCGTTGGAATATCCCAATACGCGCGTTACCGCCTGCTGCGCGGTCATAGACGAAAAGTTGACTATAGCCCCCTTTTTCGTTTTTCTAAATATTTCGCCGAATACAATTATCGGCAAAATGGTTCCCTGCAAATTGAGTTTGAAAACCGAATTCCACGCATCTACGTCCAAATCGAAAAAGCTTTGGTCGGGCTGGATTACTGCGCCGGCCTGGTTTCCGCCCGCGCCGTTTACAATGGCGTCGATAGTTCCCCACTCGCCCAAAACTTTTTCGCGGACCGATTCCAGAGCGGAACGGTTTAAGACGTCGCATTCGCACGCCATGCCGCAAAGCCCGTTTGATTCGCAAAACTTGCGGGCTTCGTCGAGCTTCTCTTTGTTCCTGCCTAAAAATGCAACTTTTGCGCCGTTTTGGGCGAGATATTTTGCGGTTGCGCCGGCAAGCACGCCGGTCGCGCCCGTTACAATTATCACTTTGCCTTTTATGTCAAAAAGCGAATTCATACTTTTACTTTGCCCTCTTCATAAATCTATTTGAAACAAATACAGCCAAAAGGAATAGAACAAACAACACTGGGCCTACAACCCCAAGCTTGTTCCAAAGAACCCAAAGGCTTGCGATGGAACTTGCCGCAACGGAGCACGCCATCAAAACGTTCCAGCAAATTCTGCCCCATCCCCGGGGAGCTTCGTCGCCCATAATTTTTTTGCTGTTCATAATAACTAGGAACGCGCCGTACGCTATCGGCAAGAGAACCATCGCTATCACGCCCGCGTAAATCACAAGCCACATCTTCGCGCCCTCGAAGAAAAGAGATGTAATAGCGCTTATGATTATAAGCATCGAGCCCAAGAACTGCCACTTGGGATGACCTCCCTTGCCGACGATTTCGCTGAAGCTTACGCCGCAAATCAACATATTCATGAGAATCGCGTTTAACGCCATTCCCAACACGCCGAACCCGAAAATATAGCGGGCGATTTTGTCGCCTACAAGCGGAACGAGCGTTTCGGAAAGATTGGAGGCGTCGCGCTTTACAAGCATCGCGGCCATATCGCGCTCGTTTTTCGGAAGGGCGTTGCGCGCCGCGTCTTTTTTGGCGGCGTCAAGCTTTGCGAATTCCGCGGCTCCCATTGTATATGATATGCGCTGGTCGAGAAGCGCAATATAGGGCTTTACCAAATTCTTTGCAGGTTCAACCTTTTTGCCGTCGACTAAAGCAGGAACTAATTTTCCGTCCACTATCGAGGAATTTGAAAGGCCGTCTGCGGGAATGGCGTGGAATTGCGAGGCCGAAGCTACAACAATGCAGCTTGTTGCCAGCAAGAACGGGACGAAAAGCCCTGTTGCCAAGTCGAAAATCGCAAGTTCGCGGAAGTCCTTATTCCATCCTTTTTTCAGCATCGAATACGGGAAGAGGAAAGTCATATTTATGCCGACCGCCATCGCCGCAGCCGAAATTACGACGTCGCGCTGTTGCGAAACTATCATATTAGACCAGAAATCCTTGCCCGCGCTATCGAGCAAATCTATAAATTCCATAAAATCGGACGACGGCGACGAAAGCACCGAAAAGTTGGGTATGAAGCCAGCCCATACTTTATCCCACGCGATTTTGCCGCTTACCGTAAGGCTTATTACCACGCCGAAGAAGCAAATTACAATGGCCGCAACCGAAAGCTTTATGAGGATTTCAAAGATTTTAACACCTTTGCCGCCGACGGCGTACATTGCAACCATAATCGCCGCAATAGCGAAAGCAACTGCCGTAATTATAATCTGGGTGGTTTGCGTGTCTTTTACAAGCTCTAGGTTTTGCGTAACCGCCGCCACCGCGAGCGCAAACTGCGGCATTGCGAAAATAAAGCATGAGAACATCGAGCCCAAAGCCCAGCCATAGCCCAATATGGGGCTTATCTGGCTATTTACCGACTGCATCGGGCGGTTGTTTATGGAAAGCGTAACATAGCTTATGGCCCCCAACATTATAATGCCCAAAATCATCGCAAACGGCTGCAGCCACATAAAGCCGAAACCGCCAAGAACGCCTAAATAGAGAGCGCTGGCAAGCGACCCTCCTCCTAGCGTCGTTGCGCTCTGCATCCATCCGGGACCGGAAAATTTTACGAATGTCGCAAGCGTTGCTAGCGCACCCTTTTGTTTTGCCGCAACAATCTGCTGACGTTGCGCTTCTACTTGTGGATTTTTTATAGATTGGCTCATTTGTATTTCTTCTGTTTTTAAATTTTATGCAAATTATGCGTTTATAATTTAACATTTGCCAGATTCCGCAAAGGACTGAGCCTTCAGAGAGAGCTCCGCGGCGGCAAATGCGTGTTCCTGTGTCATGGCGTTTTCGGTGCGGTTGAGCACGTCGAGAACAAATTTTTCAAAGAACGGGAATCCCATCCCGCGGCAATCAATCATTCTTACGCCGTCCTTGTTTGTTATATACAAAGTCTGGGGCGGATTGCCCTCGCGCGAATAGTCTATGTATTTGCGGATTTCAATATAGCCTTCTGTTCCCAAAATAAACGTCCTGCCGTCGCCCCAAACGGGAAGACCGTCCGGAGTAAACCAGTCAACGCGGCAATATCCTGACGCCCCGCCCTCCATCTCGACGAGAGCCTCGCCAAAATCCTGCAAGCCTGGCTTGTCCGGATTGTTCATATTGGCAACTCTTGCATTTTTTATAACTGCCTTGTCGGTTCCCGTAAACTGCAAAAACTGCTCAAACTGGTGCGAACCTATGTCGCACAATATCCCGCCGTACTCCCCGCGCTCGAAGAACCATTCGGGACGCGCAGGTTTAGAAAGCCTGTGGGGGGCAAGTATTAAAACCTGCAGAACCCTGCCGATTTCTCCAGCCTTTATCAATTCGTCGGCCTTTTCGGCAGCCTCGTTGTGGACGCGCTCGGCATAATAAGGCATATATTTTAGCCCCGTCTCCGCGACAAGCTTGCGCGCCTGAGACAGCTGCTCGAGCGTCGTAAACGGCGGCTTGTCCACAAAAAAGTCTTTGCCCGCGCGCAAAACTTTAAGCCCCATATCGCACCTGTGCGCGGGAACTCCAGCGTTTGCAACAAGCTTGATTTCCGGGTCATTGAGAATTGTCTCCAAGCTGTCGGCAACCGGCACGCCCGGAAACTTCTGGAGAAATGCGTCTATGCGCCCCTTGTCCGAATCCCAAACCCACTTGCATTCGGCGCCCACGTTTATCAAGCCTTGCGTTTGCGCGTAAATATGGCCGTGGTCCAATCCAGCGGCGGCAAACTTCAGCTCTCCCGGGCCTATAACCCTGCGGGCTCCTCCGTCCGGGACATAGTCGTATCCTGTCTTATGTTTGCTCATGGAATTTATTTGAAGGATTTTTTGAAATCTACGACGGCGTCCGTGCGCGGATGTTCGCGCAATTTGGAATTTTTCACCTTTTCGTCCAGCATCATCTTGTACTTTTCGTCGTCTAAAGGCAAAGATATGTCTTCGTTCAACCAAGACGACATCAGCATGGCGTTTGCCAATTCCAAAGATAGGCGGCCTTGGGAAATGTCGTAGTCGAGTTCCGCCCTTCCCTCTATCGCGTCGACAAAATTCTGGACAACCCCGACATGCTGCGGGCCTTTGCCGTCGAACTCCTCGACAGTCTCGACCGTGTCGGGAGAACCGAACATATATTTTGTGTCGTTCGTATAGGAGCGCAGAGAGCCGTCCTTGTAGCGGACTATTTTAAGCTTGTCGTTTTCGGCGACCAAAAAAGCCTTGTCTCCGGCTACCGTAAGGTTGTTGGCGCCTGGATATTCGCCTGTGGAGGTTATGAATGTGGCGTTTGAGCCGTTTTCAAGCTCCATTCGGCACACGACTTCGTCCTCCACTTCAATATCGTGGTACTTGCCGTATTTGCACCACGCGCGCAGCGATTTCGGCATTCCGAACGCCCACGCCCAGATATCTATGTTATGGATGGACTGGTTGATGAGCGCGCCGCCCGCTTCCCCTTTCCAAGTTCCGCGCCACGGGCTGGATGTAAAGTAAATATTTGGGCGATACCAGTTCGACATTGTCCAGGAAATGCGGTTGATTTCCCCGACTTCGCCGCTTTTCACAAGCTCTTTTATGCGGGCGTAGAGTGGAGTGGTGCGCTGGTTTAGCATTATGGCGCACTTTTTGCCAGCTTTCTTGGCTGCGGCCTCGATTTCAAGACCGTCCGCCGTGCAAAGAGCCATGGGTTTTTCGACAAGCGTATGGAAACCCGCTTCAAGAGATTTAACCGCGAGCGGATAGTGGGTGAATGACGGCGTCGATATTACCACCGCATCCATTCCGCCTTCGGCGAGCATGTCGTCTATGTCTTTGTAAATCTTTACTCCGCCGTACTTGGGATCTGTTACGGGGCGCTGTTCGCATATGCATTTCAACTCAGCCCCCGATATTTTTCCGGACATGAGATTATCGACGTGCAGAGCGCCTATCGGCCCCAAACCTACTACTCCTATTTTTACCATTGCACCTATACTCCTTGTTTGTTTTTCTACTTTAAATTCCCGCGCAATCGATTGCGCAAAACAGTTAAGCCGCGCGCGGGAATACTCCCTTTCCCGCCGGTTGCAGGCAAAAACGCCTAAAGGTTAAAATACCTCTTGGCGTTGTAGTACGAAACGTCTTTCGCGAGCCCGCCGACAAGCTCCATGTCGCGGGGCAAAATTCCGCGCTGCATTTCAGAGCCCAAAATATTGCAAAGTATTCTGCGGAAATATTCGTGGCGCGTATACGAAAGGAAAGAGCGCGAATCCGTAAGCATTCCAACAAACCTTCCCAACAGCGACATCTGCGAAACCGCCTCAATTTGCCTGCGCATTCCGTCCATATTGTCCATAAACCACCATCCGCTGCCCAACTGGAGCTTTCCGGGGCACTTGGAATCCTGAAAATTACCCAACATCGAGGCAATCATATCGTTGTCCTTGGGGTTTATATTATAAATTATGGTTTTGCCCAATTTGTCGGCAGTGTTAAGTTTGTCCAAATGGCGCGACAATGAACGGGCGTAGTTCGACTCGCCTATTGAATCGAATCCCGTATCGGGCCCGAGTTCCTGGAACATCTTTGTGTTGTTGTTGCGCATCGGACCTATGTGGAGCTGGCGAACCCAACCGCGGTCGTGGTCCATAGCCGCGCATTCCAAAAGAAGATTAGATTTAAACGCCAAAATTTCGTCGGGCGCGATTTGCTCGCTGCTGGAAATAGCCTTCTTAAACGTGTCCTCTATTTCATAGTGGAAAGCGCTCTTATGCCAAATCGTATCTACGCCATAGTCCGACACCCTGCAACCCATTTCATGGAAATAATCATGCCTGCGCTTGAGAGCCGTAAGAAGGTCGTCGTAAGTTTTTATTTCGACGCCCGAAGCCTGCTCCAAACTCTCCAAATATTTTATG
This sequence comes from uncultured Opitutales bacterium, assembly GCA_944389215.1. GTDB lineage: Bacteria > Verrucomicrobiota > Verrucomicrobiia > Opitutales > Intestinicryptomonadaceae > Merdousia. Next base: position 15,087 of record CALXLN010000011.1, read on the forward strand.
TAGTCCTCGCCTCCGATATTAAATGCCTTGTCGGGGCGGAAAGTCGGAGCAACTTTTATTTCAAAGCCGCTTTCTTTGATTTTTTTGTGGTATTCAAGATTCGACGTGGGATCGTCCGTTGTGCAGACCGCCTCCACGTTGCTTTGAAGCATGCACTTTTTTGCCGAAAGCCCGCCGCGCAAGACGGCGTTGGCCCTGTTCCATATATCCTCGGCGGTCTCGCCGGAAAGAAGGACGTCGTCTATGCCGAAATAACGCGCAAGCTCCAAATGGCTCCAATGGTACATCGGATTGCGGAGCATTCTGGGCATCGCTTCGGCAAACTTCTGGAATTTTTCGCGGTCGGAAGCGCCGCCGGTGCAATATTTTTCCTCAACGCCGTCGCTGCGCATCGCGCGCCATTTATAATGGTCGCCGCCCAACCATACCTGGGCTATATTATCCCATGTTTTATCGGCGCTTATTTCGGCGGGGTCAAGATGGCAATGAAAATCTATCAGCGGAAGTTTCTCAACGTAATCGTGATATAATTCGCGCGAATAGTCGTTCTCTAAAAGAAAGTCGTCGTTTATAAATTTTTCCATTGACGAAATAATCTCAATCGTTTGAGTATAGGTCAAGCATTTTCCATTCTTTTTTTAAGAAATCCTACGCGCCGACAACAGATTTGACGCTATGCTCATATATATGCAAAAATTGCTCAAAATATAAAAAAATATGAAAGTTACGCAAAAAGACATCGCAAAGCGCATAGGCGTTTCAACTTCATTAGTGTCGCGGGTATTGTCCGGCCAGGCGCATAAAATAGGCGTGCACCCAAAGAAGATAGAAGACATAATACGCGTTGCAAAAGAGCTGAATTATGTTCCAAGCCCGGCGGCGCTCGCGCTCAAAGGAAAAAAGAGCAGAACTTTGGGTCTGGTGGTTTACGACTTTCTCGACCCGTATTTCGCAATGGTGATAAACGAGCTCCACGAGCTAGCCCACGCCCAAAACTACTCGGTTTTGCTAGTCGGATTTTTAAACCGCCAGCCAAAAGATTCCGACCTTCTGCCGCTGTACAAGCACTCTGTCGACGGAATAGTAATTCTGGGCTCGTATGGCGACCTGTCGTGGACGGACGCATTCAAAGAGACGCCGATAGCAAGAATCGGGCACGGCACGCATCCCAACCTTACGCTGGCAATAGGAATCGACGAACAAGACGCCATGCGCAAAATTTTTGGCCACCTTGCAAAAGATTTGGGGCTGAAAAAAATCGCCTACGCAAGCCGCGAACTCGCCGCCCACCATATGCGCCGAGACGCCGCCGAGGACGCTGCGAAGTTTTTCGGGTGCGATTACTGCTGCCTGCCAACATCCCCCGAAATTAGCGATTTCAAGGCCGGCACGAATATCGCGCGCTCGCTTATGGAACAAGGCAAAGAAAACCTTCCGCAAGCGATAGTTTGCGCCACCGACACAATCGCCATGGGAATAATTAAAAGGTTCTACGAATGCGGCGTGCGCGTCCCGGAAGACGTGGCGATAGTCGGGTTCGACGACATATCCGCCGCAGCAAATTACATTCCCTCGATAACGTCTTTCAGGCAGCCCGTAAAACTGTTCGCCCAAAAGTGCTTCAATGTGGTTGCAGACAATGTCGAGCCACAAATCTTAAACGTGGAAGGCGAGCTTTTGATAAGAAAAAGCACTATGAAACTCTAATTTTTTTAAAATAAAATTTTCAACAAACAAACCACTTAAACCGCAACAATAGAATTCTGCATATGCAAATAAAACCAAAAGAATCTACAAAGTTTGACATAGTATCGCTCGGCGAAGTCATGCTGAGACTCGATCCCGGCGAAGACCGCATCCGCACCGCCCGCTCGTTCCGCGTATGGGAAGGCGGCGGCGAATACAATGTCGCCCGCGGGCTGAAAAAATGCTTTGGGCTGCGCGCGGGCCTCGTAAGCGCATTCGCAAAAAATGAAGTCGGATATTTGATTGAAGATTTTATATGCCAAGGCGGGGTAAATATGGATTTCGTCAAATGGGTAAAGGCGGACGGCGCCGGCAGAAAAGTTAGAAACGGCTTGAATTTTACCGAGCGCGGATTCGGAATCCGCGGGGCCCTCGGATGCTCCGACCGCGGCAATTCTGCGGCTTCGCAACTGAAGCCCGGAGACATCGACTGGGACTGCCTTTTCGGAAAATACGGAGCGCGCTGGTTCCATACCGGCGGAATTTTCGCAGCCCTTTCGGAAACAACCGGGGAAGTCGTATTGGAGGCTGCCAGAGCCGCAAAAAAACACGGCACGATAGTATCCTACGACCTCAACTACCGCCCATCCCTTTGGGCCGACATCGGTGGAGCCGCGCGCGCGGTTGAAATTAATTCCGAAATCGCAAAATACGTCGACGTGATGATTGGCAACGAAGAGGATTTTACCGCATGCTTGGGGCTAAAAGTCGAAGGCCTAGACGAAAATATCTCTAAAATCGACGTCGATGCGTTTAAGGCCATGATACAAAACGCCGTCGCAAAATTCCCCAACTTTAAAGCTACAGCCACCACTTTGCGCGCGGTAAAAACCGCCACCGTAAACGACTGGAGCGCAATTTGCTGGGCGGATGGAAAATTTTACGAATCGAAAAAACGCCCCGGTCTGGAAATATTCGACCGCGTCGGCGGCGGAGACAGTTTTGCGTCGGGCTTTATTTACGGAATGATGGAACTGCAAAACCCACAGCTGGCGGTGGATTACGGAGCCGCCCACGGCGCGCTCGCAATGACGACGCCCGGCGACACGAGCACTGCCAGATTGGAAGAAGTCAAAAAACTCGCCGAAACCTCCGGTTCCGCGAGGGTCGTGCGGTAGTCCGCGCAAAAGCCAAGCCGGAATTCTTAAACGGCGTAAATATCGCCCACGGAGGCTTTATTTTCGCGCTCGCCGACTATGCCGCAGCTCTCGCCACAAACACAGAGGAGCGCGCCGCAATAAGC
>CALXLN010000012.1 GCA_944389215.1 uncultured Opitutales bacterium
GCGGCGCTGAAGATTTTGACGCATCTGATTTTGTTGCTAACACGTTTGACAACGAGTGGGGCGCGGTGTTTAAAATAGAAGACAACGCCCTGTATGTCAAGTACACAGCAATTCCGGAGCCGGCTGCGATAGCCGCGCTATTTGGCGTGTTGGCGCTCGGCTTTGCGTTGCGGCGCAAGAGAATGTAGCGCGTTCCGCAGAAGGTTGCAAAGGTCTTTAAAATAAAAAAACAAACAGCCCATAATTTGCGGTTGCTTGTCTGGAATATTTAACAAAATTAAAACGGCCGGTAAATTCTAATCGAGAAAATTTGAAACGGCATTTCGGAGAAAAACAAGTAATCTTAAAAATAATAATGCCGCCTGTAAAGTCGCCGTCGGCGATTGCATATAAATATTGTTGCGGTTGCGGTATTATGGCGTATGCGTTAAAAAAAAGTTCTATTTAGTTTGCGGATAGGAATAAAAAAGCGCGTTCCTTCAAATAATTGGAACGCGCGCCGGTTGTCCGATTATTAAAAACTTTATTTTGATTGGCTAAGCAGTTTGCGGACTGATGCCATTACATTGTCGACGTAGCGCTTGGGGACATAGGGCTTGTTGCCATCCACCATCGAGCCTTTGGTATCGACTTCAACCATATTGTCGGAAACGCTAAATGACGCTATTGCCGTTTGGCGCACTTCGGTCAATTTTGCCTTTATTGGATTTCCCGAATTTTCTATATACCAGCCCCTGCTTTGCAGAGCCTGCAGTGTTTTAGAGTGGAGCGAATCTTTTGAGGCCTCCAATCCGGGATACTTTAGTACATATTCGTTTCTTCCGGCCATCGCGTAACTTTCCTCGCTAACATAGAGAGCGCAGCCGGATACCAGCGATATAAGGCAGAAAATCAGGGTTATGTTCAAATAGTTTCTCATAATTAATTCCTTCCTGTATTGCGGGGTTTAGAGTGTGCGGTTTTGAGAGGTTTGTCAAAACAAAATACATTTACCGGCAAAAGTTGAACGGCGGGAATACTGCGCATAGTTAAAAATTTTAAGCAGATTGGAAATTCTAAATATGGCAAGAATCAGTTGTCTATTCCTATGAAATTTCCCGAAATATCGAATTTCAATTCTAAATCGTTTGCCAACTCTACTTCCCATCCCCTGCTTTCTTTTGAAACAGATTTGATTTTTTGTCCTTTGTAATTGGACTCTATATATGCTGCGATTCCGGACGGAAGTATGGACGCGGGAACTCCGGTAAATTTGCTTTCAATGTCGGTCCATGTTCCGTTGGAGTCAAATTCAATTCTGCTTCCGTCTGAAAGCGTGGCGTCGTATTCAACGGGCTTTAAGAGGGATTTATCGATTTCAAATCCAACTATTTTTGCGTTGGGAAAAGCCTTTAAAGCAAATTCTTGGGCGGCTTTGGGCAGCTTTGAAAGATCGGTTGTAATTTCGTCAGCCCAAAGTTGCGTATGAGAAAAAAATATGGCTGCTGTTAGCGCTATTGTTTTGAGTATGTTTTTTATCATAGTCGGTTCACCTTAAATGCGGATTTTTAAGCCTTCAAGCATAAAAGTTTTCAATGGCTGTAATGGCGGTTAAGGCAAGGCTGCAAACATATTGGAGTTTCAATGCACCATTGAATTTTATTTTCCAGGAATGAGTGGTTGTAAATTTTTGCTTATTATTTTGAGTTCGTAATTTAGGCATGTATTTGGCGTGCAATGGACTTTCTTTGATATTTCGGACATTCTTGCGATCGCAAATGCGAGTGTGCGGGAAAGGTGCGCTAAACTTTTTTGATTGTGCTTGGGATTGTCTGGCGGGTTAAAGTTGGAGCTCTTTTAAAAACAACGGAAAAGACAATTTTAGCGGCTTTTGGTGCCTTTCTAATTTAATTGACTGTTTTTGCAGCTTTCTTAGATTTTGACAATCGGCGCAATTCGGCGATATGGCGGTTGTTTTGCAAACAAGCTATAAGGCTTTAAACTTTAAATGTATGAAAACTGTAACGATAAAAAACTTAAAAATTTGGGCTGCATTTGCGGCGTTTGTCTTATTTCCAAGTTTCCAGATTGGAGCGCAGGAGCAGCCTAACCAGAGTTCTATAATGCAGAGAATGCTGGCGAAAATGCAATCCGCAAGAAATGCGTCGGCTGACGAAAAAACAGCCGTCCGGAATTTTATCGAGGAATTTAAAAATGCGTTTGGCGGCGCGGATGGCGGAAAATCTCTGGATATTTCTTCGCTTGAAAAAGCTATAAACAAGGTTTCCGAAATCGACATCTCAAAATGTCCATCCGATATAAAGGAGAAATTTGACGCATTTATAAAGAATTTCAAAGAACAGCTTTCCGAACTTGAAAAGATTTTTAAAGGCGTAGACTTAAGCAATGCAAATGACGTTGAAAAAAGGATTGCCGAATACGCAAATGCCCATCCTGAGATTGCCGAAAAAATCGACAAAATATCGCTTTCGTTGCAGAAAAACGCGCAGGAATTCGCAACCTCTCTAGCGCCGTATTTAATGCCGTAAGATTTTTTATATAATTATAAAAGCAGCTGCTTTTGAATTGTATTTGTTCCGTAGTTTTTGCGGGCGGGATCCGGTTCGCAAGCTCGTGGACAAGATGGTGTGCGCATTGTGTTTCGTGGCGAAAAAATCGGTCAAAATTGTGAAAGGAAATGGATTCCGCGTCTGAAAAACGCAATATGGCGTTTAAATTCAGGCTGGAAGCATCGCAGTTACGCAAGCTTTGCCATGGGTATAAACTGGCTGCGCAACGGCTGAGATATTCCAAGGTAAGGCGGAATTAGATTGGATGGTTGAAATAATTTTTGGAATAGGCGAAAACGTATAAAATAAAAAATGTTTCCAGTAAATTTCGATGCTGCATAATATACGGCAATACAATTTTATCTTTTGCGCTGAAACGTTCTGAAAATATGTCTGGAGCGGGAAGGTGGCAGGCGTTTTTTTTAGGCGCGGTTATGATGTAAACTTGCAATATTATTGCATTTTAAAGTTAGCGCGAAAAACTAGCCGTAGGTGCAATTATGCAAAGTCGGGCTTCTTAAAAATAAAAAAAAATTTTATTATGCGTTGGGAGGTGGTTTTGTAAAATTCCGCAAATGTCTATCAGATAAAAGATATAAATCTATATCTAAAATTTTAAACGGAGTATGCATACTTTTTATTTTTGCGGTTCCCATTTTAGGATGGGCGCATTATATGGCACTTTTTTTAGTCTTTCCCTTGTCGTGGTTGATCTCCACAGGAAGTGCGAGTTGCGGAACGGGAGTGCTGGTGCAGTGTCTAACAGTATTCTCAAAGCCAAGTGTTTATTTCTCTTCAAATTATGCTTGGAGGATGTCTTAAATATTTCCGCTCTACGTCAAACTCAGTGGGATGATGAAAAAATACGGGCTAAGAGAAGAAGCAAAAAGATTAGAAAAAGAGAGAGGCAAAGAGGATAAGAAATATCCTACAATGCCTCATGTGATATTCAGTTG
>CALXLN010000013.1 GCA_944389215.1 uncultured Opitutales bacterium
TCTAGCGCTCTTCCAACTGAGCTACGGCCCCTTAAAGGGAATGGCAGGGGCGGGGGGACTCGAACCCTCGACCAACGGTTTAGAAAACCGCTGCTCTATCCGCTGAGCTACGCCCCCTCTCCTTCCAACGCGAAATACCGCAATAAAACCTTGGTTTCTTTAAGAATATTCCGCGATGTTGAAAGTGGCGTATTTAGCTACTTTTTCAAACGCTTGGCAAGTAAATTATGTCAAAAAATTTTCTCACTTGTCCACAGGCTGTTTTTTAAAACTTTTATTGTTTGACTAACGTTCAAACGAAAAACAAAATTATTTAACAATTATTAGGAGAAATCTATATAGCTCAAGCCGTTAAATAAAACGCTAAACGGCGTGGAAAATTCTGAAAATTCAACCAATTTATATCATTATGACAAATAATTCCATCTGCAGAAAAGTATTTTTGGCGGTCGATTTGGGAGCCGGAAGCGGAAGGGTCATGGCGGCAAATTTCGACGGGGCAAAAATAGCTCTAGAAGAAGTTTCCAGATGGGCGAGCGCGCCCGTAAAAATAGGCGGGGCGTTTCATTGGGATGCCGACGCCATATTTAAGGAAATAACAAGCGGAATAAAAAAGGCGCGCGCAATATACGGAGGCGCAATAGAAAGCGTAGGAATAGACTCTTGGGCTGTGGATTACGGACTTTTGGATTCAGCGGGCAATCTTCTCAACAAGCCTTTTATCTACCGCGATACCAGAACCGACGGAATGATGGAAAAGGTGTTCGCAAAAGTCCCCAAGGCCGAAATCTACAAAAAGACCGGAATTCAATTTCTGTTTTTCAACACTTTATACCAAATAGAGGCCGAAATCCTATACGGGAAAAACATCCAAAATGCAAAAAGCTTTTTAATGATGCCCGATTTGTTCGCCTATATGCTCACGGGTGAAAAATTCAACGAGCGCACCAATGCGTCTTCCACTCAGTTTTACAATCCGTTTAAACGCGAATGGGATTTTGAAATTCTGGAAAAAATCGGGGCACCATCCGAAATATTCAAGAATGGATTTGCGGAGTGCGGAGATGTTGTAGGCAAGCTTCGCGCAGGATTAAAAGAAGAATTGGGAGACATGAAAGTTGTGGCCGTCGCAAGCCACGACACCGCATCCGCGGTTGCGGCCACCCCGTCCCAATCGGACAATCCCGCCTACATAAACAGCGGCACATGGTCGTTGCCCGGCGTGGAATTAAAAGCGCCCTTGGCAAGCGACGCCGCGTTTAAGGAAAATTTCACAAATGAAGTCGGCGCGGAAAACACCATACGTTTTCTAAAAAACGTAACAGGAATGTGGCTGGTGCAGAAATCAAAGGAAGCCTGGGCAAAAGAGGGCCGGGATACTGACTATAAAACGCTTGAAGCCGCCGCCGCGCAATCGGAAGCCATGCGCACAATCATAGACCCCGACGCCCCCGACTTTGTGATGCCGGAAAATATGCCAAGAGCCATCGCGAACTATTGCTCCGCAAGAAACATTCCGGTACCGCAGGACCAAGGGCAGCTCTTCCGCGCCATCCAAGAAAGCATAGCCCTAAAATACGCGTATGTATTTAAGACTATCGAGGACATAACGGGCGTAAAACCGGATTCTATAAACGTCATGGGCGGAGGCTCCAAAGACGCTTTCTTAAACCAATTCACCGCCGACGCAACCGGCAAGACTGTTTTGGCCGGCCCGACCGAAAGCACGGCGCTTGGCAACGCAATTATGCAGATGAAAGCTTCAGGAGACATATCCGATTTGCGGCAAGGCAGAGCTCTGATTGCCGCAAGCGTAAGCCCTAAAATATTTTCCCCAAACAAAGCGAACCGGCAAATTTGGGATGCCGCATACGAAAAGTTTTACTCGGGAAAAAATCCCGATCTCAAAGCGGAATTCCAGCGCAAGGCAATCCGCATGTTGAAATTCCGCCGCGCGGCGGAAAACTGATGAAAGACTTGCTTTTTCTCTCACACATGCGTATTCGGATGTCACTGAAAATTGCCTGCAAAAGGCCGACGGAATGCGTGCTCCAATCTTATTAAACCGGCTGAAAAAAACAGCGACACTTTACCGAAACAATTCTCATGCGCAATTTCTTGTTATATATTTTGCTTGCGCTATGCGCCGCGAACTCCGAAACCCTATACCTTTCGGCGAAGGGATGTTCCAATGCCCAGTCCATTCTTGTGCCTTCCGAAAGGCTCGAACGCGCAAAAGCGGAAGCTCAAAGGCAAATCGACGCGGGAATAATCCAAGGGGCGGTATTTGCCGCCACTGGAATCCCGCCAACTGCAATCGGCAACCAGCGCGTGCATCCGGAAAAGAAGAAAATGACCGTCAATTCGAGATTCGATATCGCCTCTGTCGGAAAGACTTTTACCGCGTCCCTTTGCGCTTTGCTAGTGTGCGACGGGAAAATAAGCCCAGACGACCGGTTTGTGAAATACCTTCCGGAATCAGCGCTCGGCATGGATTGCGACATTGCCGTGCGCGATTTAGCCATGCATGCGGGAGGGTTTGACAACAATAAGCCGTACAACTCAAAAGACATGAAAATATTCCACAGGGAACTGTTCTCCATGCGCCCCGTGAGGCCGCGTTTGTCGGCATTTGAATATTCGTGCGCGAATTTTATCCTGCTGGGAAAAATAATAAACAACGTTACCGGAGAAGATTTGGATTCTTTTGCAAGGCGCCGCATTTGGGAGCCTCTTGGAATGAAACGAACCCAATGGAATCCACCCGGAGACGGCCCGGACGAAGTGGAGCACTGGTTCCCCAACCGCCCCCCGGGGCAACACAACGACACCGTATGCTTTAATTGCCCGTTCCCGATAGGCAACGGAAGCTGCTTTTCAACCGTCCAAGATTTGATGTTGTTCCTAAACGATCTATTGGAGAGAAAAACCTTCCCCAAAGAATATTACGACTTGTTATTCTCCCCCGGTTTTGACAAGGGCGGCCACAGGCGCAGCTTCGGTTGGGACATGTCCGCGTGGAGCCGCCCGGAGGGGCTCTCGGAGAAAACAATTCTCCACTCCGGGTGGACCGGGCAAACTGTGTGCGTCGACCCCGAAAACAAATTTGTGGCTGTCGTCTTGACTTCAAGAACAGGAGACCATGAAAAAGCCCGCCAAGGGTGCGCAAAAATAATTTCGGCGATGTTCGGGAAATAGAGCATCCAAAAACAAGGGGGTCATCACACCCATCCTTATAATTAGCCCGACAGGAAATCCGCCGCTTTGACATTTGGAACGCGCTTGTTCTTTTATTTGCCGGCGCGCCCAATAATAGGCAGTCTCCTAAAAATCGACTGGCGGGCGCCTGCCCTTCCCGGCGGCGGCAAAAATAAAAAAATTTTTGAATACACCGAAAAAAGCGGCGAGGAAGGATGTCCGCACCGCTTTGATTCAAGAGCCTTTCTGCAAGCCTTCTATTCGACTGTTTCAGACTCGCCGATAGCCGTTCCGCCGACTACGGTAACATTGTTTGTAATGGCTTCCCTGATTGCTTCGGCAACGTCTTTATGCTGCATTAGATAGGCTTTCGCAGCCTCCCTGCCCTGTCCTATCAGTTCGCCGTTGTAGGAAATCCACGCGCCTTTTTTCTCAAGAATCTTCTGCTCTATTCCCAAATCTATCAGGCTGCCGGTAACGGAAATGCCCTCGTTGTACATAATGTCGAACTCGCATTCCGTAAACGGCGGGGCGACTTTATTTTTTACGACTTTTATCTTTGTGCGGTTGCCTATAACCTTTCCCGACGTGTCTTTTATCTGCCCTATTCTGCGTATGTCTATGCGCACCGACGCAAAAAACTTAAGCGCCCGCCCGCCCGGAGTAGTCTCCGGATTCCCAAACATCACGCCGATTTTCTCGCGGATTTGATTTGTGAAAATGCAAAGGCATGAAGATTTGCTGATTGCGGCAGTAAGGCGGCGCATCGCCTGGCTCATCATGCGCGCCTGCAATCCTACGGTCGTGTCGCCCATTTGCCCGTCGAGTTCCTGCCGCGACACCAAAGCCGCCACGGAGTCCACAACAACCACGTCTATCGCTCCCGAACGGATTAAAGTCTCGGCGATATTAAGCGCGTCCTCCCCGCACTCGGGCTGCGCGACCATCAAGTTCGCCAAATCGACCCCAACGACTTTCGCGTAATGGGGGTCTAAGGCGTGTTCCACGTCTATGAACACCGCGTTGCCGCCCTTGCGCTGCGCCTCGGCTATAATTGAAAGGCAAAGAGTGGTTTTGCCGGAAGATTCCGGCCCGTAAATTTCGACTATCCTGCCGCGCGGGAGCCCGCCGACGCCCAGAGCCAAGTCTATTGCGACGGACCCTGTGCTGATTGTCTCGACCTGCATTTTAGTAGCCTCGCCCAGCCTTATGAGCGAGCCTTCTCCAAATTGCTTGTTTACCATGCTCAAGGCGGTTTCCAACGCCTTGTCGTCCTTATTTATCTCAGCCGCTGAAATTTTCTGTTTAGCCATTTTCTTTACAATTTTAAAATTGAAACGTGTTTGGTGAAAAATTTTATCGGCTTTGTTTTTATTTCAAGCAAAGGCGCCTGTCCACACAATTTTAAAAAAATCGTATCGCAGGCTTTAATGCTTGCCGAACCCCAAGCTATGGATAACATGCCAAATTGTTATGAACTTTAGACGCGCTTTTTTATTGCCTTTGCTCTTTGCACTGGTTCCACTAGCGGTTTTTGCGGAAAAAGACTCCGCGAAAAAACGCGCGGAAAAACCCGTTTCGGAACTTGAAAGCAAGGTTTTCTCAAATCAGGATGCGATGTTTGCAAACGTCTTGAAAGCCCGGGACTTCGGCGCAATTCCCAACGACGGCAAGGACGATACCCAAGCAATCCGCGATATGTTCGACGCCGCAGGCGCAAATACTAAATTCGTGTTTGAAAAAGGCGTGTACGATGTCGGCAAGGAAGGCAAAGGCGACTATTTTAAGCTTTCGAACAAATCCAACATCCTACTCGACGGGAACGGCGCAAAGTTCAGGCTTCACAGGGTGGGGCGGCTATTCAGCCTTTGGGGTATTGAAAACGCTATCCTCAGGAAATTTTCCGTGGAAGCCGCAACCCTGCCATTTACTGGCGGAGAGGTTGTTGCGGTTACATCAGATTCTCTGTATATGAAAGCCGTTCCGCCGCATAAAATAGGCAATGATCTCGCCGCGCGAGCGATAATCCGATACGACCGCAAAAATAAGCGCTACGACGCCAACCTTTTCAACGTTAGCCTGGGAGAAAACAACACCGCCGAAAAAGTTGAGGACGACGTATTGCGCATAAAGTACAAAGGACCATATCCAAATGTGGGCGACGCAATCGTACTGCGCCATCAAATCTACGCCGGCGGAGTATGCTCGGTGGGAGACTCTAAAAACATACTCATAAAAGATATTAGAATATTCGATTGCGCCGGAATGGGAGCGTATTTCGGCGCGTCGGAAAACATCGCCCTGGACGGATTTAAGGTAAAACCCAGAAAAGGCTTGTGGATGTCGCTTACGGCGGATGCCACCCACTTTAACTCGTGCCGCGGAAGCATCGAGATAATAAATTCGGAATTTGAAGGGATGTGCGACGACGCCACAAATATACACGGAATGTATTGGCAAATAGAGAGCGCCAAAGACAGAACTCTTGAAATGTCTTACGCAAGATACCGCAACCAAAGAATATCGGCTTCAAGCGCCCCGAAAGCCGGCGACACTCTCGAACTGCCATGCCCGGAAAACTATATGCGCCCGACGCACTTCGTCAAGGTTGAGTCTGTGTCGGTTTCTCCCGACAAGAAGCGGATAATAGTAAAAACCGCCGAAGACCTTCCCCAATGGCTGGCAAAAGACATGGCGGTATCTGTAAAGGAGTACAGACCTAAAGTGCGCATCGAAAACTGCAGGGTCGGATATGTGCGCCCGCGAGGATTTCTAATACAGACAACGGGCGCGGTCGTTAAAAACTGCTCCTTTAAAGACACAGTAGCAATGGCGATTCTCATAGAGGCCGATTTGAACACATGGGGCGAATCGGCCGCATCGGACGATATTCTAATAACAGACTGCGTTTTCGAAAATATAAACTCGTCGAAGCGCAACGGAGAAGTCGCCGTATTTGCGTCGGCAAAATACAAAAAAGGCCTTCCGTTTGAGGGAAATATCCACGGCAAGATAACTGTGAGAAACTGCCGTTTCAAGAACTGCGGGAGCAGCCCTGTTAGGCTGGAATATACAAATAATCCGGTAATAGAAAATAATATAATCGAATAACCAAGCATTCCCCTACAAAATGAAGACATTACTTTGCGCATTTGCGGCCGCCGCAGCCGCGACATATTGCCGAGCGGAAATTTTTCTCGCCGACCCCACTGTGCTTCTTGAGGGAGACACCTACTATCTTACCGGAACAAACGATTCGGAGGAAGCAAAAGCGCCCTTTAAAATTTACCATTCAAAAGACCTTAAAAACTGGTCGGACAAAGATTCCGGCGGAAATGCAATTCTTGCCCCGGATACAAAAAAATCCTTTGCCGGCAAAAGGTTTGTAGCCCCGCAAATATTCAAGCGCGGCGACAATTACTGGCTTGGATACAGCGCGTACAGAATGGCTTTTGCCAAATCAAAATCGCCTGCTGGACCATACACGCAGGATAAAATAGGAGAAATTCCCGCCGACTCGAAACAAATAGACTCTTTTGTGCTTCAGGACGCCGACAAGCTCTACGTCTATTTCTCGTACGATAAAAAAGGCAACCGCATATATGTTGCCGAAATCGACGAGAATTTTAGCGCAATAAAAAATCCCAAGATGTGCATAGAAGCAGGCTCCGATTGGGAAAACGTAGAAAAGACTAAAAACACCTCCACTATCGAAGGCCCGACCGTCATAAAGCGGCACGGCAAATATGTAATGTTTTACTCTGCAAACGACTACCGAAACCCCCGCTATGCAGTAGGATACGCCGTGGCGGACACGCCGTGGGGCGAATGGAAAAAATCGCCCGACAACCCGATAATCGACAGGCGAATCTCTGGCGTAAACGGCTCGGGGCACGGAGACATATTTTTCGACAAGGACGGCAACATTTGGTATGTCTTTCATACTCACAATTCAAACTCACAAGTCCATCCAAGGCGCACCGCGATTGTCCGCCTGCGCGAAACCATTGTCGACGGAGAACCTCGCTACAAGGCGGAAAAAGACACTTTTAGGTACTTGTAGACAAAAAATTTTCGCCATGCAGAAATAAGGTTTCAAGCGCCTTAAAAAATCAGAAGCGGCCCCCTCCGGTTTCCAAGCCTCATAATAGGCTTGCGCGCGCGCGTTTTTTTGGCAATTATATCTATATGAAATCGGGCGCAAAAATATTTGCCGCGCTTGTTTTGCTTGCGGCGTTTATAAAAGCCGACGCGCAATACACAACCTCGGTCGGCTCCGGCGGCGTAACCATTGCCCCAAGAGGAATATCATTCAAGAACCGCCCGGAAATGAAGATTTCAAAAAATACGGTTTCGCTATCACAAACCAGCAACGCCCTTCAGCCCAAAGACGCCGTAAAAATTCTGAAATCAACAAATCTAGTTACCGGAGCCAAACTCGGCGACAACGGAGAGGTGTCGCAACAAACTCTCGCCCTGGCGAGTCTTCTATTTTATCCGAATAAAGAAACGGCCCTTATGTCTTTCGCCGAAGTATTCAACTTTGCCGAACATCCGGAAGGTAAAATCTACGGCGCAATGGGCATATACTATTTTGAAGGAAGAAACGCCTTGGAAAAAATACTTCAAGCATCGGACAAAACCCGAAAGATTTCCGTGCTAATAAAAAACAAGCTCCACTCCGTGGAACTAGGAAATTTCTTCGAGGTTTTCTTGAAGGACACGTCGTTTTTCTTGCCAGACCAATCGGTCTTGCGCCGTTCCGTAAAAATAGTTACAGGCGACGACAGGCGTTCTCCAATTTATGTCGCTCCGCCTCCGGTAATAATAATCCCCGAAAAAAAATAGCCCTTCTCCTCTTTAACAACTGCAAAAAAAAACATCCCCGTTTCGCAATGTAAGCATGCGCACACGCGTCTAAAAATCCACGTTCTGGAGCGCAAAATTTAAATCGTCAATTGCGCGTCCCGAACGAAAATCCCTTAGAAATTTTGCGCTCCGCGGCGCGCAAACAAAAATTTCGTTTTTTTCTTTAATGCCAGTTTGGCTCTCAAAAATCTCTTGAAAGATTTTTACAACTTCTCGGCGCGCGAACAATTTTTCGTTTTCTTTTCTTTAGCGCCAGTTTTCTACTAGCCATTTAGGCGTGCGAACATAACGCAAAATTCCCTTTAGAAGCCCTTTAGTTTTCCCCGCCAACGCCTGGTCGGGAGTGGGATTGCCGTGGAATACAATAATTTTAGCTTTCGGCGGAAGTTTAGGCTCGAGGAAAAAATTAAGAGGAAACGGATACATGCAGTTGTATTTAAAACTGGGCATCCATTCCGACGGCCAGAAATTCAGCTTGCCCAGCTTGTCGAGCTCGCCGCTCACATAAGCCTGTTCATGCCGGTATTGGGCGCGGTACTTAGGCATATCCGCAATAAAGTTAGCGTATAGGAAATCGAACATTCCAGCCTCAAACCGATATACGGAAGTCTGTCCAACCCCCTGTTTTTTTGAAGGTTTCCAGTGCCGTATGAATATAAAATCCCCGTCGAGAGTAAAGTAATCGTCTATGTTACCGACGATAACCGTATCCAAATCCATAAAAAGGATTCTGCCATCCAATCCAACATCCTTTCTGAATAAAGCCAATTTGCGCCATCCCCTATCATTGTCGTTGGGTATATCCATTTCGGGAAGCGGACGGACTTCTATTCCGCTCTCAAAGCCGTTTGAGTCGTCTGTATAGCATATAAACTTAAACGGCAAAGTAATATTGCGCTTTGTCGTGTGGTAAAGCCTGTTTACATATTCGGGGCCGTACTTTGTCCCCCATTTCATGCAAACAACTGTATTTGTCTTGGAATTTTCCATAATCAGCCAATTCTAGCGCAAATGCGCGAAACCAAAATCTTGAGAACTTTCTGCGCGCCGTGCAACTTACCAAATAACGCCCCAAAGAGTCAACCACTTTGAACGCCTTGCCCGCGCGTTACCTGCAAGCGGCTTTAAGAACTTCGCAAATTTGCCCCGCTGCGAACTCCATATCGGAGTCGTCTAGAGTCGGGTGTATTAGCGTCATCACCGAAGTATCGCGCAACAAAGCTGCGACAGGAAGCTCTTTTTCCGACTTTGAAAGCCCCGCTTTTTTAAAGCAGTTTTCCTGCGAAATATTCCAGCATGTGCCGCTAAACGCCGGAATTTTCCGCGCGCAAATTTCGGAAATTACCCGCGCCGCGCTCCACCCAGACTTCAAAGCCTCCGGGCGGGTAAAGAAAAAGAATTTATAGTTTGCGTGCTCTATAAAATCGGGACGCACAGGAATGCGGGCGCAAGAAATTTTTGAAAGGGCGTCGGATAAAATTTTGGCGTTGGCAGTTCTGCGGGCGTGCCATTTCGGCAAATTTTCAAGTCCGCGGATTCCCAAAACCGCCTGCATTTCGGTCATGCGCATATTGGTTCCGAAAGATTCCAAATACCACCTGAATCCATCGGGATGTTTTGTGTTATAAACTAAGTTGTAATCCCTGCCGTGGTCCTTGTAGGACCACATCTTGAAATACATATCGCTGTTGTTCGTCGTAACCGCGCCGCCTTCTCCGCCTGTGGTTATAATTTTATCCTGGCAAAACGACCACGCTCCAATATCGCCGATTGACCCGACTGGCCTTCCTTCGTAAAGAGCGCCGTGCGCTTGCGCGCAGTCTTCAATGACCCAAAGGCCGCGCTTTTTAGCCAATTCCATAATCGAATCCATATCGCACGGCCAGCCCATATGGTGGACGGCGATTATTCCGCGGGTCTTCGGAGTTATAAGCGGCTCTACGGTTTCGGCGGTTATATTTTGGGAGTCAGCGTCCACATCCGCGACAATCGGAACTCCCCCGCGCAGCGCCACGCAGCTTGCCGAAGCCATAAAAGTGCGGCAGGTGGTTATGACTTCATCGCCGGCGCGCATTCCCACTCCGACCAAAGCCAATTCCAATGCGGATGTTCCATTTGAAACGGCGATGGAATATTTTGTCGAAACAGCCCGGCATAGGGCCTCCTCGAACAGCAGATTCTTGTCGCCCGTCCAGCGGTTTATTTTGCCGCTTCTCAAAACTTCGGCGACAGCCTCCAAGTCTGCGGCCTCAAAATGCGGCCATTTTTTAAAGTTTTCAAGATTCATATCGCGCGTGCGGCAATCCTATTTAAAATATTTTATAAAAGCCTTCTTGCGCAAAGATTCCAGCCATTTCTGATATGTCAGCTTGTTGTTTTGCTCGACAATCGTCCATTCGATTTGCTCGCGGACATCGTCTATGCTTTGCACGCCCTCCGGCTTCTTGTCCTCTACTTTCAGGATAAATATCATTTCACCTATTTCAATCGGCTCGGTTACATCTCCGACTTTCATCTCAAACACTTTGGAATCCAACGCAGGATTGAGCTCGCCTTTTTTGTACCATCCCCAGTCTCCGCCTTTCGCGGACGAGTCGTCCTTGCTGTATTTGCGCGCAAGCCCCGCAAAATCCTCTCCCTTTTTCAAGCGGGACTCTATGTCGGCGGCGAGCTTTTTGTTCTGCTCGAAAGTCGCGTGCATGCTGGTCTTTAGGGTTATCATCCTAATCTTGGCGCTTGCGGCGGAATACCACTTGTTTTTATTGGCCTCGTAATAGTCTTTTATTTTTTGGGGGCTAATCTCGGCGACGCTCTGGCGCTTTTGATTCTGCATGTAGCCTATGATAATGTCCTTTTCCTGCTCGGCGCGAAAAGTCTTTATGGTCTTTCCCTGCGATTGGATATATTTTAGAAATTCCGCGCGGTCGCCGTTGAACTCGCGTGTGAGATAGTCGTCAAAGTGGGTTTCAAGATACGACTCCGGAATGCTCATTCCCTTGGATTTGAAATCCTTGACGATGAGCTCGCGGTCTATTATCGACTGCACTATTTCATTCACATAGTCGTTTACGCGCTTGTTAAACTCGAACTCAGAACGCGCCGAAGCCCGCAGTTGAGGAATGAACGGCTCTATTTCCCTCATAACCTCCTCGCGGGTTATTACGCGGTCTTCCACTATTGCTATAATTCCATTGTTTCCCAAAGACTGCCTGCCGACTTCATTGCGCAGCAATCCTTGGGCGAATGCGCATAATCCCGCCGCCGCAACCGCAACCGTTAATGATAGCTTTTTTAAATTCATGTCTTCCTTATTGACGGTACAACTGTTTTTAGAAAATTTTCTATTTCGGCAAGTTTTTCAACCGCCGAACGTTTTCTTAAACGCGGGAAACGCCCGTTTATTCTGAAATACTCGATATGGTCGCCGCCTCTAATCTGCAATTTGAGGTTGTCGCCCTGCGTCTCCACGCCTATAAAACCCAAAGATTCTGCCAAAACGCGTATTTTTGCAAGCATAAATAAATACTTAACATACACGGGACATTTTCCGTATCTGTCTTCTATCTCGAACCTTATTTTATCGACCTCGTCCTCGGACGCAGCCATGGCTAGTTTCCGGTATATATCGACTCTCAACTGCGTTTGCGGAACGTAGCCGCGCGGAACGAGAGCCTTTATCTTATCGGATTCGCGCGCGGCTATCTCGCGCAATTTTATTTCCTGAAAGTAGTTTTCAACTTGGGAGACGTCGGCCACGGATTTTTCGATGTCTCCCATGGCGACAAAATCCAAGTTCACGTTCGCGCGCACGACTCCGGAATTTTTTTCGCCGCGCAAAAGCGCAATGCTGCGCTTTAAGAGCGCGCAGTACAAGTCGAATCCAACCCCGGCGATATGCCCGCTTTGCTTTGCGCCCAAGAGGTTTCCGCAACCGCGGAGCTGCAGGTCGCGCGTTGCTATTCTGAAACCCGCGCCTGGCTTGTTGTACTGCCTGATTGCACCAAGCCGCTTTCTGGCGCTTTCGACAAGCCCTGCATGGCGGTGCAGCAAAAGCCAAGCATAGGCCCTGCGGGTGAACCTCCCCACCCTTCCTCGCAACTGGTATAGTTGCGCCAATCCAAATTTGTCCGCGCCCTCTATGATTATTGTATTGCAGTTGGGTATGTCCAAGCCCGACTCGATAATTGTAGTGCACACGAGAATGTCGTACTTCCCGTCGACAAAATCCGCCATCAATTTTTCCAATGCATTTTCGGTCATCTGCCCGTGCCCAACTGCGATGCGAAGGTCGGGAAACATTGCGCGCAGCTTTTCGGCGGTTGAATCTATCGTCTTGACGCGGTTGTGAAGGTAGAAAACCTGCCCGCCGCGCGCAATCTCGCGCGATATGGCGTCTTTGACGATTTCATCAGAGTATTCGCGCACGAACGTCTCCACCGGAAACCTGTTCTTCGGCGGCGTCTCCATCAAGCTGATTGCGCGCGCCCCCATCATGGCGAAATACAAAGTCCGTGGAATGGGAGTCGCGCTCATTGAAAGCACGTCTATGCCTTCGCGCATGCGCTTGATTTTCTCTTTGTGCTTCACGCCGAATCTATGCTCCTCGTCTATGACGAGCAATCCCAAGTCTTTAAAATTAACGTCGGAAGCCAAAAGCGCGTGAGTGCCGATTATTATGTCTATTTGCCCTGCCGCCAACTGCCTTTTTATTTTTTCGGCCTCCGATTTTGTGCGGAACCGCGACAGCATTTCCACTACAATCGGATAGCCCGCCATGCGCTCCCTGAAATTTCTGAAGTGCTGCTGGCAAAGAATTGTAGTTGGGCATAAAATCGCCGTCTGCTTCCCGTCCATGGCAGCCTTGAACGCAGCGCGCATGGCAACTTCGGTCTTGCCGAACCCTACGTCCGCGCACAGCAGGCGCTCCATCGGCCGCGAATCTTGCATGTCAGCCTTTACCTCCTCTATGGCGCGAAGCTGGTCCGGCGTTTCCGCATACGGGAAAGAATCGTCGAAGCTCGACTGCCAATCGCCGTCGGGAGGGAAAGCATGCCCTTGGGCAATTTCGCGCTTTGACTGCATTTCGAGAAGCTCCGCGGCGTAGTCTAAAGTTGCGAGCTCCGCGGCAGTTTTTACTTTTATCCAAGATTTTGAATCAAGCCTAGCCAATCGCGGATGGCGCTTGTCCAAACCTATGTACCGGCTAAGCAAATGAGCCTTGTGAAGCGGCAGGTACAGCATCGCAGAGTCCTCGAATTCAAGCTTCATCACCTCCTGTGAAGAACCGTTTAAATCCAGTTTTACAACCCCGTGGTACCTGCAGATTCCGTGCGTAAAATGAACGACGTAGTCGCCCTCGCCAAGCTCGGAAAAATCAAGAAGCTGGTCGACTTGCGCGCGGTGCGAAAACATCCTCCTTCGCGGTTCGAGCGCTATCTTCGCGCGCCTGCCGAACATGTCGCGGCAACTTGCAAACACTGCAGAACGCGCATTTTTCGAAAGCTGCGGCGGGCGGACAAACCCATCGGGGAATTTCTTTATTATAAAGCCGTCCCCGAAGTTTCCTTCTATAAATTTAAACGAACATTTTATATTCTCCGACGCAAACATTCTGCGCGCTGCGTCCTCGTCGCCCTTGGATTCCGCCGCGATAAAAATATCTGCGCCGTCGGCGTTCCAATCGGCGAGCCTTCTTAAGAAATCGGCCCGCGTCCGGGATTCCGAATTGAAGCGCTCCACGCCGATTTCATCGTCGAACGCAAAATTTGAATACGCCGACATATCTTCGCACGCAAATTCCTTGCGTTGCGCACCCGCGAATGATTCCCCCGCAACGTCGATAGCAGAAACCGCGCAAAAATTGTCGCCTGTTGTTTTTTGCCTGTCGAAGGCCTTTTGAAACCCGGGCCTGTCAAAATTCGAATCTTCCGAAAAAAGAAATTCGTTTGGAAACTTCGACTCAAGCGACGACGGCTCAAAAAAGACCCACTCCACAGGCGCAGGCGGAAGATAATCCAAAGCGCAATACTTTCCGCCGCACGACGGCACGCCATCTGAAACGTTTTGGGGCGGAACAGCGTCTACGCGCACAGACGAAATTTTCAAATCTCCCAACTGGGTATCGGGATTGTATGTGCGAATGCCGTCTATTTCGTCGCCAAAAAAATCGATTCTTACCGGGGCGCGCGCCGAAATTGGATAGACGTCCACAACCCCGCCGCGCACAGAGAATTGCCCGGGGCTCTCGCACAAGACCTCGTTGAAATATCCGTACGAGCAAAGTTTGCCCCTGAAATCCTCCAACCTTATCTTGTCTCCTATTTTCAGCTCCATTCTCTCGACCGCTCCGGGAGCCGGAGCGGGATTGAAAAGGGATTCCGGCGTCGCCAAAACCACAACGGAAAATTGGCTATTGGGCGACTCTGCCATCGCGTTTAAAGTTCCCGTGCGTTCGCAAACGGCGTCGAACGCGCCCGCGTCCGAACGGACTTCTCCCGAAAGCGGAGGCAAAACGCGGCATGCGCATTTAACGCCCCACCAATCCAAAAAAAATTTCAATCTAGAATGGAAAATCTCGCAGTCTGAATAAGATTCAAACACCAGCGCGAAAAGCCCGCTTTTTTTATTGGCCTTTCCAGCCACTAGCTGCGCGCAAAAAGCCGCCCACGCTGCCTGCGCAACGTACGGATAAAAATCGGATTTCAGCGTTTTTGCCCTTAACATAATATTTATTGCCCGCCTGCCGTGCGCCTTTTCAACGCAAGTTGAGAAAAAACAAAGCTATTTGGAATGCGCTGCGGACGGTTTTATTTCAAGCTTGGCGACGGTTTTCTTTGCCCCGGTTTTTTTGGGGGGCGCAGAAATATTTTCTTCCGCTCCGGAGGAACAATCGGAATCTTTTTCGGTTTCCAACGCCGCAGAAGTTTTCTTTAAATATTCTCTTAAAGCCGCCCGCGCGGCTTTTGACTCCGCCGATTTCTTTGAAGACGCAGCCGCGCGCGCCAAAGAAACCCCGCCTACGCTAACTTCAACCTCAAAAACCTTCTGATGATCCGGCCCGCTTTGAGAAAGCAGAACATACTCGACTTTTTCGGAACGCTTTGCGGCGGCCTCCTGCAAAGCTCCCTTCGGATTTTGCTGCTCCACCAAATCGGGAAGATCGTCCAGATTTCTCTTGTACCAACTTAAAACCGTCTTTCTGGCAGTCTCAAAGTCGGAATCCAAGTATATCGCGCCCACGACAGCCTCGAAAGCGTCTTCGGCAGCCGAGGGCATTTCGCGCAAATGCTCAGACCCTTTTGGCAGCAATAAATATTGGGGTATTGTTAAATCCTTTGACATCGCGCTCAAAAAACAGCCCTGAGTAAGCGCTATTCTAATTTTTGTAAGCAAGCCTTCGTCGTATTCGTCAAACTTTTTAAAGACAGTATCAGTTATTATGGATTGCAGAATGGCGTCGCCCAGAAATTCAAGCCTCTGGTTTGATTTCACTTTCTTTGAAATCCCCACAGATCCGGGATGCGTCAAGGCCTCGTTCAATATTGACAAATCCTTGAACTCGTACCCTAGACGCGCCTGAAGCGCTGCGGTCTCCTTGTTCTTAGCCTCGCGAGCGGCTTTTGAACGCGCATTTTTGGCGCGCCGCATAGCCTTTGCCCTCTTCGCCACAGACGGTTTGAATATGCGCTTTATTATATATTTGCGAATCTCCATACGCTATTTTTTCGACAGCGAAAAACGTTTGTCGAACTCTTTGGCAAGCCTGTCGTAGGCAAAAGAGCCCTCGTTCCACTTGGCGTACTCGAATATCGTCTTGCCGAAACTCGGGGCCTCCGCAAGGCGCACGGTGCGGGGTATCAGAGTGTTAAAGACAAGCCCTGGAAGATAATTCT
Organism: uncultured Opitutales bacterium; assembly: GCA_944389215.1. Lineage (GTDB taxonomy): Bacteria > Verrucomicrobiota > Verrucomicrobiia > Opitutales > Intestinicryptomonadaceae > Merdousia. The sequence goes on from CALXLN010000013.1 coordinate 15,960, forward strand.
TAACTTCGCCCAAAACCTGCTTAGACAAGTTCGTGCGCGAATCGTACATTGTCATCACAATTCCGCCAACCTCGAGAGTGTCGCTTACGCCAGCCTCGCGCAACTGTTCGACGACATTCATAATTTGCCCTAGCCCCTCCATTGCAAGATACTCGCACTGCAAGGCGACTATTAAATAGTCGGCTGCTGCAAGAGAGTTCATTGAAAGCAACCCCAGAGAAGGTGGAGCATCTATAACTATAGCGTCAAATTCTCCGGAATTCTTAAGTTCGGCAATGCATTCGCGCAGCCTCACAAGATAGTTCTCGCTACCGGACAATTCCACTTCTATCGCAGACAAATCCGTTTCGGAAGGAATCAGCCAAAGGTTCTTTCGCTCCGTCTGGATGAGTTTTGCGCGCGCGCTTCCCTCGCCGTGCAAGACTTGGTACAAGCTGCCGCCGCGCGTTTTTTCATACCCCAAAGCGCTCGTTGCGCTCGCTTGCTGGTCCATGTCTATCAGCAATGTGCGCAATTTTCGCCTCGCCAAGCCGGCGGACAAATTAACCGCGGTCGTGGTTTTACCGACTCCGCCTTTTTGATTGGCTATCGCGAATACTTTTGCTGACATACACTACCTTTCAAATTCTATTTCACATTATAATAAAACATTGTTTTCAGAATTTTCCAGTCTTTTTCAGCTTGCATATTCGCCCTTTTTCGTTTGCATTCTTTACAGTTAAAAAAGCTCCCGTAGTTTAATGGATAAAGCTATGGTTTCCGGTACCATCGATGCGGGTTCGACTCCCGCCGGGAGTATTTTGCCGCGCAAATATTTTTTAGGCCCACTATGCGCGCGGCGCGGAATGCGACAAGGTTGTTTGACTTGCAAATGGCAATTTGCCTTATACGTTTTTATCGCGGGAAAAAACGGGTCAACACCAAAGGTTGTGGAATAGGTTGATTTTTTAGATTTGCCTTTCATAGATTCACCCCGCATTCCACGAGGACTCTCAGTCTGTAATTTTCAAAGTTTCTGTATCCATAGGCTCTGCGTT
>CALXLN010000014.1 GCA_944389215.1 uncultured Opitutales bacterium
CTAATATCGCTTTTGAAATTCTGCAATATGCGCCGCGCTCAAAAGCTGAACTCGCTATACAACCGCGCCGTTGAACAACAACCTAACCCATCGGCGCACTCTATATAAAATTCCATTATAAATCAAAGAGGCTTTTTTCTTACGCGGCAAGCTCCAACAGCTCAAATAGCAGCGCAAACAGCAAACATTTGAATGTTGTCCAATGGCAGTTAAATTGTGCCCTTAAATATTAAAGCCTCTAGCCTCGCAAACGGAAAGTTCTGCGCTTCTTGATGCAAGGCAAGCTCCAGCAATCAGGCAATAGCTTGCGCAACCACCAAAAGGCGCGAATTAGCCCCTGATTGCGCGCGCAAGCTCCAAAGCGGAAGCTGCGCGGTTTAATATGTAAAGATGTATTCCGTCAACTTTTGCTGATTTCAACTCCTCTATTTGCGAGCGAGCCCAATCTAATCCTATTTTTGCGCCGTCTTCTTCAGGGGCGTTTGCAAGGCGCTCCAGTAGTGTATTTGGTATGTCGCTAGAGCACATTGTCTTGAAATTATTTACCTGTTTCAGGCTTAAAGCAGGAAGAAGCCCGGCGATAATTGGCTTGTCAATTCCGGCAGCGCGGCATTTTTCCACAAACCTGAAATAATGGGCGTTGTCGAAAAACAACTGGGTTACAATAAAATCGGCTCCCGCGTCGACTTTTCTCTTCAGATAGCCGATATCCGCGTCGAGAGTCCTCGCTTCTGGATGTTTCTCGGGATAACCGGCACAGCCTATTCCAAAGTCGGGATAATTTTCTCTTATAAACTCAACAAGCTCCGAAGCATGCTTAAATCCGTCCGGATGCGGGACAAAAACAGTCTCCCCTTTTGGAGGATCTCCGCGCAAGGCCATTACGTTGCAAAATCCGCTGGCATTAAAACGCTTGAGCATGTCCGAAATTTCGGCTTTCGAATTGCCGAAACACGTAAGGTGGGGCATAACCTCGAAATTAAATATTTCACGCAGCAACTCGCCGTACTCAACTGTGCGCTCGCGCGTAGAACCGCCCGCGCCATAGGTTATTGAAACGTAATCCGGAGAAACTTCGCGGAGCTTGTTTGCAGTGCGCAAAATCTGCCGCGCGCCCTCCTCTGTTTTCGGGGGAAAAAACTCGACGGAAAAAACAGTCTCTTTTTTGGCAAATTTATCGCCTATATTTCTGCTGGAATTCATATTCTAAAAAAACAAAAAAACATTATTTAAGTATTCTGTCAACCCTGCGCGGAATCGCCACCATAGTTTCCCATGGAATCCTTCGCGTCCAGCGGCTGTAGTCCGAAAGCGAAATTTCGCCGCCCAACTGTTCCCCTATAAACGTTACTTCGTCGCCGACAGAAGAATCCGGCACTGAATCTACGCAAATAACAGTTTCATCCAAAGTAACAGACCCGAGTATCGGGCAGCGCTTGCCTCTGACAAGCACATGCGCTCCGTCCACAAATCCGGAAGGGACGCCGTCGGCGTATCCCGCAGCGACAGTCGCTATTTTTTTGCCGCCACAAACGCCGACCGCGAGGATTCTCGATTTAAACTCCAAGACGGGCTCCAAATTAAGGTTTTCATATCCGCCTTTTTCAAACGGATTTATTCCATACTGCAACAAGCCCATTCTAACTGCGTTGAACGGCGGCTCCACAGGCATATAGCGCAAAGCGGCGCTGTTGTGTATGTGCAGGAGCATATCGGAAGTTGCAAACCCGGCTGCAACGGATTTAAAAATATCGAATTGTTTTTTTGTATATTCCCTGTCTGTGTCGGCGCTCGACAGGTGCGAAAACATTCCCGAAACCCTTATTCCGTCAAGAGTTAAAATCCTTTTTATCACTTCTGGAGCCGTTTCATACCAGACTCCCGCGCGCCCCATGCCCGTATCCAACTTTATTTGGACCTCAAGAACCTTTCCGCGCGAACGCGCCAAATCCGAAAACGCCTTGGCTTCGTTGTACGAAGACACTGCCGGGGTCGCTCCGTAATCGAACACCAAAGAGCGCTCCTCTTTTAGAATTGGACTCAAAATAAGAACAGACTTATCGGATACTATTTCTCTCACTCTCGAGGCCTCGTAAAGATTGGCAACGGCAAATATGTCGGCTCCACCCCGCAAAAAACGCATAAGAGCCTGCGGCATACAATGCCCATATGCGTCCGCTTTTACGACGCATATGTACTTAACTCCGGCGGGAAGAGTTGATTTTATCTTGCGGACGTTCGATTCCAATCTAGTGAAATCTACTTCTATCCACGATCTAAGGGGAAGTTTTTCCATTTCTTGTTTTGTAATAAATTTCTAACGATACTCCTAAAGAGTAAAATTTAAAGCGCAAAATATAAACTTCTTGACGAAACGCAAAATCGTAAAATATTTTCGGTTAGATGCTCAAATTCCTCAAGAATCTATTTGCCAGCCGCCCGATAACATTGGCGGCAAAAAAAGGAAAAATCGGCGAAGACGCAGCCGCAAGTTTTCTAAAGAAAAACCGTGGAATGAAAATCTTGAGGAGAAATTTTAGGAGCGGCCGCACCGAAATCGACCTAATTGCAATCGACGAGCAAACAACAGTTTTTGTTGAAGTAAAAACCCGTTCAAAATGCGCAAAAGTAGACGGATATTACGCAGCAGTTTCTAAGAAGAAGCGCAGCGCGGTGCGCAGATGCGCCTTTGCGTATATGTCATCCCTTTCCGCAAAGCCCCGTACTTGGAGATTCGACGTGGTTGACGTAGTGCTCGACGACAACCTAAGCGTTGTTTCGTTAAGACATTTTGAAAACGCAAGGTTCTGATTGTATCTCGCCGCTCTTTGCCACGCCGGGCGTCCTTGGAGTTATACTTCGCCGCTCTTTGCCACGCCGGGCGTCCTTGGAGTTATACCTCGCCGCCCTTTGCCTTGCGGGACGTTTTTAGAATCATACCTCGCCTCCCTTTGCCTTGCGGGGCGTTTTGGGAGTTTGAGGCGTTTCCTTTGCGCCGGTTGGAACTGCCTTCTTTGGAGATTCAGCGTCTTTGCCTGCAACTGCTGAAGCCTTGTTTTCGGCTTTCGCAGCGGATTTCTTAGAGCCCTTTTTCTTAGGCTTCTTTTCTTCCGGAGGAGGAGGCGGCGGCGGAGCTTCTTCAGGAGACTTGTCGGCATTTAGCTGCTTTGCAACAATCCTGTATTCCCAAGACGGCATTGAAGCAATTTGCACGAAATCGCGGCCTTTTTTGGCTATGAAACTCAATATAAAGCGCCCAACCTCTCCGACTTTAGACTTTTCGGGGTCGGCGTTTATAATTACATACATTCTATTTCCGGAGACGTAGAATTTAGAGACCTTTAAATTGCCATTTTCCGACTCTATGTTGCATTTTACACCTCCGGCAACTTTCCCGTTGAGGCGCCCTATTTTAAAAGTCTTGCCGCCTTCTATGGGTATTTGCAATGTCCGGTCTAGATAATCTGTCTCGAACATCAAAGAATCGTAGCGCTTGCCAAAAAGCTTCGCCGTATTGACGCATACATTTTGCTGCGCTGCCGGAACGTAATGGCGATAGTAAAAAGCCTGCATCATATCTTCGCAAGGCAAGGAAACTCGCGAGACGTTTTTTCCGCCTATGACGGAGTTGCCGACAATTTGAATCGGAAATATTTTCCGAGGCGCGTTATCGGGCGCAGTCAGCGTTACGCGCGCAGAATCCTTGCCCTTGCCTATCACGCCGCCGGAAAGCGTCCAGCCTTTAGGAAGATTTTTGGCGGAAAGTATTATGGGGGCGTCGAATCCATTGCGCCTAAAAACGTGCACGTTAAACGCAGTCGAATCCCCCGGCGCTATGTTTATGTTTGCCGGCACCGTGCGCAACTCGAAATCTTCGGCGGGTTCGCCTATATAAAGCCTGTATGCATGAAGTTCCGAAGCCGTCCCGGAAGAGTCGTAGACGCGTATTATGTACGACCCTGTTTTGGGCGCAGTGAATTCCAGCCGCGAATCAGCATGGTGGGTTACAAGCCCATAGCTTAAATCCTCTATATCGTCGGATTGGGCAACAACTTTGCCGCTCTCATCGGACACTGTAATAAAGGAATCCAGAGGAGACCCCAAACGGCGCGCAAAAACTTCAATCACGACTTTTTTGCCCTCGCCAAGCTCGAATTTATAAGAGTCGACCTGGTTCTTCTTTTCAATTCTGCCGTTGGCAAAATTTGGAATTTTCAGTTCGGCAGGCTTCAGGGAATTTACGTCCACACCGTCCAAGGTTCCGCCGTTTCTGAGCTTTTCGATTTCCGCCGACGATACAATTTCATCCACGCCCGAAACCATCATGGGCAAGCGTATATGCGAAGTGTCCTTTAGGGCGTCTTCGGCGTATTTTGCGGAAATGCCGGCTTTTTCCATATTTATCTGCGTCGTTTTTGCATCGAGATTGTATCCGCTCAATTCAAAATTGTCGATGCTTCCCGTCTTTCCTCCAAGCGGAAAAATTCCGGTAACAAAAGGAATTTCTCCTATTGTCAGCCTATAGACAAAATCCTCTCTGCTTCTGTAAATGGCGTCGTAAATTTCCACAGAATACTCGCCGTCCTCCGGCACTTCAAATAAAAGCAATGAATCCGGATGATGGTAAAAATCGTCGTTGTACGCCATTTCTTCGCCTTTTGAATTGCGCACCTTTATGACGGGTTGAAACCATCCGGGAACGGCGTCGGATATGTACGGAATTAAGGCCTGGGCCTCCACGGACATTACTATTTTTTGTCCTTTTTTAGCGTCGAAAGTATAAGTGTCGGTGTTTGCCTCTGTAATCTGCCCGTTTGCCACCACGGGCAGTTTTACATGCGTCTGAGTCTTTTTTGACGGCACTACGTACGACAAAACTTGCGTGTAAACATGCAGCCATCTTCCCTTATTTTTCTTAAACGCCGAGCGCTCGCGCGCAACTTCCCTGAGACTGTCCTCCGCAACTTCCGGAAGAGCCCCAACCATAAATTTGACAGGATTAGACAATCCCCGGGGAGTTAAAACCATTATATTGCGTTCCGAAACCTCTGCAGTTTCATCTATGGTTATTTCTACCTCTACGGTTTCCGCCATAGCATCGCCGGAAAGCCTCCTTAGAAAATACGACGCCTCGACATTGGCTATGGCCTCGACGTTTTCAGGGCTCGAACGAATTTTTTTGCGCAAGAAAGCCTGGCCCTCGTTGCCGAGTTTTTGAACTTCCTCTTTAATTTCGGGATGCAGCAGGATATATTCTTTTTCCAGCTTGTTTAAAAGCGCGGGGACATCGTTCTGCTGTGCAGGAACAGTAACCTCGCCTACTTTTACAGAAACCCCGCCGCCTGTAACGATTACGCGTTCTGCTCCCGTAAAATTTCTGCCGCCAAGAATAGCCTTGAAAGTAGAGCCGCGCTGCCCTCCCGCAGGATAGACATAGGCTATGTTGGGGCTCGTCTGCTGTGCAAATGCCGAAATAACAGTAAAAATTGCCAACGAGCAAAGAATTATGTTTCGTAAAAATTTCATGCGCGCATTATTTCAGTAAGAATTCCGCCGGATTTAACTTCTTCGGAGCTCTCCGGAATTAGACGCACAACATCTCCCTGCGGAGTTGTAAGAGTGGCGTCGGGATCTATGCCGAGATTATAATAAATGCTTCCGATTAAATCTCCGGGATAAACTGGACGCTCCTCAACATATTCGCCTTTGTCGTCGGTTTTTCCTACAACAGAGCCCCCCTTAAAGCCGCCGCCTGCGAGCATCGAGGCGAAAGCATGCCCCCAATGCTGCCTGCCACCCGAATACGGAGGCTCCCAAGATATGCGCGGAGTGCGCCCAAATTCCCCGCTCCACCAAATTATAGTCGAGTCTAAAAGCCCGCGCTGGGACAAATCGTTTATTAGGGCGGCAATCGCCTTGTCCGTTTGCGGGAGCCTTTTGTTCATCTCGCCGAAATGTCCCTTGTGGGTATCCCAACCGTTGTAGTTTATGGTAACGTATGGCACTCCAGCCTCGACAAGCTTGCGCGCAATAAGGCAGGAATTGCCTATCCAGTTGTTTCCGTATTCCGCCCTTGTTTTATCGTCTTCGGTTGAGATATTAAACACTTTTCCCGCGTCGCCAAGAACAAGATTGTACGCCTGGTCTACGGCAGAATCCGATGCCGACAAATAGCCGCTGTTTGCCATGGCTTTCTTAAACGTGTTCAAGTCGTCCAAAAGTTCTTTGCGCGACTTCTGCCTGCGTTCGGAAATTCCCCGCGCAACAATTCCCTCAACTTCAAACGGCACGCGCGACGGATCCGAACCGGTTGCAAAAGGTTTGTATTTCGTCCCCAAGAATCCCGCTTCCGAAAATCTTCCCTGCGGCTGGGTGAGAACTATGTACGGAGGAATCATTCCCTTGTATCCGCCGTCGTACCCTTTAAATTTCGAGACTACCGCCCCCGCGCAAGGATAGACGTAACGGCCCGGCATGCGCCCAGTCTGGACTAGATATGAGCCAGTTTCATGCGCGTTTTCGCCGTGAGTGCAACTGCGGATAACTGCGTATTTATCTGCGCACTTTGCCAAATTAGGCATAAGTTGTCCGATTATAAGCCCGTCCAAATTCGTCTTTATAGGATTTGCAAGAGGCCCGCAATAATCGTATCCGGAATCAGGTTTTGGGTCCCATGTATCGGTGTGTGCCGGGCCTCCCCAAAGCCATATTTGTATTACCGACTTTGCCATGCCAAACGACTTGCCCTTTGCAGCAGCTGCGCCTGCCGCGCCTTGGGCTGTGCGTTCCTGGGCGAAAATCGGCGGGAAACCGGCAACCAAACCGCCTCCTATAACTGCGCTGTTCTTCAAAAAATTCCGGCGCGAAATGCGATTAAAATTTAAGCTCTTAGACATTGCTGCATCCTCCATTTTAGTGTCGGTTTAAAAATTCCTCCGAATTAAAAAGCACCCAAGGAGCGTCGAGAATTTTCGACCAAGCTCCGTTTTTTTCATCCAAATTATACTTTGCATAAATTGCCTTTTCCTCGGAAGTCGGATAACGCGAAAGCACCGTCAAATAAAGCGGATCAAGCAATTTTGCCGCTCCCAATTTGAAAATAGGCTTAAGGGCAGGCCCGCGCTCTATCTTGTTTCTGATATGGCTTGAATTTACCATATGCAAGCGCTGCGACGGCGACGGCGTCAAAGTTTTCTCCTGAAACAATCCCGTATCGCGCGGAGATTTCCCGAATAACTCAAGGAAAGATGTCGTAATGCTTCCATCCGGCAGGGACACCGCCGTCTTATAATTTGGCAGCATTGTATAGGGCTCGGGAGTTGTGCTGGAATAGGTTTCGCTTGTTCCCGTAATTTTACACAATATGTCTATCAGCACTTCGGCATCCAACTGGCGAATCCCGTAAACGCCGAAATTCTTGCGGGTCTCAACCGGTTCGGAGCGCGGAATTGAAGATTGCTGGTATGTGCGTGAAAGCACTATCATGCGTATAAACTTGCGCAAATCGTAATCAGCCTTTTCGAGTTCACCCGCCAAGCCGTCCAAAAATTCCTGGGAAACCGGTTTATTTTCAGCAAACATATCGTCAACCGGAGACACAATTTCCGTGCCGAACAGCCATGACCATATTTTATTTGCAGCCGCGCGCGAAAAATACGGATTCCCCTTTGTGGTAAGCCACTCCGCAAACGCCGCGCGGGGGTCGCCATCGGGGCCCATGCTTACTTTTTTACCGTCCGGGAGAGTTCCTTCAAACGGCGCGCGCTTGGACGGATCGTAAAAAACAATCTCCTCTTTCCACTCTTTCGTGCTTTTATAAGTCATGCGCGAGAAGAACTCCGCCATATCCTTCCGCTTTTGTTCGGGAAGTTTTTCAAAGCGCATCCCCATAAAAGTCAGCGCCACAGACGCGGCTATGGATTCCGGCGTGCGCGCCTGCATTGCGCGGTAGAAATTAACCTCGCCGACCCTGAAATTGGAACCGCTTGAAGTCAGCATATCTCGCACAAATTTATCGTACGGCACATTGTCCGCCAAGGATTTCGAGAGATACCGCGAATACGCCTGGGCTGCGTTCGGCCATAAATTTATGGGAAATTCCGCTTTTATGCGAAAGTTGTCTCCAAACTTCATAGTCCAATACGTTACAAAATCCTCCGAACCGATTAGCGAATCTACAAGCTTTTCACGCTTTTTAAAGTCTTTGCTGTTTATGAATTTTGCTGCCTCGTCGCGCGTTGGTATTGTTCCGGTCAAATCGAGGTATACTCTGCGCAAAAAAACAGCGTCGGAACATAATTTCGCGGGCTTCAAATTGCGCTCGTTAAGGTTTTTTAGGACTATTTCATCTATTTTGCAAACCGGCTTAAAAGAATCGCCATCGACTTCGAACGGCGACTTTGGCTCTATTTTGGCGATTTTTTCCAAATGCCTATCTGCCATTCTCTCCGCCCTTTGGGCGCGCCTGTCCTTGTTTGCGATTTTTTTTGCCTCGCGGGAGACTTTCTTATTCTCCTTGCGGTTTTCCAACCGGTTTTCCGCGCGCGCGGCAGATTTGTCTTCCGGAACATCGAGAGTCTCCGAATGCAAATAATTATATCCCGCCGCAAAAATAAGCGCTAATACTGCAAGTGTCCTAAAAAAGTTTCTATAACAATAAATTGCCATCATATACCGTTCTGTGCATATTAAAATAATAATAGCGGCAAATAAGTTTCACAAGACAAAAATTTTTTCCAATTTGTTTTTCACCGACAAATTAGGGCTGTTTAGGATACGGAATATCCTGGAGCCCGTCGGGAATCTTGCCGCCTAAAGCCGCCAAGACTTCCCCCGCCAAATATATCGACCCAGTGCACACAATAGTATCTCCGGCCCCGACGGCGCTGCAGGTAAAATCGGATTTGTATAAATCTTCGACGCGCATTTGGGATATTTCTGCGCCGCACTCCCCAATGCATTCGCGCAATTCTTCAAAAGTCAACGCCCGCGGCTGTTTAGGCTCGAGCAATATTATTTTGCGGGCGTACTTTACAATGACTTTAAACAGCGGAACCGCCCTTTCGCGCCCCAGCACGCCGACGGAAATTGCCGGATTCGCCCTTCCCTGTTTTTTTAGTTCTACGACCAAATCCGAAAGGTTTGAATCCAAAGTTTTAGCGCCCTCCTCGTTGTGCGACGAGTCCAAAATGAGCCTCGCTCCGTTTTTCAAATCTATCTCCTGCCAGCGCGCCGCCCAAGAAACATCTTTAAGGCACTTCAAAGCGGATTCGTCGGAAATATCGAAAGTTTTCGAAGCCTTGCCGTCTTTGGCAAGTTTGCGCAATACCCTCACCGCCTGCAAGGCAACTGCCGCGTTTCTGCGCTGGTAATATCCGCGCAAAGAGGTTTGCGGAAGACTCGAATCTTCGGAAAAAGCGTTCGCAGATTCGTAAAGGGGCGAAGATTTTTCCGCGGCGACGCTCCGCACGACAGCCAAAGCCTCGGCAGGCAGCCAACCGGATATTACCGGAACTTCAGGCTTTATTATTCCAGCCTTTTCCCTGGCGATGTCGGCAACGGTTCCGCCCAAAATTTGGATGTGGTCGAGGCCTATCGAAGTTATAATAGAAGCGGCCGGCAACACAATATTAGTCGAATCCAATCTTCCGCCCAATCCGACTTCTACCACTGCGCAATCAACTCCCGAACGGGCGAAATAAATAAACGCGAGCAAAGTCATATATTCGAAAAAAGACGGATATTCCGCCCTATTCGACTCGTCGAAACCTCCACATTCCGCAAGTTTTGCGCGTATTTCATCAACAATAGACATTATTTCAGATTTCTCAATCGGATGCCTATTTATCTGCACACGTTCGCCCAAGTACAAAAGGTGCGGAGAAGTAAACATTCCGACCTTTCCGCATCCGCTGCCGCGCAGAATGCGCTCAAGCATTGCGCAAACAGAACCTTTTCCGTTCGTGCCCGCAACGTGTATTATCGGAAACGATTTTTGAGGATCCCCAAACAGCCCGCACATCTTTCTAATTCTATCCAGCGAGTACTTTGAGCCAGCATTTCGCAGGGCGTAAAGAAATTCTTCGGTGTCATTAAACTGCTTTGGAGTGTTTTCCATAAAAAAATAAAACGCCCGAAATTTACGTCGGGCGGCGATTCAAATTTACCGACAATGAAAGCACTATCGGCAAAATAGTCAAGAGGGCTTTTATTATATAAAAAACCGCAAATAAAGATAGGCAGCAGAAAGCGCCAGCGAAACGAACGTAACAAGCGCGCCGTATTTGAGGAAAAACATAAAGCTAATCTTCCATCCGTTTTGGGCGGCTCTCTCCGAAACAATGACATTTGCGGCTGCGCCTATTATCGTCATATTGCCGCCCAAACACGCTCCAAGAGATAGGCTCCACCAAAGCGGATTCGCGTATTCCCGCCCAAGGGCGCGCTCTATTTCAAGAATCATAGGAGCCATGGTTGCCGTGTATGGAATGTTGTCAATCACCCCGGAAATTATGCCAGAAGCCCAAAGGACAATCATGCTAGTAGCCTGCTGGGAACCCTTTGTTATGTCCATCAGGAAATCAGCCATCATTTTTATTCCGCCAGAAGCCTCCAACCCTCCAACTATTATAAAAAGCCCTATAAAGAAGAAAATTGTATTCCACTCGACTTCCTTAAATATGTCTGCGGGTTTTTCAAAGAGCAACAGAATGCTCGCTCCGCACAGGGCAACTATCGACGTTTCCAGCCCTGTTGCCGTATGCGAAAGGAACCCGATTATCACCAGTCCCAGCACTAAAACCGATCTTATCATCAATGGGCGGTTCGTAATTGTATCGCCCTGTGCGGTATCCATAAGCGCGGCCATTTTTTCCGGGGAAGCTTTCAAGTCTTTTCTAAACAAGAAGGAAAGCATCATTAAAACGACGAACAATATTATGAGCACAATCGGGGTAAGCTCGCATATAAAATCGCTGAAAGAAAGGTTTCCTGCGCTTCCGATTATGATGTTTGGAGGATCTCCTATCAGAGTTGCGGTACCGCCGATATTCGAGGCGAACACTTCCGCAATCAAAAAAGGCATTGGAGAAATTTCCAATTTTTGCGCAATCGCAAAAGTTATAGGCATTATGAGAATGACGGTTGTAACGTTGTCCAAAAAGGCGCTTACAAAACCTGTGAAAAATCCCAATGTTATAAGAATTGCAACGGGTTTTCCCTTTGTGAAGCTCAACAGGTGCGTAGCCAAAAAGTTAAATACGCCGCTTCTGGCGGTTATTGAAACAATAATCATCATCGATATCAGCAAAAAGATGACGTTAAAATCGATAAAATTCACAAAATAGTGCGTGTTTATCGACGCGCCGTCGTATTTTTGCTGGCTCAGCAGCCCCAACGCTATCGTAACGCACGCCCCGATTAAAGCGACGGTTACTTTGCTTATTTTTTCGGTGGCAATAAATATATACGCCACCAAAAGGATTGACGCCGACAATAAAACTGCATGGGAATGCGCGAATGAATTTATGTATTGCATGGTATTTTAGTTTTAAAGTTTTATAGTTGGTTTTATGCGCGAAACGCATCAGCGGATAATTGCCCTTTTTATGTCCCTCCGCGACGTTTGCGTCTGGGAAGAAACGCCGGCAAAACTGAATGCTATGGATTTTAACGCGGTTTCGTGCATTTGCCTTATAGTGTCCTTAAAGAATTCAAAAGCCTCTTTTTCAAACTCGCAATACGGGTCTTTCTGCGCGTACGAGCGCAGATATATTCCGTTGCGCAAGTCTTCGAGAGCGGCTATGTGCCCGCGCCATGCTGAATCGAAAGCGCCCAACAGCGCGCGCTTTTTTATTTCCGAGGCAATTTTAGGATCAACTGCCGAAAACATGTTTCCCACCGCAACCCGTGCCTTTTCGACAAGCATTTCCGCTATTTTTTTTCTTCCGCCGCCTTCAAATTCCGAAGGCTTGGCGTCTATCGGAAAAACAGCGGAGCATTTTTCGCACAAGCGGGACAAGTCCGCGGAAGATATGTCCAAATCTTCAACCGGCAGAGCGTCCTCGACAAAATAATCCACAGTTTCCTCAATATATCTATCCAATATTGAATCCGGATTGTCGGCAGATATTATTTCATCCCGAATCGAATAAACTATCGAGCGCTGCTTATTGGCGGGATTGTCGAATTTCAACATTTCCTTGCGCGCCGCCGAATACTCAGTCTCTACTTCGTCTTGCGCCCTGCTTATCAATCTTTTTAAAAGCGGATGCGAAAGCGCAACGCCGTCGCGGTGTTTATTTTTTATGGCCTTTTGAAATACCGAAGTATCGGCATGGAGCCTTATCAAATCGTCCTCCAAACTCACGACAAAGATAGTTTGACCATTGTCTCCCTGCCTGGCGCATCTTCCCATGAGCTGCCTGTCAACGCGGCGCGAATGGTGGTGCGAGGTCGATAAAATCAGCAATCCACCGATATCGTTTACGCCTTCGCCCAATTTTATGTCTGTACCCCTGCCAGCCATGTTGGTGGCTATTGTTATCTGCCCCATGCGCCCCGCTTGCGCCACTATTACCGCCTCGGCGGAATTATTCTTGGCGTTTAGCACATTGTGCCTTATTCCGGCCATTTTCAACATTCTGGAAACAACCTCAGATTCTTCCACGCTCGGAGTCCCAACCAAAACTGGCTGCCCGCGCGAATGCGCTTCAGTCAGAATTTCCAAAACCCGCCTGTATTTTTCGCGGCGGGTAAGCATTACGACGTCGTCGAAATCGCGGCGCACGCACGGCTTGTTTGTGGGAATCTCTATTACGCCCATTCCGTATACTTCGGAAAATTCGTCGGCCTGCTCCTTGGCGGTTCCGCTCATGCCGGCCAATTTGGAATACATTCTAAAATAATTCTGAATGCTTATTGTGGCGCAAGTGAGGTTTTCGCGCTCTATCTTCACGCCCTCCTTTGCCTCGACAGCCTGGTGGAGCCCGTCGCTCCAACGCCTTCCGTACATAACGCGCCCCGTATTTGGGTCTATTATTTCAATTTTCCCATCCGAAACGATATAATCCACGTCGCGCTCATACAGAGAGTATGCTTGCAATAGCTGGGAAAAAGAATGTATCGTCTCAGACTTTTTCATTAAATTTGCGCGCGCCCGGGCTATGCGTTCGGAACGCTCCGCCTCGCCGAGCGAAGCGTCCGCGTTTATGCGCTCGATTTCCGCCTCGCAATCGGGCAATGTAAACGCGTCGGGGTTCTTCGGATTTAAAAATTCCTGACCGCGAGTTGTTAAAGTGGCCCTGTGGAGTTTTTCATCAACCACATAGTAAAGGTTCTCCTTCAAATCGTTTAGCGCTTTTTTGTTGAAGCCCGTCGACAAAGAAAGCTGCAGTTTTTCAAAGGCTATGTTTACGACCCCTTTTTCCAAAATCTGCTTTAATATTTTGTTGCGGGGCGCGGCAAGCTTTACTTGGTAAAGGCTTTTTAAATCTTCCTCTTTCAATTCCCTGCCGGCATTCAACCGCTTGGCGACATCGCCCGCCACGGAGTTTGCCAAGCGCGTTTGAGCCGCAACTATCGACTTTACCAATGGATGGATGTCCTTAAACGGATTCTCGGGTTCGTCGGCGTCGTAGTCTGAAATTATGAGCGGCGTGCGCGCCTCGTCTATAAGGATTGAGTCGGCTTCGTCAATCAGGCAAAAAAAGAAACCGCGCTGGACTTTTTCGCCGCGCGAATGCGTCATTGAATTGTCGCGCAGGTAGTCGAAACCAAATTCGGTGGAAGTGCCGTAAGTTATGTCGGCAGAATACGCGGATTTTTTATCCGCGGAAGTCTGCCCAGAATAAACGTAAGAACACTTGAGCCCCAATAGATTATATATCGGACCCATCCACTCGCAGTCGCGCCGAGCTAGGTATTCGTTTACGGTGGCTATATGGCAGCCTTTGCCGTACAGCGCGTATACATACGCAGGAAGCGTTGCAATCAGGGTTTTTCCCTCGCCTGTGGCGATTTCGGCAATCATGTTTTTATAGAGCGAAAATCCCGCCACAAGCTGGACATCGTAATGAACCATGTCCCATTCCTGCTCAATGCCGCATACCAAAACTTTTGAACCGCACAACTTGCGGGCTGCCGACTTGACCAAGGCAAATGCCTCTGCAAGAAATTTTTCAGGATTTTCTCCCTTTGCAACGCGCTCCTTAAATTCCGCTGTTTTAAGCTTAAAATCTTCTTCGGAAAAATTGGCAAAACGACTTTCGATTGAATTTACTGTTTTGGCGAATTTTTTCGCGCGGCGCAAAAAACCCCTATTTTTCAAGTCGCACAAAAATGACGATAAATTTGACATATACGTAATTTAAATAAATTATTTTGCGCCCTTGGGCGCGTTGAGAATTTGCTGGTGCCGATAAACTGTTTTATCGGCAAATTATACTTTGCAAACCGGGAAATTTTTGCGAAACGCAACGGCAGCGCTTGCGCCGGCCGCCCATTCCCAAAGAAAATCCCCCATAATTTATTCAAATTAGCAACACTTTTGCCGCCGGAATAAATTTTTCTCCGCACGATGCTGTAATCACGGTAAAAAGCGGAGTTTTTTTACCTCCATAATCGGATAAAAACGGCGCGTAAAACAAATCCGCCGGAAGTTCCGCAATAACCGACAAAATTCCCGACGCCTCAAAACACATATTTGCCTGCGGCGGCAAAAAATTCCTGCGGTGTTTGCGCAATTTTTGGACAAATTCCGTTTGGCAGGCCGGTTGCACGGCATAAACCGCAGACAAATCCGCGGCGCAAATAGCGGAAAACCCATGGGCGGCACAATCCGCAAAAGAAGCCCCACCCGCATTTCCCAAAGCGCCGAGCTTTGAAAAAAACGAGCAAAACGCAACAATGATAATTGCAAGACTGACGATTAACGCATTCAAAATAATTTAGGTTGTATCCTATCTTCTTTCCCAATTGTCAAGCCTATGTTGCCGGACAAAAATTAAAATTCTATTCCGCATGAAAAATTTAACAAAAAAATATCCGCAAACATCCCTCCCGCGCACCGCGACCGAAACAATTATCCGACAAACCGCGCCGCGCCAAATTGCCCCGTTCCCGGCAAAATCCGCCGCCCAAGCAAAAATTGACGAATCCGGCCCAAAAGAAAGCATTTACGCGCGCAAAAGCCGCAACCGCCCCCCCCCGACAATAATGCCGCAACGCATCGAGTCAAAATTAGTCCCAGGGCAGCTTAACTCCGCGCAAAGGATGCAATCCGGAAATATCGGTAACAGAATAAACCTTCCCAGGATTTAGAATGTTTTTTGGGTCAAAAAGTTTTTTTATTTCGCGCATCAAAGAAATCTGCCGCCCGGAATGCTGGGCCGGCATATATTTGCTTTTCAAAAATCCGATTCCATGCTCGCCCGAAACCGCCCCGCCCAATTCGACTGTTTTTACAATAGCCTTGTCCATTCCTTCCAAAGCGCGCTCGCGCGCGTTTTTCTCGTCGGCAAAATACATAAAATGTATGTGGTAATTTCCGTCTCCAGCGTGCCCAAATACCGGAGTCGCCAAATGAAGTTCGCGTCCGAGCGCCTTGAAAAACCTGAAAAAATCGCAAACTGCCCCGAAAGGCAAAACTATGTCCTGGCTAACCTTTGAATCGCCCAACTCGTACATAGCCTGCGAGGATTTTCTGCGAACCTGCCAAAACTCCTCCGCCTCCGCCTCCGTTTTCGCCATTCTGGCGCCATATTCCGAAAGGATTTCGACAAATCTGCGCGCGCCTTCGTCCGCCTCCGACTCCGTTCCGTCGAACTCCGCCAAAAGAGCCGATTTACCTTTGCCAATTCCCATTTGCGGATTTCTTATGCGAACGCACTCCAGAGTTTCAGAATCCATAAACTCCAAAATGCACGGAGTAATGTCAGAAAGAAGAATTTTTTCGACTCCCCTAAATCCCTCTTCGTCGCCGTCAAAAAATGACAGCGCAGCCCTCCGCGCCTTTGGCATGGGAAGCAGCCTAAGCCATGCCTCCGTTACCACGCCCAAAGTTCCCTCGGAACCTACAAACAAATCGCGCAAGTTCGGGCCCGCCGAAAATTTTCGCAAAGGCAGCCCGCATTTTATCGTTTCCCCGTCCGGGAGGCAAACTGCAAGAGCAGCCAAATTATCGCGGGTACAGCCGTATTTTAGCGCCCTGAGCCCGCCGGCGTTGCAAGCTATATTTCCTCCTATCGAAGAATATTTGTGCGAAGACGGATCAGGCGCATAAAAGAGCCCGAACGCATTTGCGGCTTTGTCTACTTCGGCGGTTACCGCGCCTGCCCCTACATGCGCTATGCGTGAAAGCGGGTCTATCTCTATAAAATTAAGACCGCTCAAATCCAAAACAATGCCACCCGATATCGGCACGCAACCGCCCGAACAACCCGTTCCGCTGCCGCGAACAGTTACGGGAATTTCCAAACGGCCGGCGACTTTTAAAACTCCAGACACGTCTGCACCGCTCTTTGCATACGCTACAATATCGGGGGAAAAACTGTATCTTGCGTGGTCCAGCGACGCGTCGAAAAGCTGCTTGGCGCCGGCGGAAAATTCTATTCCCGCATCCTTGAAAGCCGCGGAAACTTTCGCTAAGTCAAACATAAAAAATTCTCCTGCTAGGGGCGGTACGGCTGCATGCTTTCGTAGTGGAAAGAGCGCAACTTGCTTATTATATGGCGCGAACGCTGCAACTGAAGAACTTCGTCGCGCAATTTTCTGGCTTCTTCAAACGATGTCCTGCGAAGCAAAAATTTTATTTCGCTTACGGATTTCACCGACATGCTGAATTCGGTAACTCCCATCCCCAAAAGCAGAGGCGCAAAAATCGGATTCGCCGCAAGTTCTCCGCAAACGCCGACAGGCTTTCCCATTTTCCGCACGGAGTCCACAACATAGTTCAATGTGCGCAAAACCGCCGGATGAGTAGGCTCGTAAAGATGCGCAACCATGTCGTTTACGCGGTCTACGGCCAAAAGATACTGGATAAGGTCGTTTGTCCCTATGCTTATAAAATCGCAAACCTGCACAATAATGTCGGCGGTAATAGCGGCGCTTGGAACTTCTATCATGGCGCCGACCTCTATCTCCCTGTCAAAAGTTTCCCCCGCGGCGGACAAATCTTCCTTTGCCTGTTCTATAAGAACCCGCGCGCGCTCCACCTCGCGGATTGAGCTTATCATGGGAAGCAAAATCCTTATCTTTCCAAAAGCGCTGGCCCGCAATATGGCGCGAATCTGCTGGAGAAAAACATCCTTATGGTCAAGGCAAAAACGTATTGCCCTGTATCCCATAAACGGATTTTCCTCGTGCGCGGCCTGTTTTAGCAGCTTGAAATTTTTATCTCCGCCCAAATCCAGAGTTCTTATGACCACAGGCTTCCCGCACGCCTTTTCAACAGCGGACTTATAGGCTGCAAATTGAATTTCCTCGTCCGGGAAAAACCCGGTGTCCAAAAAGAAATTTTCCGTCCTGAAAAGCCCGACACCGTCGGCGTAGCGCATGGAACCGTCCGGAATATCCGAAGGGGAACTTATGTTTATTTCTATGCTGAATTGCTTGCCGTCAGGCGTCTCGGAAGGATAAGGCAATGAGGCGTCGAATATTTTCTGTGTTTGCCTATGGACAGACTCTACTTCCGTGTAATGCCCCAATGTGGATTCCCGCGGATTTACGATTACATTGCCCTTGTAACCGTCAACCAGAAGCATTTCCCCCGAAGATATTTGCTCGACTATGTTTGAAATTCCTACAATGCACGGAACCCCCAAAGATCTGGCGAGAATGGCAGTATGGCTTGTTTGCGAGCCTTTTTCGCTTAAAATGGCCAAAATTTTAGACTTGTCGACCAGAGAAAAGTCGGAAGGCGTAAAGTCGGTACTCACCAATATGAGGGGATCGGAAAAAGCGCCTATTTTGGACGTTTCTATTCCCAACATATTGTCCAATACCCTGCGCGAAACATCTTTTAGATCCGCAATGCGGTCGCGTATATACGAATCGTCTATACGCTCAAAAGCGGTTATGAATTTATTGATTACTCTTGAATAGCAATATTCTATGTTATAATGCTCGCGCTCAAACATGGACATTGTATCCTGAATAATCGCAACGTCTTCAAGCACCAGAATATGCGCATCAAATATCGATGCCTCAGCCTCTCCGACGCTCTCAGAAAGTTCCGCTTTTATCGCCTCCAAATCCTTGCGGGTCTTTATCAAGGCGTTTTGGAAACGCTCTATTTCCGCGGCTTTATCGGAATCGCGAACCTCGTAAACGGGAGTTTGAACATCGCGCTGGAGCATGACAAACGCCTCTCCATGGGCTATTCCATTTGAAACGGACAACCCCGACAATTCCCTTTCTTTAGACAATTCGCTCATCGCCGGTAAATACTTTTAATTACTCCGAAAATTTCAACATTATTTTTTTTGCGCGGAAATCCTTCCGCTCAAATAAGCTATATCCTTCAAATACGGAGAATTCCACCGCATAACATCGGACAGCTGGCTTCGGGAAATTCGCCACTGCCAATTGCCGTCGGGCTTTCCGGGAGTATTCATTCTGCAATCGGCGCCGGCTCCTAAAATATCCTGCATTGGGAATATCGCAAGCTGCGCGCAACTCATCATAACAGCATGAATCATATCCCAATTCGGAACATCGCCCGCGACTCTGAAATATCTGCGGAACTCGTCCTTTACGGCCTCCGAAGCCTCCGCGTACCAACCGCAAGACGTATTGTTGTCGTGGGTGCCGGTATAATAAACGCAATTGCGCTTTACATTGTGCGGCAAATACGGATTTCTAGGCGAGTCTCCGAAAGCAAACTGCAATACCGCCATTGCAGGAATCTTTATATCGTCGCGCAGGTTTATTGCGCGCTTCGTAAGTATGCCCAAATCCTCCGCCACAAATTTGCCGTTGGGAAATGTCTTTTTTATATGCTCGAAAAACTCAATCCCCGGCCCAAGCCTCCATTTTCCCCTGCGAGCGTCGTTCGACTTTGCAGGTATGGACCAATAGTCCGCAAAGCCCCTGAAATGGTCGAGGCGGATAACGTCGTACATATTCAGCGACGCCCCTATCCGCCTTTCCCAAAATTTAAATACCTCTTTTTTATGTCCGTTCCAATCGTATAGCGGATTTCCCCAAAGTTGGCCTTCTGCGGCGAAATAGTCGGGCGCAACCCCCGCCACATTGCGGGCGGAACCGTCATTATTCAACTCGAAAAGTTCGGGATTTGCCCAAACATCCGCTGAATCATGCCCCAAGAAAATCGGCAAGTCGCCAAAAATTGAAATTCCGCGTTTTTTGGCTTTCGCCTTAAATTCCGCATATTGGCAAAAAAACACCCATTGGGTAAATTTTACGGTATTTTGAATAAATTCCGCGGCATTGTCCAACTTGCAGTTTTTAGCAGATTTAAAATCCCTGAATTTCCTCTCCCACTTATACCACGGATCGCCGCCAAACGACGACTTTAAAGCTGTAAAAAGCGAATACGGTTCAAGCCAAAATGCGTTCTTTCTATTAAAATCTTCAAAAGACTTTTTATCGGCTGAACCGGAACTTTCCAGGAAACTCGAATAAGCAAGGCCTAAAAGCCTCGGCATAATTCCATATAGCGCGCCGAAATTGCACGATGTTTCAGAAAGGGCGCGCAACGGGTTTAAGTCTGAATCCTTCAACCAACCGCGTTCGACCAGCTTGGAATAGTCTATAAAATAAGGATTTCCCGCAAACGCCGAAAAAGTCTGATAAGGCGAATCCCCGAACCCTGTTGGGCCGAGCGGACAAATCTGCCAATAGGAAAACCCCGAAGCTTCAAGATAATCAAAAAACGCGTCCGCCGCCCCGCCTATATTGCCAACGCCAAATTCCGAAGGCAGGCTGGATATATGCAAAAACACTCCCGCCCCCCGATTGACCTTCCATGAAAAATCAGCCATTTTTTTCCTCTATATTAAAAAAGCGCGGGCGCCGACATTTCGACGCCCGCAACCGTTTAAAAACTAGTAACTGCGCCCCTCGCGGTTTTCGTAATAATTTATGTATGCGTTGTTAAGCACCATATATCCGCCAGGTGTGGGATAATTGCCCGTAAAGAACCAATCGCCGTCGCAACTGGGTATAGACTTGTGCAAATCCTCGACAGTCTGGTAAACTATCTCCACCTCGCCCTTCCACTCAATATTGTGCGGATAGACCAACTCTGAAATTTTTGCTGTTATTTCGTCGTCCGTAAACTGGTCGTAAATGCGCTTCACGTAATTTTCCATTTCGGCGGCGGGCTTGTCTTTCTGGGCTATGCACTGCTGGTAAACCTCGCGTATCAACTCGCCGTTCCCGCGCTCTTTCAACAGCTTTACGGCGGCTTGGAATGCTATAAACTTTCCGATTTCGCTCATGTCGATACCGTAGCAGTCGGGATAGCGAACCTGCGGAGCGGTCGAGGCTATGACTATTTTCTTCGGATTCGTGCGGGCGAGAATGCGCAATATCTGCTGGTTTAGCGTCGTTCCGCGCACAATAGAGTCGTCAAGGCAAACTAAAGTGTCCTTGGGCTCGACCACGCCGTACGTTATGTCGTAAACGTGGGAAGCCAACTGCATTCTGTCTTTTTCCTGCGTGATGAATGTGCGAAGCTTTATGTCCTTATGCGCAATTTTCTCGCCGCGGGGCCAATTGTTCATCACGTAAGTGTCTATAAATTCGTCGGTGAGCTCGCCGCCCTCTTGGGCTAGTTTTTTTAGTGCATCCTTAACCTGCTTGCGGCGTATTACGCGCAAGCCGCTCATCATTCCGTAATAAGCAATTTCGGCGGTATTGGGTATATAGCTGAATATGCTATCCCTGAAATTTTCGCCTATGCTCTTAAACAGCTTTGGGCACAACGCCGCGCCCAAAGCTTTGCGCTCGGCGTAGATTTGCGGATCGTTGCCGCGCGAAAAATACAGGCGCTCGAATGTGCATGAGTGGCGCTCGCCAGCCGGGCGGTAGGAGCGTTCGACTGTTGTGCCGTCGCTTTTAATCACAAAAACATTTCCGGGCGCGACTTCTTTTATGTCTGATTCGGAAGCCTCGAAAACCGTCATCAAAGGCACGCGTTCGGATGCGAACGCTATGATTTCGTCGTTTTTCAAGTAAAAACAAGGGCGTATTCCGTGCGCGTCGCGCAGAACAAACGCGTCGCCGTTTCCGATGGCGCCCGCTATGGTATAGCCTCCGTCCCAGTCTTTGGCTGCGTTGCTTACTATGCGCACAGGATTCATGCGCTCGTTCATCATTTCAAGGATATGCTCTCCGGCGATTCCCTTGTCGCGGAGTTCTCGGTAAATTTCGGCGTGCTCGATATCCAAGTGGAAACAAATTTCCTCAAGAATAGCCTGGGTGTCGGTGCTGAAAACCGGATGTATTCCGCGCTCTATGAGCTTGTTATTAAGCTGCTCGGTATTTGTTATGTTGAAATTTCCCACAAGCATGAGATTGCGCGCAGGCCACGTGCTCTTGCGCCAAAACGGATGGCAAGTATTTTTATCGTAATTGCCGCTGGTGCCGTACCTGAGATGCCCGATTAAAAGCTCAGCGCCGTAGTCAAAGTTCGACTTTACCGTATCCGGGAAATCAGGGTGGATAATACCCTTGCGAACTTTTTCGTTATAGATTTCCAGCTGTTCCCTAAATATCTCCGATAACCCGTTGGATGCCGCATTGCGCGAGCGGAATATGAAGTTCTCCCCCGGAGGAACCCCTATCTTTACTGCGCCGATTCCCGCGCCGTCCTGGCCGCGGTTATGCTGTTTTTCCATCAGCAAAAAGAGCTTGTTGAAGCCGTAGATTGGTGTGCCGTACTTCTGCCAATAATATTTCATTGGTTTAAGCAGGCGTATAAGCGCTATGCCGCACTCGTGTTTAATAGGATCGCTCATAATAAAATAAAAATTTTCGTGTTACAGTATTTGCAAGCCGAAAAACTTGGCAAGTTTTATCGTAGAATAAATAAAAATTTTACGTTGCGCTTCGATAAGAACCTACCTACCCGCTACTTTTTGAATTTTCCGAAAGCATTTCCAAAAGCGTCCCCAAAGGAATTGCCAAACGGAGTCCCGAAGCCGCCCGAAGACCGCCCCGAACCGTTCCCGCGCGGAGACGGAGTGCGCTTTGGCCCTCCTGAAATCTCGCCGGCGGTCTTTACCCTCTTTTGGGGATTGGATTTAAGCGACAGCGCGATTCTCCGGCGCTCCAAATCCACTTCCAAAACGTACGCGCTGACCTTTTGCTGCGGCTTCACAACATCCGCCGGATTTTTTACAAAAGTATCCGCAAGTTCGCTCACATGGGCAAGGCCGTCCTGGTGGACGCCGATGTCTATGAAAGCCCCAAAAGCCGTTACATTTGTAACTATTCCAGGCAGGCGCATGCCCTCTCGCAAATCCTCGATGCTGTGAACCCCTTCTGCGAACGAAAAAGCCTCAAATTTTTCACGAGGGTCTCTCCCAGGCTTGCCAAGTTCCTGCATTATATCTTTCAGAGTCGGCATTCCAAGCTCGCCGTCGACGTATTTTTTAAGGTCTATTTTAGCCCGAACCGAAGCGTCGCGAATCAGCGTCTCCACGTCCGCGCCGACGTCCGACGCCATGCGCTCGACAACAGAATAGCGCTCCGGATGCACCGCTGAAGCGTCCAGAGGATTTTCTCCGCCGCGTATTCTCAAAATCCCGCAGCCTGCTCAAAGCCTTTGGCGCCCAAACCTTTTACTTTCATAAGCTCCTTGCGCGATTTGAAAGGGCCGTTTTCATTTCTATACGCGACTATATTTGCAGCCGTCGAGGAATTTAACCCCGAAACGTAGGACAGCAACTGTTTGCTTGCCGTATTAACCTCCACGCCCACGCTGTTGACGCAGCTTATTACTACATCATCTAGAGTGCGCTTTAAAAGGGTTTGGTTGACGTCGTGCTGGTACTGCCCAACGCCTATCGACTGGGGATCTATTTTTACAAGCTCCGCCAGGGGATCCATAAGGCGTCGCCCTATTGAAACCGCCCCGCGAACGGTTATATCGAAATTTGGGAACTCCTCGCGCGCAACCTCGGATGCGGAATATATCGACGCTCCGCTCTCGTTTACCATCACGACGGGAATCGACGCGGACAGCCCCAAGCTTTTCACAAACGCCTCGGTTTCGCGGCTCGCGGTGCCGTTGCCTATGGCTACTGCCTCTATTTCAAACATCTTGCACAAGCCGCGAATTTTTGTTTCGGCTTCTTTTTCTTTAAAGTCGGACTGCCCAATGTAAATTACGTCGTTGTGGAGAAGGTCTCCCTGCCTGTTTAAGCAGACGACTTTGCATCCGGTTCTAAATCCGGGATCTATCGCCAATACATTTTTTCTCCCCAAAGGCGACGACATTAAAAGCTCGCGCAGATTGTCCGCAAATATTTTAACAGCATCCTCGTCGGCGCGTTTCTTTACCTCGAGGCGCATATAAGTTTCGGTTGCCGACGACAAAAGCCGCTTGTAAGAATCCTCAACCGCCGCCTCAACCTGCCTTCCGCAGGGCGCAGACGCCGACTTTACAAACATGCGCCTGAGAATTGTCAGCGCCCCCGATTCTTCGGGAATTATGCGCATAATAAGCATTCCCTCGGCTTCTCCGCGGCGTATCGCAAGTATGCGGTGCGAGGGCGCGCTTTGGGCGCTTTCGCTCCAGCTGAAGTAATCCCTATATTTGGCAGCTTCCGTCTCTTTTCCAGTCAAAACTTTCGACGACAAAACAGACTCTTTTTCAAAATATTCCCTCAACGCTCCGCGGGCTTCTGCATTATCGCTAATATTTTCCGCGATGATATCACGGGCTCCTGCGAGAGCCTCGTCTATATTTGAAACTCCATTTTCGTCCGATACAAAGCCCGAAACAATCTCTGAGAAATCGGAATCCTGATTGTTGAAAATAAAATCCGCAAGCGGCTCCAATCCTTTTTCTTTTGCGGCCGTCGCGCGGGTTCTGCGCTTGGGCTTAAACGGCTGGTATATATCCTCCAACCGCGCAAGGGAATCGGCTGCGTCCAGCGATTTTTCCAAGTCGGCGGAAAGCAGGCTGCGCTCCGAAAGCGACTTTTTTATGGCGTCGCGGCGGTCGTCTATGGCCTTCAACCTCTCCAAATCGTCGCGTATCTTTGCGATTTGAACTTCATCGAGAGTGCCGGTAGCCTCTTTTCTGTACCTTGCTATGAAGGGGACTGTCGCGCCTTCTTCCAATAATTTGGCGGCGGCTGCGACTTGCGTTACTGCAATATTTAAATCTTTTGCTACTAAAATTAGATGGTCTTGGTTCATAAAAAAATTGAAGCTTTGTACTTTGCCAAAGACT
>CALXLN010000015.1 GCA_944389215.1 uncultured Opitutales bacterium
TTCCGTTTTCCAGTGCGCGCGCAACGGCCTCGCGAATAATAGGACTGTCATGCCCGAACAAAGCCGGGCCCCATGTGCAAACAAAGTCTATCAAATCCTTTCCGTCGCAAGTGTGCAAATGCGCCCCGTGCGCCGAACGGGTAAAAAACGGCTCGCCTCCAACGCTTCTAAAAGCCCGAACCGGAGAATTTACGCCGCCGGGAATCAGTTGCTTGCATTTTTCAAAAAGTTCCTTTGAAGTCATTGTTTAATCCTTTTTTGCTACTGAATTCCCCTTTTAATCGCCACCGGAATCTTGCGGTCGGCCGAATAGGCGACCGGCGATACTTTAGGCCCTATCGGATACTGGCGGCGCTTGTACTCGGCTCCCGCGACCTTCTTCAAAACGTCTTTTACAACTTCCGCATCGTATCCCACCCCGATTATCTCGGAGGCCGATTTGAAACCGTCTATGTGAAGGCGCAATATTGCGTCAAATAAATCGTACGGCGGAAGGGAATCTTCATCTTTCTGCCCCGGACGCAATTCCGCAGACGGAGGTTTGTCTATCGTATTTTGCGGTATTATTTCTCTTCCGGCACTTGTGTTTATATAATTGCAAAGTTTGTAGACGTCGGTCTTGTACACGTCGCAAATGGGAGCGAAACCTCCGCACGTATCTCCGTACAAAGTGCAGTATCCCACAGAGCACTCGCTTTTGTTTCCCGTGGTCAATACGAGCGCACCAAATTTATTTGAAATAGCCATCAAAATGAGTCCGCGGGCGCGCGACTGGATATTTTCTTCGGTTACATCCCTTTCTTTTCCGGAAAACAGCGGCGAAAGAGTTTCTTCAACAGTTTCAACCGTATCGGCTATCGGGACTATATGAAATTCTATTCCGAGATTTTCAGCCAAAGCTTTCGCGTCGGCAACGCTGTGGGCGCTCGAAATTTTAGACGGCATTGAAACGCCTATTACATTTTCAGCCCCCAGCGCTTCCACGGCGAGCGCCGCAACAAGAGCAGAATCTATGCCTCCGCTCAATCCGATTAATACGCGTTTTAACCCGCATTTCTGTATGAAATCGCGCAACGCCAAAACAAGAGCTTTTCGCAAATCTCCGATTCCCTGATAGTCATAAGCATCCCCGTCGTATCCCTTTTCAGCGTCGGTATCAACGACCAAACTATCCTCCTCGAATTTCTTCAGACATTTGCAAACGCATTTTATCGAGTCCACATACGCGCTTCCGCCGGCAAAAATTATGTCGTCAGAGCCTCCAACCAAATTGCACCAGACAAGCGGAACGCCCGCTTTAGCTGAGACTTCGTCGAGAAGTCCGCCGCGCTTGCGCACGGAATCGTTGGATGTTGAAAATACGCTTGCTGATATATTCACAAGCAAATCAAGCCTTCTTTCTCCGCGCGCATTGAGAGATGCGTAATATTCCATAGGTTTCGCCATGCGCGCGTAGCGCGCCGCCGTCGAAATGCACGGAATTGTCCAAATATCCTCGCAAATGGTAAGACCTATTTTTTTGCCTTTAAATTCCACCACGCAAAAATCTTCGCCCGAATCGAAATTTCTGGCGTCGTTCAGGGCGCCGTAATTTGGCAGTAAATGCTTGTCGTAGACCTCGCGTATCCCGCCGCTTTCTATCCAATAGGCAGAATTGCGGTATCCGACAGCCCCCGCGCATCTTCTAGGGCATCCCACCACCGCGGGAATCGGAAGACTGGCAGCAAGAGAATGCAAAGCGTCCTGGGCTGCCTCCACGAACTTGTCGTAAAACACTAAATCTTTTAGCGGATTCCCAGACACGGAACATTCCGGAAATACCGCAAATTCCGCGCCTTCGCGGGCGAGTTTTTCGCAAGTGCGCCTTATTTTTTCTATATTGTTTCCAAAATCCCCAATGCGGGTATTTATCTGTCCGATTCCAATCTTCATATATTCTTAAAAATTTTTTTTCAGAAAGGAAACTTTGCAAACAAAAAAAGCCTCCGCCGTAATACCTGCGCAGTACGGAAGCCGTACAGGGCGTCCAATCGCCCGCATCGTTGCTCCCGCCGCATGCGGAAATTGGAAATTCCAATTATATGGCGCTAATTGCCCCGTACTATCAGCTACAACTGAACATCCGAATAGCCGAATAAGCCAGTCTTTACAACATTCAAGATTATCCGCACATATTCGGGGTATACCGCATTCAATCCCCCGCATTAAAAAAGCAAGGCTGTGCAAAAAAGAAAGCTATCTTGCATTCACGCGCGCACAATAACGCTAATGTGCCGACGTAAAATTAACAAACACATCCCTGTATATTCTAATCCTCAACGCTTCTACAATACAGCTACAACTGAACATCCGAATAGCCGAATAAGCCAGTCTTCACAACATTCAAGACTATCCGCACATATTCAGGGTATACCGCATTCAATCCCCCGCATTAAAAAGGCAAAGCTGTGCAAAAAAGAAAGATATCTTTCAATCACGCGCGCACAATAACGCTAATGTGCCGACGTAAAATTAACAAACACATCCCACGCACTACCATTCTCCAACGTACCGACTGAGAAAAAATATACCGAAAACTTATCTCGCGCGCCACGGCAAATTCGATTAATGAGGATGTTTCCCGAATTATTTCCCTATGCGCCACGGCAAAGCACAAAGCGCACATCAGAACCTGCCAATTTCGGTGAAAAAAATGCGCGGATTATGCCGCGCATTTTAAATTAAAAAAACCTTTCCAACGCATTTGAGTTTAGGACAATCAAGCTCGAAACGCTCCAACTGCGATTCCGCAATCTTTAGTCCGCAAACACTTCAATTTATTAGGAATTTCTAGATGCGTAGTAAGCGTTGATTTTGTCGGAAACGTCTTTGTAAGAAATATCTGCCGAATAAATTTCTTTATATTCGTTGAAAGCCTTGTCCGCTTGCCCCATCAACTCGTACGCACAGGCAAGTTCGTATATAATTTCCTTTTTGGAATCGTTCATAATCTTGGACTCTTTTTTAGCAGTCTCAAGCTGGTCGACAGCCAAGTCGTATTTCTTTCCTTTTATGAAAGCCCTTCCCAAGCCCAACAACGATTGTATGCGAACCTTGGGGTTGCGCTGCGAGAGCTGAAACTGCATTATAGCGTCGTCCAGCATGCCTTCTTCAAACATTAACATACCGTATATATAGCGGTAGTTGAAGTCGTTTGGATAGCGCTCAACCATATCGCGAGCATTTTCAAGTTTGTAGTTGTGCTCTTTCTTCTTGAGTGCTTCAATTTCGGAGGCAAGAGCGGAATCGTTCGGATTCTCCTCAAGCTTGCTTGTGAGCTCTTGGATTTTTGCATCCATCGACGCAATAATAAAGTCGTTCTCGAGCTTTTCAAGAGTAGTATCGGCTTTTCCGAGAGGCTGCTGGCGGGCCTTGCGAACATATTCTAGAGCCTCGTCATAGCGCTTTAGAGTACGCAAATTGCCGCATATGTCGCGGTAAAGGTTTACGTTTTCGGGGTCTGTTTCTATTTGGGCCTTCAGCTTTTCGACCATTCTGTTCAAAGTTTCCTCGTCGCTGACTAGGCTGGCGCTCTTTTCCAAATCGAGAGTTTCCTCGCTGCTCTTAAGTTTTTTCTTAAAGTCGTCATCTTCTTCCCAGTTGCCCTTGACCATCGTCTTTACTACGGACGCGCTTCTGGCAAGAGCCTGAGCATCGCCATTCGACGGATTTTTGCGCAATATGGTTTCGCACACCTGCATGGCTTCGTCGGGCTGCTGGTTCTTTACCAATGCATTTCCAAGAGCCAAAAGATTTTTTTCGTTATTGGGCTCAAACTGCGCTATCGCCTGATAGGCAGAAGCAACCGTTCCCCAGTAATTCAACGATTCCGCAGCCGACGCCAAAACGTTTAAAACCGCCGAATTTTGCGGGCACCGCGAAAGAAGTTTTTCAGCCTCTTCCATTACTTTTAAGGCCTCGCCCTTTTTAATCATTCCGCCGGCTTTCATGGCAAAAACCGCGCCTTGAACCTGGGCTCCCAGCTTTGAAAGCGCGTTGCCTTTGCCGTACTTTTTAAATTGCGCCTGACGAAGAATCTTGCGCACTTCCACACAAGACGGATGTTTGCTCAAAATAGTAGAGCAAATATCGATAACATACGATGGATTTTTATCTATAGATTTTTCCGCCGTCTCCAATTGCCTTATAAAACGCGGATCCAAATCTTTAATTTTTTCTTCAATTATTTCGGGGATTTCTGTTTCTTCTGCCATAATAAAAATTCCGTGTTAAAAATAGTATCTATAGGTTAAGCTTATTTTTTAATTACTTCAAGTCTAAATCTACCGCATTGCAAAGTAATTGCATACATTTTTTAACTTTTTCCGGGTCTTTGCCTTCGACAAGCAGCCTTATTTTCTTTTCCGTGCCTGAATAGCGAACTAAATGCCTGCCGTCGCCGCCCAATATTTCGTCGCATTCCCTAAGAGCCGCAGAAAGATTTGGAGATTGCTCTATCGGCGTCTTGCGCGCAACGGGAAGGGCTTTCGACTCCACCGGATACATCTTTATTCCGCCGCGCAGGCGGGAAAGTTTTTCCCCTTTCGCCGCCATTACCGAAAGCACCGAAAGCGCGGCTGCCAAGCCGTCTCCGCAAGGCGAAACCTCCAAAAATATGAAATGCCCCGAATTTTCTCCGCCTATGTTACAGGAACGCCCGAGCATTTCGCGCATTACAAGCCTGTCGCCTATCCCGCTCCTAAAAACTCCTATGCCGTTTTCGCGCAGAGATTCGTCCATGCCCATATTGCTCTGCAAAGTTGTAACGATTGCCAAGGACCGCAATTTGCCGCGCGATTTCGCGTCGAGAGCGATAAGCCCCATTATCTCCTCGCCCTCGAGGATCGAACCGGTTTCGTCGCAAACTACTACTCTGTCGCCGTCGCCGTCGTGTGCAAACCCAGCATCCGCCCCGACTTTTTTGCAAAAACCAGCCAAATTTTCCGGATGCTGGCTTCCTACCCCGTCGTTAATATTAAAACCGTCAGGAGAACGCGCCATTTCAAAGACCTCTGCCCCGTATCTTCTAAATACTTCGGACGATATTCCGCTGGTTGCGCCGTTTGCCATATCTATTGCAATTTTCATTCCCTTTAGAAATCCCGCAGGAAAAATAGACGCCATTTTCCGGCAATAATCCTCGGAGGCGAAATTTCCGCATACTATTGGGCGTGGAGAAAACTTTGAAGGCAAAAAAAACTGGGAGGGATCCAAATACTTTTCTAGTTTCTCTTCCAAGGCTAGCTGAACGCCGTCTTCAATTTTGCGGGCGTATTCGTCGAAAAACTTTATTCCGTTGTCGGTATACGGATTGTGCGAGGCCGTAATCATAGCCCCCATCTTTGCGGATTTTTTTATCACGCAAAAAGCCAGCGCGGGAGTCGGAAGAACCCCTACATCCTCAAACTCGGCGCCAGCCTTCTTTAATCCTGAACAGAATGCCGACTTTAATGCGTCAGTCGACGCCCGCGTGTCGCCGCCGACTACAATCTTGCCGCCTCCGTTTTCGTTTACAAATTCCGCCGCCGCAAATCCAAGAGCCTCGAAAAAAGGTTCCCTTATTTCAAAATCTCCGTAAGTTCCGCGAATACCGTCAGTGCCAAAGTATTTCATCTTTAAAATATTTCTCTGTTAAAATTATAAAAATTAGCAAAGTTTCCCATTTGTTAAAATACCGGTTTTAAGCCGCTTTGCTCCGCCTTGCGCCACAAAGCCCGTTTAAAAATTGCCTTAAAAAAACGATATTTCCGCAAGAATGTTCCGCGCAATCCAAGTTGTGCCAGCCATCGCCGTTTTCAAAAACCCAACCGCGCAGTTTTGAAGCATAAAAAACCTCGGGCGCAATAAAACTTTGCCGACATTAAAATCGCCGAATCTCAAGCCCCACCGCCGGAATGTTTGCGGATTATATCGGCAAGTTCGTCGCGCGAAGTCTCGTCCAAGTCCTTTCCCTTGCGTTTGAGTTCTTCAAAGGTTTTTATGGCGGTTTCCGTCATAAGCTCGTGGGTTTCCTCGGAACCTCCGACAATGGAAAAGCGCTCCGCCTGCGTAATGCGTTTGTGCCCGTCCGAACTGTCAAAACCCAGCCCGAGCAATTTCGATTGTCCGTTTTTCTTAGGTTTCATGGATATAAGTGTTTCATTTTTAGTTCGCGTTTATAGGCGGATTGTCGGCGTCTTTTCCGGACGGTTTCCCCCGAAGGGAATCTTCGCCTGCTCCGAAGACATTATTAGAACCTTCGCCTGCGCCGGAGATATTATCAGAATCTTCGCCTACGCCAGAACCATCTTCAAATACTTTATCGGAAGTTTTTTCGGGTTCGCCTTCCCACTCCCAATTTTTGAGGTTCTCTTTTTCCGCGGATTCTTCGGCTTTTCGGCGCTCCTCCGAAATTTTTTCGCAATAAATTTCCCCGAAATATTCGTCTTGCGACAGATGCAAACGTTTTAACCTTGTAAGTTCAAGCATAGCTATGAATGTTGCCACTATCGTAACTATGCCCGCCTTTTGATTTTTAAACAATGAAGAAAACGTAAATTTATCTTCAGGAATGGAAAGAATATACTCCATCCTATCGGCGACCGTAACATTTTCCGCGCGGATTTCCCCGTCGACAAGCTTTTCCGCAAGCCTGCGCAATACAAGGTTGAAAGTCGTCCATATTTCCATTCTGTCGGACGGGCGAAGCGGGCGCTCAGAAGCAAGCATATCGCTGTCTAGAATCTTGCGCTCCCCGAAATTTTGGCGGCTGTCAATCATATCCTCTAGCATATTGGACGCCTGTTTTACTTTCTTGTACTCCAATAGCTGTTCAACAAGCTGCCAGCGCGGATCGATATCGTCCTCCACATCTTCGTCGGGCTGCACAACGCGTTCGTCGGCGGGCAAAAGCATTCGGCTTTTTATGTACATTAAAGTCGCCGCCATTACAAAAAATTCCCCAGCCACTTCCAGCGACAGGTTTTTCATCGAGCGCAAAACTCCCATATATTGGGCGGTTACCTCGGCTATGGGGATATCGTATATGTCAATTTCATTTTTGCGTATGAGAAACAAAAGCAAATCCAGCGGGCCTTCAAAGACGTTCAACTTTACCGACATGTCGGCGCCGCCCAAAAGTTCGTCAATATCCTGCGTTTCAAGTGCGTCCATATTCAGACAGCCTTTTTAAAAAATTGCCATGTTTATGCGAACACCGAAACTAAAATTGTTTTGGCGGGTCGACCCCGAACGCTGGGAGATTAAGTACTCTACTATCCAAGAATTACCCATGCGCGTCCAAAGTCCGTATGTTTGCTCGGTCAACATGTTCAGGCGGGCGTCGTAATACCAGCGGCCGATTAGCCTGTAACGTTCGCTAAGCCGGTAGTCGCACAATAGCGCATATTGGGTTATTTGTCCTTTGAGGTAGCTGGACACGAAATACGCCGAAGCTTCGTCGCCGTCGAACAAGCCCAAGTAAGTGTTGACTTCGGGAATGTCCATATGGTCGATATTTACGCGCGTGTAAGTTCCGACCGTAAGCCAGCGCGCCGGCGAAACAGACGCGTTTATATACAAATCCGAAAACGACTGCTCGCCAATTTGCTGAGGCAGCGGGCGCTTTGTAAAATTTACATCCTGGTAAACGTCAAAACGCGCGATTTCCCTTGCTACGTAATCCTCGTCGCGGGTTTCAAACACATTTTGAATGCCGAAGCGCATTGTATTTGTGTTGTATATCTGGTCGACATTCCTCAAAGTGCCAAGGTCCAATATAGGCGGATAAGTTGTAAGATAATTGGAATCTATAACCGGGATTGCGCCAGACCCCTGGTCCGCGTTGGGTATATACCTGTATGAGACTATCGGGGTTATATGGTGCCTGATGCCGTCGATTCCCATCGTTTTGCTTTTGTAGTCGAAACTTCCCCAAATATCCATTTGGGCGTCGAAACCTATCTGCCCCAATACGCGCGTATAGCTGCCCTGGTTGTCGGTCGGATTGGCGTAATATGTAACCCTTCCGCCTATCACAGGAGTAAATTTGCTCCAAGAATTGAGCTGTATGGGACGGCTTATTCCGTAGTAGGCATCAAAGCGATTGCTATTGACGAAATCCGATGTCAAGGCGTACGGATCCGACTCTCTCAAATAAGCGTACGAGGCGAAGAAATTCTGGTATGCGCCGGTATTTAAAATTTCAATAGGCTGCATATCGAACCTTACCTCCGGCAAGCGCTGCTGTACCAGCTCCCAGTCATTCGGGGCAAAGCGCGTAAAGACTGAAGTTGTAAAGAAATCGCCGTAATACATGGCCTCGGCAAAATTGTCGGGAGTTTGGTTGTCGTAGAACAGCTCGGGGCGGAAGTCGCGCGTTACAAACTCGTCGCTCCAATAGCTGACGTTGCCGGTTAAACTTACAGAGTCGGAAATCATTTGGCTATGGCGGAATTCCGCAAAGAAACGGTCGTGGTCGATTGGCCTGCCGAGAGAATCGTAGCCCAATATGTCCTTGTTGCCGTGGTCGTTTATGTAAGCGCCTTGCGCCCAACCGGAAAGCCATGTATCAACCCCTGAAAAATCGTACTCTACCGCGGGGCCGAAAAGAACCGAACGCTTTGTGTAATAGTCCAGCAATACTCCCGGCGAGACGTCTTCAAGGCCGTTATAATAAATGGTATTGCTTATATACGCGCCGTAGTCGTTGTTCATTCCGAACCTGTTTTTTATATTAAACGGCGGCTTTTTTAGGCCATGCTGCGAATACGACGGAACATACATAAACGGAACGTCTCCCACGCTTAAAGTAACGTCTTCCATTTCCAACAATTCCGTTTCAGTATTATATTTTATGTTCGAAGCGGATGTCTTCATGGAACACCACGAAGGCTCGCCAAAATACGTGGTGGCGTCCTTTAATTCAACGTTCTTTTTGTCTCCGCTTAGACTTTGCGTTTCAATAAAGACCGGATACGAACCGAATTTGGAATAATCCGACTGCATGGCGTCGTTTGCGATATCCAACCTTATCCTGTCCGAAGCTATCCTGGCTTCCGGAATAGACACTCCAACGTTCCCCTCTATTAAAGCATAGCCGTCTTTTGGCGAATATTCCAAGGAATCGGCGTTGGCTATAAAATTTTTGTCCTCCACAACCACGTTGCCGGAAGCCGAAAGCTTGCCCGAACCGTCTTGGGCGTAGTCGAATTTATCGGCGGTTACCTTTGGGGCGCTGTCTTTTGTAAATCTGGTTAAAAAGCTTGACTGGCGCTCCAACTCCTTGCGCTTGCGCTCCTCTTCGGCGCGCTGCTCGGCTGTTTTTACCGCGGCGTCTATTGCCTTAGCCTCAAGTTCGCGCTGATGTTTCAACGAAACCCACGGAATGTCTCTGCGCGGCAACTTCAACGCCGCGCTCTCGGGAGTTTCCGCACCCAATAGCGACGCGTTTAACATCAATGCGGCGGCTGCCGCAGACGCGAATATCTGCTTTTCAAATTTCACGCAAACTGTTTTAGACTAGCCGCATTCTGAAACAAGCTTTTTTTGCCGTTTCGCCCCGAATATTTGCCCGCATTCCTTCCCGGCGCCGCGCACGCTTAAAACGCAAAACTTTTGCGGCGGAAAAAACTATTTGACATTGCCCCTCAAGATTTCAAGCAGTTGCGGCGAAAGTATCTTGCGGGTATCGTCGTCGACAAGGCTGAACCTGTTGCCGTCGTTCGGAGTGCTCAAATAATTCCACACGCAATAGGAAATTCCGTGCTCTTTCAGCAGGGATATGACATCGTTCATCCAATTTTGGCGCCATCTGATGTCGCAGTGGCGGATTGTTCCGAATTCCCCGCACCATAGAATTTTATCCGGATGAGCCTTTGCAAAATCAAAAGCCGGTTTTAGAAGAAGCCTCAAATACCTCTTGTCCATGCGGTCGAACTTCCGATAGTTGCTGCAATCCTTGCCCAAGAGTTTTTTATATTCCACATATTTTTCAATATCTCCGGGATATTCCATTTTGCGGTTGTAATACAGCGGCTCCGCCTGAAGCACGCCTTGTTGGTGGGTAAATTCAAAAGGTTCGTAAAAATGGAACGTGTAAATTACGTTTTCGTCGTCATAGAGCC
Source organism: uncultured Opitutales bacterium (assembly GCA_944389215.1). Classification (GTDB taxonomy): domain Bacteria; phylum Verrucomicrobiota; class Verrucomicrobiia; order Opitutales; family Intestinicryptomonadaceae; genus Merdousia. The sequence continues at coordinate 10,143 of CALXLN010000015.1, forward strand.
TTAAATCCTTGAGAGTCGAAACAGAATTCCAACTGGTGCTTCCTATTATGACTTTGCGGGAGGGATTTAATTTGCGTATGGACTTCAACGTTTTTTCCGCTAAATCGTTCCATTTTTTAGGATCCACGTTTACGACTTCGTTTAACAGCTCGAACGCCACAAGTTTATTTCCTGAATAACGCTTTTCCACCGCAACCCAAAGGGCTATGAAGCGTTTTTGCAACTCGGAGTTGTCCAGCAGCTTTGTTTTTTCAGGTATGTCGCAATAATTTCCTATGGCTTTATGCAAATTTAACACGATATTCAAATTCCGCTTTTGGCACCAATTTACAACATTGTCCAGCAGCTTGAATATCCGCTCTCTATATACATACGGAGATTCCTCCAAAACTATCTGGTCGAAGCCTACCCTGATATGGTCGAATCCCATCGACGCTATGTTTTCGACGTCCGCCTCTGTTATGTATGTATCAAAATGCTCTAAATCCCCGACAGTTATCCGCATGCGCCTTTCAACCGGAAGCACGTTAAAACGCTTGTAGTTTGTAAGCCACCCCCCGATTCCCATTCCGCATTCAAAACCCTCGAATTTTTTCGCCTGGGACGCGCCCGGCGAGACATCCTTAACCTCCGCGGCTTGAAGGCATAAAACGCCCCACCACGCAAGCAACAATGCTTTCAATATATTTTTCAACATGCGACCTCCCATTGATTTTAACTTTTCACAATTTAACTTTTCCCAATCTATAAAATCCGTCCGCGCCGCGCAAACTCTCCTTGAACCCCAATTCTATCGGGCGCGGCTTTGCGCCGTTTTTGAAAGTTTTTAACATTCCTATGTAGATTTCATACTCTCCGCGCGGCAAGAAACCGAAATCGACAAAACAGCTCTGCCGCGTTTTTCCGGAATGAAGCTTGCAGACATCCGCCCCTTTCACCCGCAAAGTTTTTTCAAATTTTCCGCCGGCGGATTTGAATTTGAGAAATATTTTGTAAGGCTCGTACGCGCGAGCGGCTCCGCGGTTGTCCCAAGCTATTTCAACGGCGCCGGAACCCGTGTCTAAAACCAGCTCGTCCACAAAAAACCAATATCCCAGCTTGTTTGCCATCTCGCGGACATAATCCGGATTTTCACTCAAATATTTCGCAGCTTCGCCGTGATAGCCCAAATAGGTGCAGCGCGACTTTTCCACAATTTCCCTGACATCGTCTGCGCCGCGTTCCGAACCGTTTTTGCCTTTCCAAAGCCCGCTTTTAAGCGAAAGCGTGTAATGTTCCATCTCCAATACCACGGGGAGGTAATCGTACGAGGCGTCGAAAAACTCGCCGCTTAAAAAACTCTTTTTTGAAGGGTCCGCAGCATACGAAGTTCCGACTAAAATTGAATCGTCCTTGTAGCCGATTTTGCGCGACTCCACATATTCGCGCAAATCGCGGATTTCATCCGGAGTGCGCAAATATTTCATAAGATCGTCGTTTATATAAAGAGGCGTTTTTTTGAAATGCTTTTTGTAAATGTCTATGTGCTTTTTTATGACATCCACGGAAACCGCCGTGCGGCTGGTGCACAAATGGTGCCCCTCGCCCCAGTTGCCAATGCTTGCGATAGTAAAAGAAACAATATTTTCGCCGCCGTCGTAGCGTTCGGCGATTGCCTTTTGAAGTTTTTCAAGTTTTTCGAGAAAAACGGGATTGCCGTAATCGGGTTCAAAAAGCTTCTTTTTTTTGTCCCACAAAAGCGGATACATTCCGCCCGTCGCCCCCGCGTCGACGACCCATTTAGGAACCGCGTAAACTTCCGAAGTTTCCTGCGCGGTAACGGCTATGGCGACCTTTATTCCCTTGGTTTTCCATTTGGAGATTGCGCCGTCAATAAGACTCCAATTAAATTCGCCCTCTTTAGGCTCCAAATAGCACCACGCAAAGCGCAAAAACAAATATTGCATATTCGGAAATCCGTCTAAATCCGAATCGCTTTTCAATAGATATTTTTTCAGGGAATTGTCGTAATAGTGGTGGTACCAGCCCTTGTCCGGATTGTTCAGCACGCGCTCCGAATCCTGCAGACCCGCAAGATTAAAAACTACGACCTCAGCGTGCGAAAACTTGAAAAAGAACAAAAGGGATGCGCCTAGGAGAAATGTTTTCGCCGCGGCTTTACAATTCAATTTCGCCGAGTTTATAAAATCCATCAGCATCCCTCAAACTCTCCTTGAAGCCTAATTCAACAACTCTTGCGGGTTTGCCTTTTATTCTTTTTTTCAGAGAAATGGACAATTCGTATTTGCCTGCGGGAATATCGGATATTTCCGGGAAATATGTCTTGGATGTAATTCCCGGGAGCAATTCGCGCACATCGGCGTCTTTTAAGCGCACGGTTTTTTCAAAGTCCCCGCCCGACTGTTTGAACTTCAAATAAACCCTGTACGGATGGTACGCATGCGCGGCTCCGCGGTTGTCCCAAACGATTTCCAAGGAACGCGCGGATTTGTCGAAAGTTATTTCGTTTATAAAGAACCAATAACCGACTTTATTGGCAATTTCGCGCGCATAATCTGGATTGTCGTCCAAGAACTCCTTCGCGTAACCGTGGAAGCCCAGAAACGTGCAATGCGCCCTGCGGATCACCTCGCGCACGATATCCGCGCCGAATTCCGAACCGTTTTTTCCAACCCATTCTCCCCTTTGCTTCATGGTTCCGTAGTGCTCCATCTCGAGAGTCGTAGGCGCGTATTCGGCGACGTCTGCAAAAAAGCCGGGATTTAGGAAGCTAAGCTTTGAAGGATTGTGGCGGTAAGTCCAATGCACAAGAATGGAGTCGTCGCGGTAGCTTAGCTTTTTGCTTTTGACATATTCGCGCAGCTCGTCGATTTCCTCTTGGGAATGCATTGCCGCGACGCAGTCGTCGCCTATGACAATTTGGCTTTTCTTAAAATATTTTGCGTAGATATCTATGTGCTTTTTTATTATATCAACGGGAACTTTTTTGCGGCTTGTGAAGGAATTGTGCCCTTCGCCCCAATTTCCAATGCTTGCGATTGTAACTGTAACAATGCTATCTTTGCCGTCGTAACGCTTGGCGATTGCCCTTTGCAAATTTTCCAACTTTTCTAAATAGACCGGATCGCCGTAATCGGGTTCCCAAACTCCGTGCCCCTCGCCCTTGTACAACTCGGCTTTTGTTCCCACTTTATACATGGCGCCCTTAGCCCCCGCCTCTATTACCCATTTTGGGGTGGCGTAAGGTTCGCCAGTCTCCTGGCAGGTTATGGAAAGGCTGATTTGAACTCCTTTGGGCGCCCACTTTTTTATTTGGTCGTCAATCAAGTCCCAATTAAACTTGCCCTCCTCCGGTTCGAGATAACACCAGGCGAATCTCAAAAATAAATGGTTTAAGTTGGGAATGCGCGCAATATCTTCGTCGCTGCCCAAATATTTCGTAAGACAATTATCGTAATAATGGTGGTACCATCCCTTGTCCGGATTGTTTAAGACCCGAATATCGTCCTGCAAAGCTCTCAAATCTATTTTTTGCACATCCGCTTCCGCGACAGAAATCGAGAGCAAAAATAACCCCGCTGTAAATAACCTGCTAAACATGCAATACATCTTATGCCAACTAAAGATGCTTACAATAAAAAAATTCTTGCAAGACAAACAATCCATATAAGTTTTCCCGCAAGCCCACAGCAATTCCACAGCCGCTATGCTGGAAAAAGGAAATAATCGGCAACCGCCCATTTAAAATAATTTTCCAGCGCATAGCACAAAAAAGGCAGGCGCCATTTTGCGCAAATACCTTCGCTTTGCCATAATGCTGGAAAATTTAATCTGCAACTTCTCCAAATATAAAAACAATCCCCTTCGCAGAGCTAGAAAAATCCCCACCACACTTAAGTTTGGACAATTCTTCCAGTATCAACTGGTACCGCGCGGATAAAAATAAACAAGGCAAGCACACACTCCCCTCTCCCGCGCAAAAAGCAAAACAATCCCCGCCGAACATATAAAATCGATTTTAACTATATATCGGCAATAGCGGGCTCATACTTGCCAATACTGAAAAATTCTGCTCTCTGTCGTCTATTGCATAATGCAAGTTGCATACTGTACTAAGAAAACCCTGCCTATAAAAAAGCAGTTTCTGCAGAGCAACCGCCCGCTTCCGCCCGCAAGTGAAACCGGCTTTTAATTGTCTGTTGGGCATGGCGAAATTACGCGCCCTAGGGCGAGAATAAAATCTTTAAAGACAAACGCTGGTACATTAAAAACATCACGCCGCAACACGAAAAAATTTTTCATTTTTTGTGCGCAAAAAAAAGCGGAGCGCATTTTTTGCGCTCCGCCGATTTAAATTGCACCTGTTTTTATTAGCTCAAACGCTCCAACAGAGCCTCGCGCTCGACTTTCAGCGAGTGCGGCAGTTGTTCGTAAAGCTCTTCCTTGAGCGGTTGCGCGGAAACCGTCGCGGCGTCGTAGGACATAAGTTCGGCGAACTTGTCTTTGGAATATTCCATTCCGTCCCAATCGAGGTCTTCGTAATTGGGAACGAATCCGATTGCGGTTTCTTTTGCCTTTGCTTCGCCGTTCTGGCGGCGGACAATCCACGCCAAAACGCGGGCGTTGGCGCCGAATCCGGGCCACATGAAGTTGCCTTCCGCATCGCGGCGGAACCAGTTTACGTGGTAGAAGCGCGGAGTCTGGCTGAGATTCTTGCCCATCTTTACGAGATGGCCGAGATAGTCTGCCATGTTATAGCCCGCAAAAGGCAGCATAGCCATCGGGTCGCTGCGGAGCTCGCCTGCGGTACCTTCCGCGGCAGCTGTGCGCTCAGAACCCATCATAGCGCCGAGATACACGCCGTGCGTCCAGTTGAATGATTCAAACACCAGCGGAATGCCCTTCGGACGGCGGCCGCCGATGACGATTGCCGAAATCGGAACTCCGCCGAGCTCTTCGACCTTGTCGTCGAGGCATGGGCAGTTCTGAAGGGGAGCCGTAAAGCGGCTGTTGGGGTGGGCGGCGGGAGTTTCGCTTGCGGGCGTCCAATCCTTGCCGTGCCAATCGGTCAGATGCGCAGGAGCTTCTGACATGCCTTCCCACCAGACATCGCCGTCATCCGTAAGAGCTACGTTTGTAAAGATAGTGTTCTTCGCGCATGAGAGCATGGCGTTGGGATTTGTCTTCATGCTGGTTCCCGGAGCAACGCCGAAGAATCCGTTTTCAGGATTGATAGCGTAGAGCTTTCCGTCTTCGGCAGGCTTAATCCACGCGATATCGTCGCCGACGCAAGTGATGTGCCAGCCCTTTTTCTGGAGTTCCTGCGGAGCGATAAGCATTGCAAAGTTCGTTTTGCCGCACGCGCTCGGGAACGCCCCGGTAACGTAAGTCTTTTTGCCGGAGGGGTCTTTTACGCCCAAGATGAGCATGTGTTCTGCCATCCATCCTTCGTCCCTGCCCATCGCCGAAGCTATGCGCAAAGAGAGACATTTCTTACCCAGCAAAGCGTTGCCGCCGTATCCCGAACCGATGCTCATTATGAGGCGTTCTTCCGGGAAGTGGACAATGTATGTGTTCTCAGGATCGCAAGGCCATGCGACGTCCTTTTCGCCCTCTGCAAGCGGCTTGCCAACGGAGTGCACGCAGGGAACGAATTTGCCGTCGGCGCCGAGAACGTCGAGAACCTTCGGGGATACGCGCGCCATAATGCGCATATTCACAACGACATACGGAGAGTCGGTGATTTCAATTCCGATTTGCGAAATTGGCCCGCCTATCGGCCCCATGCTGAAAGGAATGACATACATCGTGCGGCCTTTCATGCAACCCTTGAAAAGCCCGTTGAGTTTCTGTTTCATCTCGGCGGGATCCATCCAATTGTTTGTGGGACCCGCATCAGCCTTGGTTTTGGAGCAAATGAACGTGCGGGATTCCACGCGCGCGACGTCGCGCGGGTCCGAACGGAAGTAATAGCAACCGGGACGCTTTTGCTGATTGAGTTTTGTGCAGTTGCCGACTCCCTTTTCGACCATCATATCGAAAAGCTTGTCCGCTTCTTCCTGCGAACCGTCGCACCAATAAACGCTGTCGGGCGTGGTGAGAGCGGCAATTTGGTCCACCCAGGCGAGCAGAGCCTTGTTTTGTACTGTTTTAGGATCTATCATTTTATTTATTCTCCTTTGTTTGTCTAAAAAGAGTCTGTCGGGTTTAAATCTTTATAAAAAATCAGCACTTTTTTAAAAAGGTAAACATTTACTTCAACCCTTTTTTTAAAAGTTTTTCTAAAAAGTTACAATTTTGTACATTTATTTATTCAAAATTTTTATAGAAGCATAAGCCTCCGACACCCGCCAATAGCTTTTAAATAAATAAAAAAGCGCGGCCGGCAAACGCCGCCCGCGCCCATAGGAAAATTCTGGCGCCATGCTATTTTCTGCGGCGCAAGAGAGCAAAAGCAAGAGCCAAAGCTCCAAATACCGCGCAAAATACAGCCGGTTCCGGAACGGCGGTTACGGTTACATAGAGGCCGTCGGATTTGATGTCAAAAAAGCCCTCCGCATTCTCAAGCTTGAAATCGCCGCTCGAAAAATTCGTAGCGTAGGCGGAATTGTCCCACGATATAATCTTCATTTCCGAATTAAGCATTGAAGCCAAATCTCCGGAAATCGCTATCAGGAAGGAATCGCCCTCGCCAAAGGCTTCGCCTTTTACAAGACCTTCCGACAAATTGATTACGTCGAGATTAGAACCGTTCCAATGCGACTCTATTACGCCGCCGCTATAAATCAGATTCGTGAAATTCACGCTTGTGGACGAGGAACCGTCAATATTTCCGAACCTTCCGCCCGACATAGTCAAATCGCCGTGGTTCGTCGCATCTTTGTAATTGAGTTTCAAAGTTCCGTTTTGAACCTCTACGCCGCCAGAAAACAACATTGTTTCGCCCTCCAAAATTTGCGTTCCCTCGCCGCGCATAACCAATTTTGTTACGGTTTCTGTTGTGGGAATAGAAGTTTTTTTGGCATCGTCGTTTATTTGGCCTGAAAAAGTGTAGGATGAACCTTTGGCGTTGTTGAAAACTATCGTCGCCGAGCCCTTTCCCCAATTATATGAATTGTTGTTGGTGTTATTTGTAATTACTCCGTTGCCCTGCAATCCGCCGACTCCGATTACCGTATTCAAGATATATTTCGTCCTTAATCCGTTAGATGCGCCGCTTCCGCGCTGGTTGAGGTAAACCGTGGGATTTCTACCGTTGGCGTAGGCCATATTGAATACGCCGCCTATTGAAATATCAGGGTTGTCGTAAGTGGCGTTTCCGCTTTTTCCATCCTCGCTTCCGACGCCAACGTTAAAATTGCAATTCGTGCCATACAGATTTAAATCTCCGGAAACAATAAGCTTTTTAGGTCCGCCCCAACCGGAAAAAGTTTGGTCCCCGCCAGCGCCGAACTCCAAGTTCCCCTTCACGCCGACATCGTCGAGGCTCCCAGCGTTTACATCGCCGTTTACAACAATCGTAGCCTGCTTGGAAACCGTGGTAACGAGCCCTATGACGGCGCTTCCGGAATTTGCGTTTCTAATAAAGTCTATGCCGCTAAAAGTGAGGGTGTTTGCCGCAGGGGTCGCTAGCTGAATATACTTTGAGGTAGTCCCCGAATTCAAATTTTGGAGAGTTAATTTGCCAAAAGAACCCGCAGACGATGTTACAAATAAGCGGGGAGTTGAGGAATCAAAAGTGATATAGTTTCCGTCTATTACGATATTATCGCCCTCTTGCGGAACTTTGCCGTATTCCGATTTATCCTCCAATAGCCAATTTGAAGCCGTATCCCAAGAATTGCCGGAATTTGCGCCGTCGCCTATCAGAGTTCCGCCAAAATAAACGGTCTCGGCGGAAACCGCGGAAAGCGCCGCAATAAAAGTTGAAAATAAACAAGCTGTTTTTTTGTTCATAACAATTAACGCTAGCTGTTCCTCAATCGATTGCAAGAACTTTTTTCAACACAAGCCGCAAGCCATTATTTTGTGCAATAAAATAAAAATCAATATATTATAAATAAAACAAAAACTTCTGCTCCGAAACGGATTACTTTACAAGTTATTGGAAGTTCTATCATTTCTCCGCCCAAACATCATCCAAACAATTATCAGCGCCAAGGCAAAAAACAGATACCCCCAAAACTCGTGAATTAGATCGTAGCGGGCCTTGTCGAATAAAGGCGCAGTAGCAATAATTGCAGCTATGCGCAGTGAATTGGCAAAATATGCCAATGCAACCGCCGCAACAGGAATCAGAATGCGCCGCCAAACAGGCAAATTTTTAAAGAAAATCGCCATTAAAACTGAAAGTATAAAACACGAAGATATGATTCCGAAACCGTTGCATTCCGTAGCTACCAAATATGTACTGCCGTCAACTTGCATGGCTATTTGCGGAGAATTTCCGCCGCCCGCCAAAATAACCACGCTCTTATTGAAGATAGATAGTATTTTTGAAGCCAGAAATCCCGCCCATACGCGCAAGGGAAAATCAAAAATCTTTACCACAAACGAAAGGAGCGTAAATGCGTAAAAAGCCCCGCCCGCTGCGTAAACATAGCGGGTGCGGTCAAAGCACGCAAGTCCCGCCGCCACGATCGCCATGGCAAGTCCCGCAAAAATCGCCAAAGCCCCCCAGACGCCAATAAACTGCGAAACAAAAAAAGACAAATACGCCCCCCCAAGCCAAAGAGCCGCAGGCTTTGAAAAACGCGGTTTATGCGGCCTTATCCCGTATTCCACCGCCAGAACTAAAAGCGCCGAAACCATTATAACCATAGCCTCGCGCAGCTGGCTGCTTTGGGTCAATCCGCGCGCAAGCCACAAAATGGCGGGGGAAAATGTCACAAATGCGCACAGCCATGCAATAACCTCCAAAACTCTGAAGTTATTGCCATTAACAGTCTTAGTTGAATCCGTCTTCAAAGTGCAAATCTTAGGAAATAATATTTAAATTGCGTGCCGACGCAAAGGATATGGCTTGTATTTTGCAAATTTTATTTAATATTCTTAGAAAAATTTCAAAATAAAAGATTGCCATTTTCACTCAATCCATATCGAAAGAGACAATAAAAAACAGAAAACGGCGCAAAAATTCAACACAGTTTCGCTTTGAGGACAGATTTTTCCGAAAAGAGTTGACGAAACTTTTAAAAAGATTATTTCTGGCGGCTTTTACTAAAAACTAAAAGGCAAAAATCCGATGTTAGTACAAGTTTTGAAATCGAAAATTCTGCGCGCCGTAACCACCGACGCCCGGATTGATTACGAGGGATCTTTAGCCATAGACGAAGACCTCATGGACAAAGTTGGAATGCTTTGCTACGAAAAAATATTGGTGGGCAACATCACCAACGGCGAACGTTTTGAAACATACGCCATCCCCGCCCCGCGCGGCAGCAAAACATTCTCCATACGCGGAGCCGCCGCCCACTTGGGCAATGTTGGCGACTTGCTTGTAATAATGTCGTTCGCCTCCGTCGAGGCCTCGGAGGCAAAGAGCGTGCTTCCGCGGACAATCACATTGGCGGAAAACAACACTAAGATTATAAAGTCGCAAAATATGATCGGCTAATCCGCGCAAGCCGTCAAATAAAGCCTTTTTACAGCCTAAAATATTCCAACAAACAACAAAACTATGTCATATAAATTGTTTATTCCCGGACCGATAGCGGTTTCCGAAAAGACCTACAAAGCGATGGCTACGCCGATAGTCGGGCACAGAAGCAAAGACTTCACAAACCTCGTCGACGACATTATGCCGCGCCTCAAACAGTTGTTCTACACGAACGACCCCGTATTCTTGAGCACAAGCTCTTCTTGGGGAATAATGGAAGGCGCAATCAGAAACGTAACAAAGAAGGCCGTTCTGAATTGCTGCAACGGTTCGTTTTCCGACAAATGGTTCGACGTTTCAAAGCGCTGCGGCAAAGAGGCGAGCGCCCTGACTTTTGAATGGGGCACTCCGGTAGATCCCAAAGCGGTCGAGAAGGAGCTCTCCACCGGAAAATACGACGCCATCACTTTGATACACAACGAAACCTCGACGGGCACTATGAGCAATATCGAGGAAATTATGGAAGTCGTAAGAAAGTTTGAAGACGTCATATCGATAGTCGACACCGTAAGTTCCTTCTCCGCCCTGCCGATAAAAAAAGACGAGCTTGGCATAGACGTCATGGTAACCGGCTGCCAAAAGGCTCTCGCAATTCCTCCGGGACTCTCGTTCTTGGCAACGTCCAAGAGGGCTCTCGAAAGGGCGGCAACGGTCGAAGGCAGGGGATACTATTTCGACTTCCTTGAATTCCAAAAGAATATGGACAAGTCCATGACTCCGTCCACCCCGGTAATATCGTTGATTTACGCTCTCCGCAGCAAGCTCGACGACATCTTTACCGAGGGAGTCGAAAACCGCTATGCCCGCCATTTGGCGAACAACAAGCTAGTTCGCGAATGGGGATATTCGCACGGATTTGAGCTTTTCCCAGAAGAAAAGTACGGTTCCATAACCCTGAACTGCTTCAAGAACACGTTGAATATCGATTTGCCAACCCTCATAGGAGAGTTGAAGAAGCGCTACAATATGGTGTTCGACGGAGGGTACGGAAAGCTCAAGGGCAAGACGTTCCGCATTTCCAATATGGGGGACGAAACCCCTGAAACCATGCGCGAACTGCTCGACAATATCGACGCAATTCTACCTGAACTCCTCAAATAGGAATAAATTGTCAAAGCGTTGCGCGCCCATGCTCGGGCGTGCAACGCATCTGTTTTGCGGGCGTAAAAAAAGAGGCAAATTCTTCTAATAAAAACAGACATGAAAAAGCTTATTATAGCCGAAAAGCCGTCGGTGGCATCGGACATAGCAAAAGTTTTAAAAGCAAAAAAAGTCGAAGATTACTACGAGAACGACTCTTATGTTGTTTCCTCAGCGTTGGGACACCTTGTAGAGCTCAACATGCCGGCAGACATCGACAAAAAATACGCCCGTTGGACGCTTTCAAACCTGCCCGTAATTCCCGAAACATTTAAGCTAAAACCCATTGAAAAGACCAAAGCAAAACTGCTCGGGCTTAAAAAGCTGCTTTCGCGCAAAGACTTAGACGGCGTAATCAACGCCTGCGACGCGGGCCGCGAAGGAGAGTTAATATTTACCTACATATACGAAATTACCAAGTGCAAACTCCCGCGCAAGAGGCTTTGGGTGTCGTCAATGACGCCTTCGGCAATTTCGGAAGCCTTCAACAACTTAAAAGACCAGTCGGAAATGGAGTCGTTGCAGGACGCCGCGCGCTGCCGCAGCGAATCGGACTGGCTTGTGGGAATAAACGGCACAAGAGCGGTTACAATCAGAATGTATGGCGCGCGCGGGAAAAATCTGGCAAGCGTCGGCCGGGTGCAAACCCCGACGCTTTCAATGATTGTCGAACGCGAGCACGAAATACAAAGTTTTAAATCGCGTCCGTATTGGAAAATCGTCGCCAAATTTCAATTGGCGGACGGCTCCTACGAGGGCGTCTACCAGCGCCAAAATTTTAAAGCATCCGAAAAAAACCCGAACGATAAGGCAGACAGAATATGGCTGCACGCCGACGCCGAAAAGGTTCTAACCGATGTTCGTAAAATCGGCACAGCAAAAGTAAGCGACAAAAAAACGCTCTCAAAACAGATTGCTCCGCGCCTGTACGACCTCACAACCCTTCAGCGCGAAGCAAACTCCAAATATTCTTTTTCCGCAAACCGCACATTGTCGATAGCGCAGGCTCTTTACGAAAAGCACAAAATGATAACCTATCCGCGAACGGATTCCCGCTCCTTGCCGGAAGATTACCGCGGAGTGGTAAAACGCACGCTTGAGTCCATGGAGCCCGAATACTTGCCTTTTGCAAAAAAAGCTCTCGAGGAAGGATACGTTTCAAAGGCCGGCAAGAGAATTTTCGACAACAAGCAAGTCAGCGACCACTTTGCGATTATTCCAACCGACATATCCGGAAAAAAACTTTCGGACGACGAACGAAAAATATACGATATGATTGCGCGCCGGTTTATAGCCGCATTCTATCCGGAAGCCCAATTTGATGTAACCGTAAGAATTTCGGCCGTCGGTTCAAACGTCTTTAAGACCGAAGGCAAACTGCTGAGGGTCGCAGGATGGCTGGATGTCTACAATAAAGGTTCGTCCGACAAGGAAAGCCTGCCCGCCCTAAAAGAGGGCGAACACGCAAATATGCTTGAGGCGCACTTGAAGGAAGAATCAACAAAGCCTCCGGCGCGATACACCGAGGCCACATTGCTGTCGGCAATGGAGGGAGCCGGGAAACTGCTTGACGACGAAGATCTTGCCGACGCTATGAAGGACAAGGGGCTTGGAACTCCGGCAACCCGCGCCACAATAATTGAAACTTTGATAGCGCACAAATTTGTGGAGCGCGACCGCAGGGATTTGTTGCCGACGGCGCGCGCCGAAAGCCTTATAAAATTCTTGAATGTGCTGTCAATAGACTCGCTTACAAGCCCCTCGATGACAGGCGATTGGGAGCAAAAGCTCCGCCTGATAGAGCGCAAGGAACTTACGCGCCGCGAATTTATGAGCGGAATAGAGGCTATGACCACCAACATTGTGGAAAAAGCCCGCAATTTGGACGACCACGAAATTGAAACGCATGAAAGCAACATTCCAAGCCCCATAGACGGCTCAATGCTGCTGGAAACATTCCGCGCCTATAAATCGAAAGACGGAAAATTCACCATTTATAAAACAATAGGCAACCGCAAAATATCCGAAGACGAAATACGCGAGCTTGTTACTAAAGGCAAAGTAGGACCGCTCGACGGGTTTAGGAGCAAGATGGGCAAGCCCTATTCCGCCAGCCTAAAACTCGACGAAAACTACGCCGTAAAATTTCAATTCGGAGACGGCGCCGAACCCGAACGCAAACCCGAAAATATAGACGATGCCCCAGTGGTGGGAAAGTGCCCCAAGTCCGCCATGGGTCTTTGCCCATGCAAAGACGGAGAACTTGTTTTGACCGAATCCGCATACGTCTGCAGGTGCAAAAGTTCTCCCGATAAAAAATGTTCGTTCAGGCTCGGCAGAAACATGCTTTCGCACACAATCACGCAAGCTGAAATAAATAGCCTCATTAACACCGGCAAAACCCCGGTCATTGACGATTTCGTGTCAAAACGCACAAAGAAAAAATTCTCAGCGGCGCTAGTTTTGGACCCTAAAGGCAGTATATCGTTTGAATTTGCAAAGCGCAAACATGCCAAGGCCAAAGACGCCAAAAAAGAACCGGCAGAAAAATAGGCTGCGGGAACAAATCCCAAAACTCGGAACCAAATTTCTAAAATCTTTAAAACCCTCCGCTTTGGCGGAGGGTTTTAAGCTGATATTTACCGGTAAAATAAAAAGCACATTTTCTCTCAAGTCTGCCTGCAAAAACTTCTTTACAAAAAAGAAAGATATTATACAAATATTTTATTGTTAACGTACTAATGCAAAAACTTTACCTATGCGCATGAAATCTCTTTCAGTTTTTATATTGCCGGCAGTTTTGATCGGCTCTTACGCCGCCGCGTAAGAACCAAGCACATCATATTGGACGGGCAACACCAGAGAAGGCAGCAGCGGCTGGGGATTAAGTTCCGTTGCAGATAATTGGAGCGGCGGAACCGTTCCCGACGCAAATACAAACATTCTGTTTGACAACGACTACCTCGCCGGAGACAAGGCGTCCTCAATACACACAACAAACGGATTTACCTGCAACGATTACACCATTACAAGCAACTATTCCGGACAACAGATAAGAATGGACGGAACAATGACTATAAACGGCAACTTCACAACCCAACAAAAGTCTACAATCACATTTCTATCCAACGGCGCAAACGATTCTGCCGCGGTGCTGAATATCGCCCAAAATGTGATTGTTGGAGTGAAGGGAGATTCTTCCGGCAGCACATCCTACGATCTGAGAATAGGCGAAGCCGTCTCAAACCAATGGGGCGGATGGGGAGGCCCCAAAAACGTTACAATAGGCGGCGACATTATAATGTATGAATTGGGTAAAGTAAGTTTTAATGTAAACTTAAAAGGAAGAACCGCCGACTATTCAAATCCGGACATCGACGTAAAAGGTTTAATTAGGTTTGAAGGCAACGGCAGCATAAACCCAAGTATGAATATTATCAATGCGTCTTCCAAATACACCAATAATTCTACAAAAGAGACGTTCTCCTCAGAACCCGTCGAAGTGGTATTGGCATGCAACGGCATTAGCGGCAACGGCGTAATTTCCAACAATTCAAACGGCTCCATAGACAATGGGCCCAGCAAGGCGATTCTCCTATTGAGAAACGATTCCTCCCAATTTTTCTCCGGGTGGATTCAGGACGGGCAAAATTGCACCACAAAAATTGTAATGAACGGCACCGGAGCGCAATACCTCACTTCTGCCAATAGAGACCCGGAAAAGCCGACCCAGGGAATATGTTTTACCGGCGGGCTTGAAATAATAAGCGGAACCCTTTCGATGCGTTACGACCATCCGATAAACCATGGCGACCTTGAAATGAAAGGCGGCACTTTGCAAAACGACACCGCCTCGACCGCATGGAATGTGAATTTCACAAACTTGATATACGACGGCGGCACTATTACGTCGCGCTGGGACGGCTCAAATCTCGACGTTATAACGCTTACCGGCGCAATGCAAAAAGGCGAAAATTTCGCCGACAGCGACAAGTTCTTGATTAAAATTTCGGGTACCGACGTATCGTCGCTGACTGACGAACTTATAATAGCGTGGGACAACCTAACCTTCAAGACCGACTTCACCGAAGACGACTTTGAAGCCACGTATTTTGAAGGGTATGAAGCCTTGTTTGACATAAAAGACGACGGCCTTTATCTTTCATATATCGCCGTCCCCGAACCCGCCGCGTTTGCCGCTATATTTGGGGCGCTTTCGCTTGCGTTCTGCATTCGCCTCAGGCGAAAATAATTTGGCGGATTTCCACCGGGTAAAAAAATCCTCCAGCAGCCGGCGCACGGCGGAGGATTTTTTTATTTTTCCAAGCCGGCCGGCAAAACAGATTCCGCAAACAATGTAAATCCTGCCCTATCCTAAAAATATCCCCTTAAGTTCTTCTACGTCTGATTTTTCAAACGTAAAACTGAAATAAAAACTTTACAAAATTGCCATTTTTATTATTAGTTAATCATAAAATAGTAAAACCATTTTGCAGACTATGAAATCCAAATTAGCTTTGTTTGCCTCGATTTTCTTGACAGTATTGCCGATATTCGCGCAAGACGAATACCAAACAGTAAATTGGACGGGCAACACCAGAGAAGGCAGCAGCGGCTGGGCATTAAGCTCAGTTGCAGACAACTGGAGCGGCGGAACATTTCCAAGCGCAAGTACCAATGTCGTATTTGACAACGACTACCTATCCGGGGACAAGGTTGTATCAATACATACAACAAGCGGGTTTACTTGTAACGATTACACAGTTACAAGCAACTATACCGGGCACCAGATAAGAGTCGACGGCACAATGACCATTAACGGCAACTTCACCTCCCTTGTGAAGGCCACAACATCCCTTTTGTCTAACGGCTCCAATAATTCTGCTGCGGTATTGAACATCGGCAAGAATGTAATTGTTGGAGTTCAAGGGGACACAACCGGAAGCCAGTACGAGCTAAAAATAGGCGAATCCACTTCAAACCAGTGGGGCGGATGGGGCGGCCCCAAAAACGTTACAATCGGCGGCGACGTAATATTGTACGAATTGGGGCGCTTAAACTTTAACGTAAATCTAAAAGGCAGAACCGCAGACTATTCAAATCCCGACATTGATATAAAAGGAGTAATGAGGTTTGAAGGCGACGGAAATAATAATCCGCAAATAAGAGTAATAAATGCGTCTACCAAATACGCAGACTCCAATAAAAATACGTTTTCCTCCGAGCCGGTTGAAGTAGTCTTGGCTTGCAACGGCATAAGCGGCAACGGCGTAATTTCAAACAATTCAAACGGCTCCATAGACAACGGGCCCAGCAAAGCTATTATCCTCTTGAGAAACGACTCCATCCAGTATTTTGCAGGATGGATTCAGGACGGGCAGAACTGCACCACAAAAATTGTAATGAACGGCACGGGAACGCAATATTTTACTTCGGGAAATAAAGACCCGGAAAAGCCGACCCAGGGAATATGCTTCACCGGCGGGCTCGAAATGATAAACGGCACGCTGTCGATGCGCTACGACCACCCAATAAACCATGGCGATCTTGAAATGAGAGGCGGCACTTTGCAGAATGACTCTGTTTCGTCCGCATGGAATGTGAATTTCACAAACTTGATATACGACGGCGGCACGATTACGTCGCGCTGGGACGGTTCAAATATAGACGTCATAACGCTTACGGGCGCCTTGCAAAAGGGCGAAAATTTTGCCGACGGAGACAAGTTCCTGATTAAAATTTCTAGTACCGACGTATCGAACTTGACAGATGAACGGATAATCGCATGGGATAATATCGCCAATAAAACCGATTTCACTGAAGACGACTTTGAAGCCACGTATTTTGAAGGGTATGAAGCCTTGTTTGACATAAAAGACGACGGCCTTTATCTTTCATATATCGCCGTACCGGAACCCGCCGCGTTTGCCGCTATATTCGGGTTGCTTTCGCTTGCGTTCTGCATTTGCCGCAGGCGAAAATAACTCCGCCGATTTATAGAAAAAACTCCCGCGCGAAAAAATGCGGGAGTTTTTTTGCGCTTTAAAACGCGTCCCAGTGCGGCGGGGCAAATGTAAAAAACAACAATCCCTGCCCCTGCGCTCCCCGCCCATAAAATCCCATGCTCCTGTGCTCAAAGATTCATTGTATGCGCTGCAAATAAAAACTATCCCACCACCAAAAAAGGCGATGCAAAAAATACATTTACTGCCCGCATTTTCCATGCGCAAATATTGCAAAAAACGCCCATATTTTTAAAAGCCGCCCCAAAATCCAATTAATTTCATTGTTAAAAAACATCCTCCGGCTTAATAATTTGAAAGCGCCATCTGGTAATTGTAGCCAATTTGCGCAAAAAGCAAATCTGTGAAAATCCCACATTACCCGAAAATACGACAGTTTTGCACCGACGGTTGCGGCACAAAATTTTTAAAGCAATCCTGCCGGACTTTCCACCGAAACGATTCTTCTCCGCAAAAACGAAAAAGCGGATAAAATCCGAATTCTATTCCGAGCTGGAATCTCCCAGCTTGAAAGCCAAATTAACCGCGCATTCAAAACTATTTGCCGACGCAATTCCCCTGCCCGCAATGCCGAACCCAGTGCCGTGGTCGGGACTTGTCCGCACAAAAGGCAAATTCATTGAAATATTTACCGCGTTATCAAAATCTATTGCTTTTAAAGGAGCCAATCCTTGGTCGTGGTACATTGAGACTATCGAATCAAATTCGCCTTTAATAGCCCTTTCAAAAACCGTGTCAGGAGGAAGCGCCGGAGACAAGTTGCGATATTTTTCATCCGCCCGCAAGGCATCCAAAACGGGGTTGATTGAGTCAATCTCTTCTAAACCCAAAATACCGTTTTCACCTGCGTGAGGATTCAGGGCGCAAACGGCAATGCGCGGATATTGGATTCCCTTTGCACGGGAAGCGATAATCCTTGCCGATTCAACCGCGCGCGCAATTTTTTCCGCGGTTATAGAGTCGGGAACAACGCGCAAAGGCTCATGCCAAGTAACAAGGCTCAATAAAAAATGTTCTCCAGCAAATGCCATAACAGGATTCCCGCCCCATCTGTCGGCAAAGAACTCCGTTTGCCCGGCAAAATTAAACCCAACTTTTTTCATTTCGGCCTTTGATACCGGAGCGGTTGTTACGGCAAAATACCTGCCCTCTACGCATCCGGCAGCGGCTGCTTCAAGAGCTTCAAACGCCACAACAGCGCCGCTTGAATCAGGAAATCCGGCGCGCGCCTTATAACCGCTGTCGCCCACTTTGCGCTTGCCTATCGAATCCGGCAGCGTATCCAAAAAACTCGCGTGTGCGATAACTTCCGCGCGGGAAATAATACCCGGATTTTTCTCCGCCCATGTCCGAATTATTTCCGCCCCGACTCCAGCCGGATCTCCGATAGTAATTGCGAGCTTTTTTCCCATATTCCGCCGAAATTTGCAAAATCCGAAATTTTCTAAACAATGGATTTTGGATGCAGGTAGTGCCGGTTTTCAGCCTTGAAAAACTCAAGAAATTTCAGGCCCTCTAACGTAGTTGCCATTCCCTTCCCCAAGGCGTCGAGTGCGTTTTTACGCACTGAAAGCGTAGCAAACACATAAGAGTAAAGCTTTTTCAACTCCGCAATTGACTCCCTTGAAACGCCTCTGCGCGCCAATCCTATTATGTTCAGCCCCGTCATGTCGTTTCTTCCATAAGCGTTCACAAAAGGAGGTATGTCTAGGGAAAACGCCGAATTTCCGCTAACTATAACACCTTCGCCAACCCGTATTTTTTGGTGCAACATAACGCCGCCGCTGATAAAACAATTTGAATCAGTTTTTACCCAACCGGCCAGAGCAGAAAAGTTCGCCAATATGCAGTTGTCTCCCAATTCACAATCGTGCCCAATGTGCGAAGTCGCCATTACCAGGCAATTCTTGCCTATTTTTGTGGCGGACCCCGGGACTGTAGCCCTATGAATCGTAGCCCCTTCGCGCACGGTTGTGCCGGAGCCTATCTCGACATAACTTTCAATGGAAGAATCAAAATGCAAGTCTTGAGGCTCGCCGGCAATTACAGCAAAACTTCCGATTTTGCAGTTTGCGCCTATTTTCGAGCCGCGCCGTATGCACGCATGCGCCTCTATTGCCGTATTGTCCGCAATTTCGACGCCGTCGCCAATAACCGCATAAGGCCCTATTGAAACATTTTCCCCTATTTTGACGAAATCGCCAATTATCGCGGTAGGATGGATGCTCATATTATCCGTTTTCCTTGGCTTCCTCTATAAGAAGCTTGCGCTTATAGGAACGCAAATGGACAACCTTCACAATCGCAGTAAAGATTATGCCGAAAAGCGTCGAAGAATACCCCGCCATAAGGCTGGCGTTAAATATGCCAAGCGACAAAAGAATCAGTGAAAACACCGTGCCCGTCAAGCCGATGTAAAGCCCCAAGTCGAAAAGGTTGTCCTCGTTTTCAAGAAGCCTCAGTTTGAGTTTGGCGGGCACCTTTGTGCGCTTTATGGCGGCCAGCCTGATAACGCAGATGACATACACCAAAAACTGTATAATCAGGAATATGCCTATTGCCGCCAACGTTGCGGAATCTGTTTGGAAGTTCATGGTATCCTTTTCAATATTGTTAACTATTTTTTCAAATGCGAATCTCAATTCGGGAGTCTGACCATTTTCTATCTTTACATTCAGTGTGTCGGGCTCCAAAAAAGACAGGAAAACAGCCGCCACCACTACGGCCTCGATAAATCCCCTTAAAAGCGCCAGAGGAGAATGCCATGACGGAGTGTCGCGGCGGGAGGAAAAAATCCTTAAAAACCCGCGTATGAAAAAATATCCGCCCAATACGCTGAGAACTACTTTTAAGATTAACGCCCAAACCGGATTTGAAGCCGCAAACGGCCCCAATTTTATGCGCAAAGGATCGCAAATTTCAGACAAACGCTTTACCAGCCAAGAATCCTTGTATATTGGCTTGCCCTGGTCCAAAAGGAACTTTAAAGAACCTTCGCCGTTTAAAAAGGCGAATTTTAAATCCGCCCATCTGTCGATATCGGCATTCAGCAGATAATTGCGGCAAGCGTCGGTGTCGCCGCAAACCATGAGGGACGCCAGCAGAATTTTCTTGCTTTCCACGTCCGGAGCTGCGTTGTAAACTTTTGCAAAGTCGTATATCTGAACAAGCGAATTATAATGAGGAATAAGGGAGCGAATTTGCGTCCAATCCATGTCTTTTTCAAAAACCAGCAATGCCAAACAGTATCTTTCAAACTCGTCTTTCTTGGCGCTGTCTCCCTTCATTTTCTCCAAAGTTATGGAAAGGTCTTTTTGAAAACTGGGATTGAAATCCCCCGTTTGCGCCAAAAGCGCCGAAGTAAGCAGCGCAGCCTCCAGCGGAGCCCCCGCGGAAGTAAAAACCGGCGGAAGCAAAGTGGAATTAAGAGAACGCAACTCTACAAATTTGCGCACCAGCCCCGTCTGTGTCTGGTTCAAAAATTCCAATAATTTTTTACGGTTGTCTGAAAGCGCCAGAATATTGTAAAAAGGTTCACTTGCAGCAGGGCGCGAGGATATTGTGGAATAAAAAGCCTCAAAAAAAGGCTCGTCTCCGCCGGCCGGAATCCAATTAGGATGCTTTTCAAAAAGAGCCCTGGCCTGATTCCCGACATCGGATTTAAGTCCCGCGCAATCGGATATCAATATTGCGGTGGTAAGCTTTGCGTTGTCCAAATAAATGCGGGCGACATCTTCCGGAGTAGCCGTCCCGTTTCCCGCAGCAACGACCGCGACTTTGTCCACACTTATAAAGTACACGGGAATTGCGGCAGAAACAAGCAGTATGCACGCACCGACCGCCATGCGGATTGTCGACTTTATAAAATTCAAAAAAAATCGCATAATGAGCCCCCTCTTTGCCGAAAATATTTCGGCGGACATTCCCATCTTCCATATAAAACCTTAACCTCCCCTTAGAGGTAGTCAAGAAAATCAATCGCTTCCAAAAACATAAAATAGCCCATGTTTATTTGCAATTGAAAGGCAGGCAATATATGGATATAGCAATTAGAAACTATTCTTTAGCAATAGTGGAGCTTTGAAGCCCCCTTGCAATTTCCGGAATTATCAAGCCTTTCTGGGCGTATATTTCCCTTGCTTGGGTCCTTATTATCGGGCGGTACAATTCAAACGCCACCGCCGCCAAAACGCAGACCACCCCGCAAACGGCCGTTACCGCAGACAGCCCTATCCAGTGAGACACATATCCCTGCGCAATGCTTCCCAAAGGCGGAAATCCGAAGAACGACATAGTAAAAACGCTCATAACCCTGCCGCGCTTTTCCTCGTCCACGAGGCTTTGAAGCATAGTGTTGCATCCCGCGGCAACCGCTATCATTCCGAATCCCACGGGAACTGCCAAGACATAGGCCAATTTTAAGCTGTCAACCATGGACATCAAAATCAAACCTATCCCCGCGAGCATGCAAGAGAGAACTATGACCCTGCCCATTCCAAGGACACTTTTGCGCGCGGCAAGATACAGGGCCGCCCCCAAAGCGCCGCAACCCACGCAGCTCATCATATTTCCCAAAGCTTCGCTTCCGCCCCCGAGCGTGCCTTTTGTAAACGCCGGCAATAATAGAGAAAACGGCATTGCAAAAAAGCTGAATACCATAAGCAGCATGATAAGAGCCCGAATCGGTTTAAAAGAATATATGTAGGAATATCCCTCGACAATATCGCGAATCGCTCCGGAGTGTTTTTGGATGTTTTCCGGTTTTAACCTTATCATTGCAAGCGACAATAAAATAGCCCCGTAAGACGCCGCGTTTACCAAAAAACATACTCCCTCCCCGAATGAAGAAATCATGATTCCCCCTATCGCGGGCCCTATGAAACGCGAACCGTTCATAGCTGTCGAGTTCAAAGCAATGGCGTTGCTCAAATCTTTGGGCGGAACCAATTTTGCGTAAAACGACTGCCGCGCCGGAGCGTCGAAACTTATCACGGTCCCCACAAAAAAGCACAAAGCAAATATTATGGGCATGTTTATCAAACCTTCAATCGTTAAAAAGCCCAATACCGCGCTCTGCAGCATCATTAGAGTCTGCGTTACCATAAGTATTGTCCTGCGGTTGAAACGGTCGCAAACAACCCCGGCAAACGGCGTGAACAATAGAGACGGAATCTGCGAGAGGAAAACAGCAACCGACAGCAAAAAAACTGAATTTGTGAGGTTGAACACAAGCCAGCCCATCGCAACCTGCTGAATCCACGCCCCCACGAGCGTAACCGACATGCCGCAAAAATATATGGCGAAATTCCTGTTTTTTAGCGAAGAAAATATATTTACCAGCGCGAGCGGATTCTTCGGAATAAGAACGCCCAGTGATTTCAGAGGAAAACGCCTTCTAGCTTCTTTTATGTCTACATTGATGATACGTTTCATTGTATAGCGCCATTAAAAAAAATCCTCCCGTTGCGCGGGAGGATCCAAAGTCGCCAAATTAGCTAAACTATTAAAAGAGATCCTTCTTTACAACGGCGTTGTAGCGCGCGCCGACTGAAATGCAGTTGGCGTATGCTTTAGTGATACCTTCGGTTATGGAGTCTATTTCGGATGCGAAAGCCGGCCATTCCTTCTTTAAGGCAACCACGGCGCTCGCGGAATTGAAATCGGATATGTACGAAGATATGTCGGAAGACGCCTTCTTCATATTCTGCCCGTACATTTTCTTTTCCAGCACAACCAATTTGTCCCACGCGCGGATATAATCCTTGTACGCGTTTGTAAAATCCACGGGGCAACCAGCCAACCTGACTGACTGCATTTTTGTTACCACCTCCGATGCGGATTTTGAGGACGATGTTATCTTGCTGTCTATTGAGTATACCGCTTGAATGGAGAGCTGTTCGGGTGATTCTTGATGCGACGACGAGTTGCAGCCGACTAACGCCAATATTGATGCCAATGACAATATCGATAATATTTTCTTCATAGTTTTTCCTTATTGTAAAAATCCTGAAATCGTTAATTCATCCAATGTATGGGTGGAAATTCGTACTTTTGCAAGTGCAAGTCAATATTTTTCTCGGCAATAACGCATTAAATTCAAGTCAATTTTTGTGTTGTAGATAAATAAAAAATCGTTCTAATGTCGTTTAATATTATGGCACTTGAAAGAATTACAGATGTGTCCGGCAAGGGAGTATTCCTACCCGGAAACGATATCGATACGGACAGAATCATTCCCGCCCGTTTTATGGTTTGCGTTACCTTTGAAGGCCTCGGCAAATATGCGTTTTACGACGAACGCAAAAATGCCGACGGTTCCGACAAAATCCATCCGCTGACCGACCCGCGCAAACAAAACGCAAAAATTCTGCTTTCCGGCGCTAACTTCGGATGCGGTTCCTCGCGCGAGCACGCGCCACAATCGCTTTGGCACTACGGGTTTCGCGCGATAGTTGCCGAAAGCTTCGCAGAAATATTCTTCGGAAATTCCACAACGCTTGGAATTCCCTGCGTTTGCGCCAAAGGCTCGGACATCGCACAAATCGCTAAAATAATAGAAGAAAAACCCGAAGAACCCGTAGATGTAAATTTGGAAAACATGACGGTATCCTGCGGCAACTTTACCTGCACGTGTTCAATGCCCGAAAACGCGCGCGCCGCGCTTGTTTCGGGGACTTGGGATCCGATAGCAGAACTTCTCGACGCGGAAAAACAAACCGCCGAAACCGCTCAAAAACTTCCATACTTTAAATAACCGATGAATTTCATTTTGGAAGGCGCGGGAGTTTTTATATACCCGCTGGGATTGTGTTCATTTGTCGCTCTTTTTATAATAATAGAGCGTCTCATAAGCCTTAGGGATTCCAAAGTTGTCCCGCGGGAAATCGCCGACACGCTCATCTCCGGAAAGATTCCCGAATCTTCCAACGACCTGTCAAGCAGCATAGGAAGGATATTGTATTTCTACAAGAATTCATCTCCCGACGCCGAAGCGTTGAAAGCGTTTGCCCAGCTTGAAATGACGCGCCTTGAAAGAGGAATGTTTATGCTGGACATAATTATATCGGCAGCTCCGCTGCTCGGGCTTCTTGGAACCGTCGCCGGACTCGTTACTGTTTTTGCCACAGACGACTCTATTCCAAGCCCCGAAACGATATCAAAAGGGGTTGGATTGGCGCTTTCGACGACAATCATAGGGCTTTCAATCGCAATTCCAACAATCGTAGGCAACTCATATTTGAACCGCAAGCTCGACAAGCTTTGCGCCCGCATAAATATATGCGTTGAGCGCCTTATAGACGCGCGCCGGCAAGACGCGCGCTAAAAAGATATGGATATATCGCGCAACAAGCACAGACGCAAAGGAGAAGTCAACATAGTCCCCCTTGTCGACGTGTTTACCGCGCTCATATTCTTTTTCCTTTTGACGATGCAATTTAAAGACATCTACGCGGTCGACATCACTCCGCCGACAATGCAAAGCTCCGAATCAGCCGCCGAGCGCAAACCCAACACTCTGGCAATAACAAAAGACGGCAAGCTTTTCTTTAATACGGAGGAAATAGGCGAAGATGCTTTATCGCAAAAATTGAGCGATATTGCAAAATCGGAGGATTCTTCCCTTGTGCTTTTGGCGGACGAACAGACGCCGCTTCACTTTGTAACTTCTGCTATCGACAAGGTTAAGCTTGCTAAAATAAAAAAGCTGTCGCTTCAGACAAACAAATAGAAGAAAAAAAGGCTTGCGCTACTTGCGCTTATTTTTCGGCAACTAGACAAGTCAGATGTTTTGTTGCGCGCATTTCCAGGGACTAGACAAGTCGTATTTTGTTGCGCACATTTTCGGCAACTGTGAACAATGCGTTTTTTTGCGCTGCAAAAAACCATACCGCAAGACAAACTTTTTGAAAAAAATTTTTTTCGCGGGCTTTTGCAAACAAAGCGATGCTTTGCCGAGCATTAGCCTAGGGTTTTGCGCGTTTCAAAGCAAAAAATGTTTTCAGCAGTTTTGAACACTCGTCGAAGAGGACGCCCGATTCTACTTGTATCGAGTGGTTTAAAGTCGGGATATCGTGAAACTTTAAAACTCCGCCCAAAAAGCCCATTTTGGGGTCGGGGATGGAAAATACGACTCTCGACACCCTGCCCATAACGCATGCGCCAGAACACATAGGGCATGGCTCCTTGGTAACGTAAAGAGTCGTTCCGTTCAAGCGCCAATCCTCCAGCTTGCGGGCAGCTTGGGTCATGGCAAGAATCTCCGCATGCGCAGTCGGATCGCGCATAGATTCGACCATATTGTGCGCCTGCGCAATAACTTCGCCGCCAAACTCTATTACAGCCCCCACAGGAACCTCTCCCATATTCCAAGCCTTTAAAGCCTGGTTGTACGCCAATTTCATAAAAAATTCGTCGTCGCGCACCATATATGACGGCCGCAGCGGAAGAAACGGGCACTCCGGTACGGTCTTTTGCGGATATTCTTGCTTTTTATTTTCCATTGCTATTCCCCGCGGCGGCGGAAAAAATTTTTCAACGCATCAAAACTTGCGTTAAATATAATCAAAATGGTTGACAAGCACATTTTCAAAAACCATTTTGAATCAATTATTATTTGCAATTACAACATAAACAGTTGCAAAAATCAAAAATAAAAAAAACAAATAAATGTCAGAAACCGTAGTCGAAATAGAAGGAAAAGTTGTCTCGGTGCTGCCCGGAACCATGTTCAGGGTGGAAATTGCCAATGGGCACCAAGTGCTCGCCCATATATCGGGCAAATTGCGCAAAAACTTTATTAAGTTGACAGTCGGAGACAGGGTCAAAATGGAAATGACTCCACAGGACTTGGAAAAAGCCCGCATTGTCTACAGGCTAAAAAATACGGAAGTTCCCAAGACGATTCCCAAACGCAGCTTTGGGCCGAAACACCGTTAGTAGCTTTATGTCTTCGGGCGGCCTATACAAAAATAGGAAATTGCCCCAATATCTATTGGCCGTTGGGATTGCATTGCTTTTGATTCTGGCGGCCGTTTCGCTTTCTTTGGGAAGCGGTTCCGTGGGATTTTCCCAATTGCTTGACTACATATTACTGCGCCCGCTAAATCCTACCGAAATACTTATAATCGAGCAACTGCGTTTCCCTCGCGTAATAATGGGAATGCTGGCCGGCGCAAGCCTGGCTTTGGCGGGAGCTGGAATGCAGAGCCTATTTAGGAATCCGCTGGCGGACCCGTCAATTACGGGCGTATCGGCGGGTGCGGCTCTCGGGGCGGTTTTGGCAATTTCAATATTTTCCATGTCGGCGTTTGCACTGCAGGCGGGCGCGATAGCATGCGGGCTTGCGGCGGCTGCGGCAGTATGCATGCTGGGGCGCTCTAACGGCAAAATGTCGGCTTTATCAACGCTGCTTGCAGGAATTGCGATAAACGCATTTTGCGGCGCGATAGTGGGATATTGCATGTATTCGGTTCGCGACGCCGGACTAAAGGGGTTCGTATTCTGGACTCTTGGCTCTCTAGACCGCTGCGATTGGACGGACGTCATTTCCACCGCACTGCTCTGCATTCCCAGCTGGACGGTTCTTCTGGCTTGCGCAGGCGCATTGAACGTAATGCTGCTCGGGCGCGAACAAGCCTACCATACGGGAATAAATACAACCAAGATTTGGATAGCAACAACGATAGCGGCGTCCGTAACGACTGCCGCATGTGTCGCCGTTTGCGGAACGATAGGCTTTGTGGGATTAATAGTGCCTCACATCATGAGGATGGTTTCAACGCCGGACAACCGCATATTGCTGCCGTTGAGCGCGGTTGGCGGAGCCGCTTTGATGACAATAGCCGACATAGCAACCAGAATCGCCTCTCCGGACGATCCTATTCCCATAGGAGTGGTAACCGCTTTAATAGGCGCCCCGGTATTCATAACACTTTTGAAAGGCAAGAGAAGTTTGCGCGATGATTAGCCTAAAAAACATAATATTTGCCTATGGTTCGCGCAAGATACTGGAAGACGTTTCAATATCTGCAAGCGACGGGGAATTTATAGCCGTATTGGGGGCCAACGGCGCTGGCAAGAGCACTCTTTTAAGGATAGCAAGCGGCGCGTTGCGAGCGAAATCCGGAATAGTGGAGATAAACGGGCTAGATGTCGCAAAAACGGCGCCCCGCAATCTTGCAAAATTCAGGGCTGTTTTGGAGCAGGAATCTGCGCTGGATTTCGACTACACTGCTCTTGAAACAGTTCTATTGGGAAGATACGCCCACAATATGTTCCCACAAAATTCCCCCGAAGACATCTCCCTTGCCGAGGATTGCCTAAAGCGCGTAGGTATGTGCGGAGCGGAAAACCGCCTATATACGCAACTTTCTGGAGGCGAAAAGCAAAGGATTCAGCTTGCGCGCGCGCTTTGCCAAATAGGCAAAAATCCGCGCGGAAAAATTTTAATGCTGGACGAGCCTTCCGCCAGTCTCGACCCCGCCCACGCGCATGCGGCAATGCGCGCGGCAAAGGATTTGTGCGAACGCGGCGCGGCGGTAATATCCATTTTGCACGATCCTAATCTGGCAGCGGCATACGCCACAAAAATCGCCCTTTTAAAAGATTCAAAAATTCTGTCATTCGACACTCCAGA
Organism: uncultured Opitutales bacterium; assembly: GCA_944389215.1. Lineage (GTDB taxonomy): Bacteria > Verrucomicrobiota > Verrucomicrobiia > Opitutales > Intestinicryptomonadaceae > Merdousia. The sequence continues at coordinate 37,600 of CALXLN010000015.1, forward strand.
AAAATCGCTGACCGAAACTCTCTTGGGCAAAACTTACAATGCTCCTTGCAAAATATTCGATATAGGCGGCAAAAAAATAATTTACTTTCCCGAGCTCTAGCCAGGGCACAAAAACTTCCGCCGACTTTTGCTGCCGCTATGCGCTGCGCATACACGCAGCACTCTTACGCGAATAATCCACAAATAAAAACTCTGCAGAGCGCAAGCCTGCGGCAAGATATAAAACACTGCTTTGCCTCAAATCCGCCGCACGCATCTGCAACAACTTAGAACGGGCAATATAGCAATATCTTCCCGCAGCTATCTCCACAGCCTAAAACAAGACAATCGACCCGCAGTTGCCAATATATTGTCCGGTGTAAAAACACTCAGCATATATTGATGCTCCAGTACTCCGTTTATATTTTCGATTTCTTGACCGCGCATTTTCTTGAAATAAAATTTTCCAACGCGCTTAAATAAAAGTATTTATGTTTTTTTAAATCCACTCCGAACGTTTGATTGCACAAAAAAACTGCCGCTTTGTCCTGTCGCCCGAAAGGGGAGATCTTCTGGTTTTAACAAAAAAACGGGCGAAGCCCTCTGCTGAACTCCGCCCGTAAAAACTGTGCCATCTGCCCTGGCACAAGAATGCCTAATGATAGTAGAAAACTTTCTCTAGGAAAACTTATATCTATTTTATAGCGTTTTTCCCCGAAGAAAGCTTTAAGGTTTTACCATTCCAAACAAATTCCCCGCCAAGCCCTTCAGGCAGCACTACAATCCCCTCAACGGAGTTTTCCCCTGCGCGCTTTAAATCCACCGAAATGTTTCCGCGCGGATGCGGAATAACGCCCTTTACGTATTCCAAACCGCACAAATGCGGCTCTATCCTCACGCTTTTAAAACCGTAGGAAGCCGGGCGCACGCCGCAAACCAAAGAAAGCAAATGATAGTTGGGGCTGGAACTCCACGCATGGCAATCCGAACGCGTAGGCTCCGGATTTTCGGCAAAGGTTGAAAGCCCTATGCCAAGCATGTCGCGCCACGGTTTTAGTTCGGATACATACATGTCGGCGCATCCAACTTTTAACATAGCTTCGGTCAAATAGAAGCGATAGTAAAAAGTGCATTGGGTTAGAGATTTATCGGATATTATTTTCTCAAAAAGAGCCTTCTGCTCCGCTGCAGGAATCGCGTCGGCAAGAATCGCCATTATATTAGGATGCTGGCTGAAAGTTTTAGCTCCGGCGTAGTCGGCAAACATCTTTCGGTTGTCGTCCCAAGCAAGTTTCCTTACCGCCTTTATCAGCTTTTCGTATTCGGCGCGGTACGCGTCGGCGTCGGCGTCGCAGCCAAAGCGCCTCATAAGCTCAGACGCTTGGCGCAAAGTGTACGCCAAATGCAAGGAATTGACCGTCGGCGAATCGTTTTCGCCCTCGGGCGCATATCCGCTCCACCAGCCTTTGGACCAATCCACAAAATTCCAATACGGAACACGCGCGCGCAACACGCCCTTGTCAGGATCGATTTGCCCCAAATACCAAGCCAATACAGTTCTCACGCCCCCCAGCTTAGAACGCACAAAATCCTCGTCGCCGCGGTGCATGGCGTAGTCGTTCACCATGCTAACCCAATAGAGTGAAAACGGAGGAATATATTGCGGAGTCCTTGACGGATAGCGCGATTTTGTCAAACCGTTAAATTCGCGCGAAGAATCGAAAGCGGAAATAGCCTGGCGCATAAGCCTGTCGTCTCCGGAGACATAGAGCGATATGAGCGATTGTATGCGGGTGTCGCCCACATACTGAAGCTGCTCGTAATACGGGCAGTCGAAATACGTTTCCACCGCGCACAGGCGCGCCGTCCGCCAACCAACATCCCATATGTCTTTTATGGTTTTGTCGCTCGAATCAAACGAGCCGTTTTCCGCAAACGGATACCCTGTAAATACGCCGTAAAAATCCTTAATTACAAGAGGTTCGCCAGCAGTGCGAATATCGAGCCCCACGTATCTATACGTTCTAAACCAAAGAGTTGAGAACTCGCGCGACTTGCCTCCGTCGGGTTTAAATACGTCGAAGACAGCTTTCTTTTCAAAATCCCTGCCGTCCACTTCGCCGCGGTTGCCCTTTGCCCCTTTTTCATCAAACAAAGCCTCGCCGTAAGAGACCTTTATTTCCGCTCCTTTTCCGCCGTCCAAAATCAAATGCGGATATGCGTTAGTAAGAACTCCGTTGTCCAATAGAACGCGGCAAGAGGAATTTGGGGGAACTACGAAATCGCGTCCGCCCTTGAAGAAATCAGGAACTTTCTTGATGCCCGAAATTTTTCGGATGCTCTCAAGCCGCTGAATCTTTTCTTCCAGCGGAGGAATCTCGCGCGGAGTAAGCACCCAGTCTATTTCGCCCCACGGCCCCGAAGAAGATTTGCCGGACGTAATTGCGCGCGGGGCACCCCAACCGGAATCGTCGTAATCGCAAAGATTCCAGCCCCAATCGTACTTTGCGCCGTCGACCATATCTGATCCGCCCGTAAAGCTGTATCCGCCGACAGCCCCTCTAAAACCGCCTGACTTCGGGGTTGAATAGGCTGCTGAACGCTTGACTTTCCAATTTTTTGGCGTGGCTACAAACTCTTCCGCTTGCGTGGCGCCGTCCAAAATAAAGCCTGTCCGATGCGAAAACTGGGCGTTTGGAGCGTCGTTTCCCATATCCCACACAAGGGCGGCAATAACGTTTTTCCCTTTTTTAAGGAACGGAGCAATATCGACGGTATCGAAAAACCAATGCTGAAGGTCTCCCCTGGCAGGGCCTGTCGAAACCGACTTTCCATTGACAAAAAGCCTGTAACGATTGTCCGCGGACACATTTATTTTAAACTGCGCGGGAACTTCCTTCAAATCGAATACCCGCCTGAAATGCAAGACTTGGTAGCCTTCAAATTCCCCTCCGTCTACCCATTGCCCCTTCCAGACTTTCCCATAAAGCTTTGGGTTGAAATCGCGCGGGGCTGCAGCGGCAAAGCACGCGAAAAAAATCCCGACAACAAAGGCAACACACAGTCTATTTAACAGTTTTTCCATAGATTTCTCCCTCGATAATACAAAAGTAAGACTAGATTACTAAACATCACGCACAATTTACAGTCTAAACCTAAAAAATCAACACAAATCTAAAAAGAACCAAACAAGCAAGAGTGTTGACAATTTGCGCAAATTCATTTCGATTATACTCCAGATGGATAGATTGCATTCATATTGGAGAATGCCGTATATCGAAGCGCCCAAACCGCGCGACGATTCCGGCAAAAAAGGAGGCAATCCGTTTGTTGAGATGGGGAAGTCGGACGACTTCAAAAAATACCATATTCTCTGGCGCGGCAAATACTCCTTTATAGTTATGAACAAATTTCCGTACAACTGCGGACATCTTCTAGTTCTGCCGCTGCGCGAAGTGGGAGACATCTCCCTGCTTGAAGAAGACGAAAAACGCGAGTTCTTCGACGCAATAATCAAGGGAGAAAAAATCCTGCGCAACGCTATAAAACCCGACGCCTTCAATATCGGATTCAATATCGGCGCAAAGGCCGGCGCCGGAATCCCCCAACATCTGCACTGCCACATCGTCCCGCGCTGGGACGGAGACACAAACTTCATGCCTGTAATATCTGACACCCGCGTGCTTCCGCAGGCTCTGGACACGCTTTGGGAAAGACTCGTTAAATATGTAGATTGACGCAATTATACGAGTTCCAAACTAGAATTTCAGCAAATCAGAGATGGAAAAAACCCTAACTTTCGACACAGCCCAACAAGTATCGGAAACCTACGGCAACAGACACGAAAACCTCGAACTAGCGGAAGAAAAGTTCGGGGTAAAAATCGTCGCCCGCGACGGATGGATAAAATTTGAAGGCGACGAATCCAAAGTAGAGCTTGCCGCCAAATTTTTCGAGACCATGGGAGGCGCACGCAGGCAGGGAATGCGCATAAGCAACGGCGACTTCCGCAATATGCTCGCAAGGGCTAGCTCCGGCAGGCTGGACGAAATCGTCCAAGTTTTCGACAACCCGATAGTGATGAATTTGAAGCGCAAGAGCATTGTGCCAAAAAACATCAACCAGAAGAAATACTTAAAGTTTATAGCTAAAAACGACATAGTTTTCGGAATAGGCCCCGCCGGGACCGGCAAGACGTATCTGGCGGTGGCGGCCGCCTTAAAAGCGCTGCAAGACAAGCGGGTCGAAAAAGTCATTCTAACGCGCCCTGCTGTTGAAGCCGGAGAGGCGCTGGGATTTTTGCCCGGCGACCTTCAAGAGAAACTTCTGCCCTACCTGCGCCCGTTGTACGACGCAATGTTCGATATGATCGGAGCCGAGGAGACCAACAAGCTGATGGAGCGCGATATTATAGAAATCGCCCCCCTTGCCTACATGCGCGGAAGGACGCTTTCCAACGCTTTTATAATTTTGGACGAAGCCCAAAACACCACAATGGAACAAATGATGATGTTCCTTACGCGGCTGGGCGAAAATTCGCGGATGATAATAACCGGCGACATAACCCAAATAGACCTTCCCCGCCATAAGAAATCGGGCTTGAAGGGCGCATTGGAAATCCTGGGAGACATAGACGGAATCAAACTGTTTTATTTCGACGCCGGAGATGTCGTCAGGCATCCGCTTGTTACAAAAATAGTCAATTCATACGAAAACAGCCTAAAGAGCAATGTTTAAAGATATAAAGAATTACAGACTGGAACGCGCGCGGCGCAAGATGGAAAGTTCTGCCGTAAGCAGGCGCTCTTTCGGGAAATACCGTCTTGCCGCAATAGTGTGCGCCGTTTTCGTTTTGGCAACGGTGATTTACGCAATTTGCTTTGTCAACAGGCAGCCCCCCACTCCGATGCTGTCAAAAAACAAAATCGCGCAAATCCATATTATCTCCCCTTTTGAATTCACGTATGTAAGCGATATCCAGACCAGAGAAAAGCGCGAACTAAGCGCCGCGCGCATTCCCCCTCTTTATAAAATCAATCCAAAAGTATCAAACGCAGCCGCCGACAACTGGATGAAGTTCGTGGCGTTTTTGAACGAAAACCAGCCAATCTACGACTCCCTTCCTCCCGAAGGCAAAAAAGATTCCCAATTTTTTGAGGGGCTTTCAAACAATTTGAAAAAATTCTCCCTGCACGGAATAAGCCCCGACGACATCCGCACAATTTACGAAAACACCACCCGGGAAAACCGCGAAAATACGTTCAAATACGCCGCCTTCCATGAACGGAATATTCTAGGAGATGGAATATACGCCGACGGAGACGCCATTTTCTCAAAGAAAAACGATTTGCAGGCAGCTGAAATATCCGGGACAAAATCCTACCGCGCACTAAGCGAAACCCACGCCCGCAAGGAACTGCTGGACCGCATAAAGACGCTCGGATTGAACGACAACTTGGGATACGCCATCTACCGGATATTAAACCAAGACTTAAGGCCCAATATCGAGTTCGACGCCGAAAAGACGAAAAAGCGCAGGGACGAAGCAAGGGCCGAAGTCCAACCCGTAACCGTAAAAGTAAGGGCGGGAGAAACCCTCGTGGATTCCGCATCTTCGACATCGCCGATTGCCATGGAACGCTATAAAGCCTATAAGCGCGAATTAGCCCAGCGCGGCGAAGGCGAGGCTTACGCGCACTCGTCGCGCTATATAGAATTCATAGCATGCCTGCTGCTTGTGATGTCGGCGGCGCTGTTCATAACAATCAGTAAGACCCAAAAAAATAGGCAGCCGCGAACAGTGCTGGTTTTTTCAACGCTGCTAATACTGAACCTAGCGGCGGAACGGTTTATAATCCACCTTAGCAACGCCGAGTATTTCGATACGAACACTACTTTCCTGCAAATATTGGTTTACGGAACGCCTATAATGCTCGGCCCCATAATAATGGTTTTGCTTTTCGGGCCGTATACGGGCTTCGTTATGGCGATATTAATCGCGGCGCTTACGACAATGATGATAGGCGAGTCTATAGTGTTCTTCATATTGTTCTTGGCGTCGGCGCTTGTGGCGATTTACTTCTGCGACGGAGCCACAAGCCGTTCGCGCGTAATTTTCGGCGGCGCAATTTACGGACTTTTTGTCGCTACATTCTCATGCATATTCGGATTTGTGGCGGGCACGGACGCGTCCCTAATCTGGAGGCAGGCAATTCTCGCGGTGCTTGCAGGTTCCATGACCGGAGTGCTGGCAACAGCAGTTCTTCCCATTATAGAGAGAATATTCCAATGCTATTCAAACATAGCCCTAATAGAATATACCGATTTTAACAATCCCCTTTTGAGGCGCCTTCAGATAGAGGCTCCCGGAACTTACCATCACAGCGTAATGGTGTCGTATCTCGCCGAACAGGCGGCGGCCCAAGTCAATGCCAACGCCATGGTATGCAGAATCGGCGCGCTGTACCACGATATTGGGAAAATAGTAAAGCCGGAATTTTTCTCCGAAAACCAAGGCGGCGGAAAAAATCTGCACGACGAACAGAACCCTTCAATGAGCGCTCTCATAATAAAAAACCACATAAAAGAGGGCGTAGAGCTCGCAAAGATTGCCAAAATGCCCAAACAGGTAATAGATGCCATAAACCAGCATCACGGAACTTCTATAATTTCCTATTTCTATAACAAGGCAATGAATCTTGCAGAGAACAAAGAGGGCTGCGCCGACCCAATGCAGGCTCTGCGCGACGCCGGCATAGAGGAAAGTACCTACCGCCATGAAGGCGTGAAGCCTAAAACGGTAGAAAACGCCATAATAATGCTTGCCGATTCGTGCGAAGCCGCGTCGAGGTCGCTAAAGAAAATAACCCAACACGGCGTCGAAGACTTGGTCGATTTCATAGTCAAGACCAAGATGAACGACAACCAGCTCGACGACTGTCCAATAACGGTCAAGCAGCTTTCAAAAATCAAAAAAAGCTTTGTGTTTACAATGCTCAACATGCTCCATACGAGAGTCGAATACAACAACTCAAAGAAACGCTAAAATATGACAACATATCCGCTATCAGAAATTGTAAAACTCTTTGACAACCCCGAAATTCAGGGAGACGCCTCCGTGGAGCTCTCCGCAATATCCAGCCTTGAAAAGGCAAAACCGGGAGACCTATCGTTTCTCGGCAACAAAAAATATTCCTCCCAAGTTCCCCAAACAAAGGCCAGTGCAATATTGCTGCCGCGCACATACAAGGGCGAAGTCCCACAGGGCGCAACGATTGTGCGCGTCGACGACCCTTCTATAGAATTGGCAAAGCTCTGTGCAATCATAGAAAAGCAGCTCTGGCCCGCGCCGAAGCCGTCGGTTCACCCAACAGCCTCGGTGGACGCAACTGCAAAAATAGGGAAAGGAGTCGCAATAGGACCCAACGTGATAGTTTGCGAAGGCGCCGAAATAGGCGACGGGGTCGTTCTTCAAGGCAACAATTACGTCGGCAGATTCGCAAAAATCGGCGAAAATTCCTTTATCATGCCCAATGCCGTAATTATGGACTACTGCGAGCTTGGCAAACGCGTTAAACTCCAGCCGGGCTGCGTCATAGGTTCCGACGGATACGGATATGTGCCAGTAAACGGGCAACACGTCAAGGTGCCGCAAGTGGGGAAAGTCGTGCTTGAAGACGACGTTGAAGTAGGCGCAAATACGACGATAGACAGGGCCCGCTTCGACAAAACTCTAGTCGGCGCGGGAACTAAAATAGACAACCTTGTGCAAGTCGCCCACAACGTTGAAATAGGCAAATGCGCGCTACTAGTTTCGCAAGTCGGAATTTCCGGCAGCACGCACATAGGCAATTACGTTGTTCTGGGCGGTCAAACGGGAGTTGCCGGACACCTTAAAATCGGAGACGGCGCAATGATTGGCGGCCAAAGCGGCATAAATGGAGACATACCCCCAAAATCATATATGCGCGGCACTCCTCCTCGCCCATATATGCGCGCGCATAAAATTGAAATATTTATCGGGCACCTTCCGGAACTTTACGACAGGGTAAAAGACATAGAATCTCGCTTGGGAATAGAAAAGAAAACTTTCGGCAAGACTAAATAGCGCCGCGGCGGATGGCAAAGCAGCTGCCAAGCTCCCCGCAAAAATCCCCCCTCAGATTAAACCTATCTTCATTCCACAACGCATCCTGCATCCGAAATGAGACTGATTGCAATAATAGCCCTTATGCTTTCCTTTCAGTTTTTGCACGCGCGCACATGGGAATTGAAGGGCGGCGGCAAGCCGCTGGAAGGTGAAATATTCAAGGCAACAAAGCTTTCGCTGGTGCTGAAGGATTCAGACGGGAAACGAATATCCGTATACTACCGCGATTTGGCGGATTCAGAAATAGAATATCTAAAGGCCAACTATCCATCCCTCGTAAAAGACGCCTCGCTCCCGGAAATAAAGAAATCGGATTTAAAAACCGACGCAATATCCAAGCACGAAAGAGAATCCGACATTGAAAATTACCAGAAGTCATATCCCAATATAGACGTCGACAAGCAATCCCTAGCCTTCAGATGGGACACTAAGACGGGAAGATTTTTTACCAGGCACTTTCTATTTGATATGCGCGAAAAGCTCGAAGAATCCGAAGCTTTGGAATTAGCCTACCGCTGCGAATGTTTCAGGGCCGCGGTATTGAGCCTTCCGTTTTTAACGGAACCTATTCTGCAGGGCTACCAAAACACAATATTTGTGGAGGTGATGAATATTCCGCAAAAAAATGTAATAGGCTATTATCAGGGAGCGTACAACGCGGGAGGAAGAACCGCAGCAAAAATACGAGTCGAACCGCAAAGACTTCCGAAAGCCGAAGGCGGCAATCCAATGTTTAGCGGAGTGCTCGCGCACGAAATCGCCCACCACCTAACCGGAGAATTTCAATACCCCTGCGCCATAAGCGAGGGCATAGCCACGTATGTGGAAGCATCCGCCTACATACCCGATAAAGGAGTGCGTTTCGATATTATAAAAAAGCTTTTGGCTGACGGCAACCTGCCAAGATTGAGCGATTATAAATCAAAAGCCATCGTATCGCCGTCTCTGACAAAATTCTACACTGCCGACCGGCGCGAGTTTCACGCAAAAAGATACGTTTTGCGCAATTACATGCTCGCGCAGCTTTTCACGATTTATTTTGCCGAAAACTCTCCGGTAGCATTTTCGAGATTTATCTACACCGCCAGATGTCCTCTTGGCGAAAAAGAAAAAGTATGCTCCGCAAAAACAAAATCCGCCATGCGCGAAATATTCGGGACGGAATCCGAAGATGCCTTGCAAAAAAAAATCTGCGCCTATTTTAAGGAGCGCGGCGTTGATATCATTTTTAAAGACTAAGCGACATTTTAGCACTTTATAAAAAGGCACCTTTGCATTTTGTTTTCACTGCGCTATGCGCATATAATACCTTGCAATATAAAACCAAAAGAGATTTCTCACCGCAAGCCGGCACATATAAGCGCATTCAAAACACTTATGTTGACAAATATTGTTTTATACCCTTCCCGGCAAGTGCGAACCCCGAATTGACCATATTTAAATATTAGTTTTTCTGCACTGTAGCCTTTCTTGCAAAAAATAATACTAAGTTACAACAAACTGATTCAAAGTAAATTACAAAAAAAATCCCCGGCTGCATCCGATTCTTGGTTCCTGTATTTAGCTTGACTATGGGCGTTTATAAAGTAGCGTAAGCAGAATCAGGTTAAAAGTAACTTGCAGTCCTCCATAAAATGAAAATCGACAATCTAAAGATATTTACCGGCAGGTCCCACCCCGCCCTAACAGAAGCAATTTGCAAACAGCTTTCTTTGCCTGTTGGCAACTTGCTCGTGGAATCGTTTCCCGACAGCGAAACATTCGTAAAAATCCTCGACCACATCCGCGGCGACGACGTATTTATAATCCAGCCTACGAGCCGTCCGTCCAACGAAAGCGTTATGGAGCTGCTCATTATGATTGACGCTGCGCGCAGGGCTTCGGCAAAGCGCATAACGGCAGTCCTTCCATTCTTCGGTTACGCCCGACAGGACCGTAAAGACCAGCCGCGCGTTCCGATTACAGCAAAGCTTATAGCAAACCTTCTCGTGGCGGCAGGCGCGAACAGGGTTTTGACGCTGGATTTGCACGCAACGCAAATTCAAGGATTCTTCGACATCCCCTGCGACCATCTCTACGCCTCCCCCGTAATTTACGACTATCTAAAGGATAAGAATCTCGACAATCTTACAGTATTTTCTCCGGACGTCGGAGGACTCAAGCGCGCGCAGACCTACGCAACCCTTTTTGACTGCCCGCTGGGCTTTATTGCAAAACGCCGCATAAGCGCGGAAGTCGTGGAAGCCACAAGCCTCGTTGGAGAAGTCGAAGACCGCGATATTCTTATCGTTGACGACATGACTGAAACCGCCGGAACTCTTACCGCCGCCGCAAAGATATTGAAATCAAAGGGCGCCCGCAGCGTAAGAGCCGCCGTTACGCACGCCGTTTTAACCGATTCCGCTTGGGGAAAATTGCAGGAAAAATGGCTGGACGAACTTATCGTAACAGACTCCACTCCGCCTGATCCCCGCTACAAGGATTACCCGATTACCGTATTGTCGGTGGCTCCGCTGCTAACAGAGGCAATATTGCGCATACACAACAATATGTCTGTAACCTCGCTCTTTAAGGTAAAGGGCTTCTAAAATCTCCCATAAAAAAACGTTTTTTTAAGCGGCTCCCAAAGTTTGCGGGAAGCCGCTTTTTTTGCGGAAGCCTTCTTGGCTGCTGCTTTTTTTGCGGGAACCGCTTTTTTTTGGACATGCGGAGAGCCGCTTTTTTGGACGAAACTCCGCGTCCCCCAAACCGCGCAGTTTTTTTACGTAAAAAATGCCCAAATATCCCCACCGGAAAGAGGACGCTTACAGGCGCGACGAAAACCACTTGGACGGCGCGCCCCGCAAAGTTTTTTTAATGCGCGTGTGGAGACCGCAAAAATAAAGTGCGGCTAGCCTGCCGACACCCCTTTAAAACAAGCCTCTTTGCCTAAGCTTTTAAGGCGTTACCGCATAGAAAAAAACGCTTAGAACGCCCACGCGCCAAAGCCTTTTAAGCGCAGGGCTGCACTTGCTAAATGAATGCCCAACCACTCCGCGGAAAATCCGCGAAACAAAATTCTTAGTTTAAGATTCTTAAAGTTCCACTTTTGTCCGCGTCAAATTGGGCGCCGAAAACGCCTTTTTGCCGTCTACCAAAACCAAAAGGCCCTTGCCTAGATTATACTTAGCCCCTGATTTATCGTAGAGAATTGTTATAGTTTTCCCCTTATAGAATATATTGTCCAAACAGAAATATTCCCAATCATCTGGCACTAGTGGATTCAATTCAAAGGCGTTTCCCTCCAATGGGCGGAATCCTACAAGAGCTGTGATTATTATATCGCAATACTCAGAATGGTTGTAGTCTTTGCCGCGCTCGGGGCCATTGCACTTGGAATTGTTCCACGGACCTTTCGCATCCCAATTCATAAGTTGCGAACGCGTAATCCACTCCCCGGTGTAAGGATCAAGAGACTCGTCTATCCAGTAAGACTGCGAACCGTCTCCCCATTGCATTCTATGCGAACGCGCGTACGTCGAAAGAGTCTCGTAAAAATCTCCCTTGTCGAGCGGAGGATTTTTGCACTCGTTCAAAAGATTTCCCAACGCTACCAATGTAGCGGACGTGGAATACGGCCAACTTGCGCCGCTCCACTGGCATTCGTGGCCTTTGCGGGTTATGCGGAAGAGCTTGTGGCGCTGCTCGGCTGTAGTTGGTCCGAACGGCGCTTTAAATCCGCGTTCATCAATTAACTGCAGCCACGCCTCGGCGTACTCTTCTGGGGCGATTGAAAACATCCACGGAGAATAGGCGTTTAATTCTCTCACGTCGGCAAAATCGCGGTTGCCGAACGCCGAACGGGTTTTGTAAAACTTCGCATCCGGGTCCCAAAGCTGCGTATTTATAAGATTTTTTAGAGTGTCTGCCTTGCGCCTGTAAAGTTCGGCGTCTGACTGTTTGCCAATGAGTTTTGCTATTTTTGACAGAGCGTCGAAATCGGCATACATGTATGAATTTGTGTTTACCCTATATCCGCGGGCGTCCTTAACGAAAGCGAACCTTTCAAAATATTTCATTGTTTCGGCATTGCTTAATGCCCCGGCAATGGAGCACTCCATACCGTCAGAAGTGTCGTACTGCCAAAACAGGTAGTTGCTGTCAGGCCTGCGCTCGCTCTCCCAAGCAGCGGAATTCTTCTTCAAAGGCTCAAATATTTCCTTTAACAAAGCCGCATCCGACGCCACAATATGGTAGTCGTACGCCGCGCGGGCAGCCGCAAAAGTGTACGTGCGGGGTCTGGCGTGTTTGGATGTCATCCAAATTCTAAGATAGTCTGCGATTATCGATTTATCTTTTAACCATCTGCCCTCCGCAACGTGAAATCCAGCCGGACAGCTGATTATATTGTATTTGCCACCCCAAGATACATGGGGCATAAACTCGGTTACAATCCAGCCCTCGGGAGATTTTGCAATGTGTTTGCGGTATGTCCACCAGCGGAAATAATACACGCTTTCAATGTTTTTGTCGGGACATTCAAACAGCGGAATATTTTGGGAAAGGAAATCCTTTGCGCGCGCATTAGGATATTCGTTTTTGTATATTTCATTGTCCGTAGCATTAAAAATGTCTACATATTTGCAAAGCGCAGAACCGTCCAAAACAGCGCCAATTTTTAGCGGAGCGCCCGCCGGCGCCCCCCCATCGCCCGAACCTCTTGCGGATGCTTTTCCCGCCTCCTCCCCGCGCGCCGCGGCGGCTGACAAAAAAGCAAAGAGAACAAAAACTACCCTAAAAAAACTACTTGACATACCTAATTAGATATAGGAACACTTAAAAATTCGGTCAAGCTTTAGTTTTTTACAACTATTTCAAATTCGTCCGCGCCCTCCGCGGACTTGTCTTTTTTTACAAGCGACAACCTGTAAAGTTCCTTTCCCCATACTCTTGAGATTGCGGCATCCGATATTTTTATAGTTTCCACGCTGGCCGAAAACTTCGATTTATCGTATTTCATTTCGGCTTCTCCGCCCTTGCTTTTTAGAACCGCGATTCCTTCGCGCGAAATGTCCGGCATTTTGGCAAGCATAAAATTTATCACCGTGTCTCTGGACGCTTCTTTCAGCAAATATTTATCTTTTATTATTACGCGTTCAGAATCCAACGAATACGAACGCACCCACGCGTAAACATTCGCTTCTTTGGGATACGCTCCTGAAATATCCGTTGAAAAAGTGAGGGAAGACTCGTCGAATTGCGTGTTTTTAGCCTTGTATCTGGCTCCGTCTTTTTGAGATATTCCGTTTATTTTTGGCAAATTGTGATAGTCGCTTTGCATTGTCCAAATTGAATACCTTTCCCGGCTAAAGGTTTGGCGCGTGTATGTCCCTACCCCAACGTCTATTATGAGAGGGTTTTTCTTATAGTATAAAATGAACGAGCCTACATCGTTGTGGTTGTGGCTTTCGTTGTTAAAACCGCCTTTGGCGGCAAGAAAGAAATCGCCGCAATTTATGTGGCAGAATTCCGTTTGCGGATACCATTTATATTTTGGATAATCGAATTTTTCAGAATACGAGTCGAATTTTGTTGCGTAATTGAGATTGCGCAACAAGCCAAGCAAATCATTTTTCTTGTTGTTTAACCACGGGAAATCGCGCGCCATAATCTTGGAAAAAGACATCATAA
>CALXLN010000016.1 GCA_944389215.1 uncultured Opitutales bacterium
CGGCTTGGCTTCATGGGTCATTCGCAAATGGGCCTAGACTTTCTCAAGGTTTGGGACGACCAGTTGCAAAAATCGTTCTTTAAATTGACGACAACAATAAATCCATATAGGCACGCCTCATGATACCAATAAAATCAGACAGAGATTTAAAGGTCATGAGACAAGCTTGCGTGATCGCCGCGACTGTGCTAGACAGACTTTGCCGGATGGCACAGGAGGGCGTATCCACTTGGGACTTGGACCAAGCGGCCAAAAAATTCATGGGCGAGTTATCATGCCGCAGCGCTTGTTATCATTACAAGGCTGGCGGCTTGAGATATCCAGGGTACATCTGCATATCCGTCAATGACGAGGTCATTCACGGAATCGGGCGTCCCGACAGAATTTTAAAAAGTGGCGACATCGTAAGCATGGATGTCAGCGTGATATATGAAGGGTTTGTCGGCGACAATACGCGCACGGTAATCATAGGCGATTGCGCGCCCGAAGTCAGAAGGCTTGTAGAGGCCACCGACAAGGCGCTCCATTTGGGGATAGCGCAAGCGCGTTCCGGAAACAGGGTGGGGGATATTTCCCACGCCATCCAAGAATATGTAGAATCGTGCGGATACGGAATAGTCGAGGAATTCACGGGGCATGGAGTGGGTCGCAAGATGCACGAAGAGCCCCAGATACCCAACTATGGCAGAGCCGGCACAGGTCCCTTGTTGCGCGCTGGAATGACATTGGCTATTGAGCCGATGATAACAATGAAGAGCGCCGAGATTTATGTTGACGAAGACGACGGATGGACAGTTTATACTGCCGACGGCGCTCCGAGCTGCCATATAGAACATACGGTGCTCGTTACAAATGAAGGCCCAGAAATCCTGACGGTTCCGATGCCGGAGTAGCGGCAAGGGGGTCGGGTTGAGATTGAAGGAACTTTAAAAAAATAAAAAAAATACTTTTCAAGAATAAAAAAATAGTCATTATAGACACTCTTTTCTAACACAAAGAAAATTATGCCACGTTTACTCGCAGTAGATATTCCAAATAACAAGCGCGTAGAGTACGCGCTCAGATACATCTATGGTATCGGACCGACCCGCGCCAAAATCATTTGCCAAGCGTGCGGAATTGCCGAATCAATGCGCGCAAGCGAACTAAACGAAGAAATGATTAACAAAATCATGAACGTAGTCGCGGAAAAGCAGTACAAGCTCGAAGGCGATCTCCGCCGCGAGGTTATAGGCAATCTAAAGCGCTTGTCGGCAATCAAGTCCTACCGCGGTTTGCGCCATGCAAAGGGTCTGCCGGTGCGCGGCCAGCGCACGAGCACAAATGCCCGCACCCGCAAGGGCGCCCGTAAGACTGTCGGCGTCGTCACCAAGAAATAATCCAATTTAAGCCGCATCAAAATGAGCGAAGAACAAAAAAAACAGGAAGAAGTTGTTGCCGCTGCTGAACCTCAGGCAACAGAAGTTCAGGCTTCCGAGGAAGTAAAGTCCTCGCAGCCGACGGCAAGCGATCTTTTGGCCAATGAAGTGGGCGAAATAAAAATTCGCAAGGCCAAGGGCAGCAAAAATGTACATTCCGGCGTTTGCCACATAAACGCCACTTTCAACAACACTAAAGTTTCATTTACCGACCAGCAGGGCAATGTCATAAGCTGGTCCAGCGCCGGCAAGATGAATTTCCGCGGTTCCCGCAAGAGCACGGCGTACGCCGCGCAGGTCGTTACTCAGGACGCGGGCAAAATCGCAATGAGCCACGGCATGAAAGAGGTTACCGTAAACGTAAAAGGCCCGGGAATGGGGCGCGATTCGGCGATCCGTTCCTTGCAGGCTTTGGGATTTATCGTTACGGCAATCGTAGACGTAACTCCGGTTCCACATAACGGCTGCCGCGCACCCAAGCGCCGTCGCGTATAATTAAAATTAGGAGAATTTAAAAATGTCTCGTTATACAGGAGCAACAACAAGAGTAAATCGCCGCTTCGGAATGGCAATTTTTCCGGAAAGCAAGGCGATGTCCAGAAAACCCTACATTCCAGGTCAGCACGGCCCGCGTTTGCGCCGCCGCGTTACGGATTACTCAACCGGCCTCAACGAAAAGCAGAAGCTTCGTTTTATGTACGGCTTGAGCGAAAAACAATTCCGTTTGACCTTTGAGCGCGCAAAGAATACTCGCGGTATCACCGGCGAGATATTTATGCAGCTTCTCGAAGTGCGCCTCGACAACGTTGTGTACATGCTCGGTTTCGCCCGCACACGCAAAGCGGCCCGCCAGTTTGTAACCCACGGGCACATACAGGTGAACGGCAAGAAAGTAGACATTCCAAGCTACAGCTGCAAGCCCGGCGACGTAATTGAAGTCCGCGACCGCACATCGTCCCGCCAGTTGGCGCAAAGAGCCCTCGACGAGTCCCAGTTGCGCGCCGCTCCCGCTTGGATAGACAGAGTTGACGACGCTTTCCGCGGCACAATCAACCGTTTGCCGATTCGCGACGAAATGGATAAGACGATAAACGAACAGCTCATCGTTGAATTCTATTCACGCTAATAATTAAACCACTTTAGAAACGGAGAATACAATGGCCAAACGCCTCGGTAAGTTTGAACTTCCAAAACGTCTCGTAAAGGACGAAGCAAGTGCCACAGGCACGTATGCAAAGTATGTGGCTGAACCTTTTGAAACGGGGTTCGGTCATACCATCGGGAATGCGCTGCGCCGCGTACTCCTCAGTTCTATCGAAGGGGCGGCGATTAGCTCCATCAAAATCGACGGAGTTGATCACGAATTTCAAAGTGTCGACGGAATCGTCGAGGACGTAACCGACATCGTTCTGAACTTGAAGAAAATCAAGATAAAGAGCGCCGGCCGCGACAAAAAGCGCCTCATGATAGACGTTGAAAAGGAAGGCGCGGTAACCGCCGCCGATATTCAACCCGACGCCGACATCGAAATAGTCAATCCCGACCAGGTCATTTGCACTCTCGACAGCAAGCGCAGGTTCGTTGCCGAGGTTGAAATCGCCTGCGGCAGAGGCTGGAGGCCTGCCGACGAGAACAAGTATGAAGACCAGCCCATCGGCGTGATTCCGGTGGACTCCCTCTTCAGCCCAATCGAGTTGGTCAAGTATTCCGTCGACGCCACCCGCGTTGGCCAGATGACCGATTTCGATAAGCTTACTCTCGAAATTTGGACCGACGGCAGAATTACTCCGGACGAAGCCTTGAAGGACGCCGCTGTGATATTGAAACACCATATCGACGTGTTCGACAAGGTAAACGAACAAGAGATTGAATTCGAAACTGTCGGAAAGGAAGTCAGCGAGGAGCAGAACAGGCTCAGAAAGCTCTTGAATATGAGCGTAAACGAAATCGAGCTGTCAGTCCGCGCCGCCAACTGCCTCAACAACGCCAATATTACGACTGTCGGCGAGTTGGCTATGAAGTCGGAACAAGAGATGCTCAAGTACCGCAACTTCGGAAAGAAGTCTCTGAACGAAATCAAGAGCAAGCTCGAACAGCTCGGCTTGTCGCTGGGCATGAAAATTGACGAGCGCCTCATCGATTCAACAACATTATAATTTTAAGATAGAAAAAAATGCGTCACCTTAAACACAGACACCAGTTGGGCGTAAAGAAGGAACACCGCGAAGCCATTATGGCGTCGCTTTCCGCAGCACTCTTTCGCCACGACAGAATTGAAACGACTCTCGGTTATGCGAAAGCCCTTCGTCCTTTTGCCGAAAAAATAATTACTTTGGCAAAGAAGGCTGCCGCCACCGACGATACCGCGAAAAAATTGCATTTCCGCCGCTTGGCGTTGGCGAAGGTTCGCGACGAAAGCGCCGTTCACTTCCTTTTTGCCGACAAGGTAAAAAAGTTTGAAAAGCGCGAAGGCGGATATCTTCGCATCTACAAGCTAGTAAAGCGCACCGGAGACGCCGCCGACATGGCAATCATAGAAATGATTGAAGCCGACGACGAGGGCTATAAAAAGGCTTCCGAAAAGAAAGCTGCAGACAAAGCTCCAGCCAAGAAGGCCGCCGCTAAGAAAACGGCGACAAAGAAGGCTGCAACTAAAAAAGCAGCCACAAAGAAAACGGCTGCCAAAAAAGAAGCCGACAAGGCTCCTGAAGCTGAAGCCGCCGCTCCCGCTCCCGAAGCTGAAGGCGCGAAACCTGCTGCGGAGGAATCAAAGGAATAGTTCTTCCTTGGTCTTTTGGTTTGCAAACGCGCCCGCGCAAAAACGGGCGCGTTTGTGCTTTTTTTCAACTAACAAATTTTATTTGGGAAGCTCGTTTTCAACGTGCTTCTTTGAATCATAAAAATGACGATAGGCGGTTATTTTGCGGTTGTGGTCTCTGTGGCGCTTCTAATATGCGGCGCGGCGGCTTTCGTAAATTCCCGCCGGCAAACGCGCGATTATGAAAAGCTGGCGCGGACTTCCACGTTCCACTGCATGCGCTGCGACTCCGTTTACACGGCTTCCAGCAAGGTGCAGTCGCAGGCGTGTCCGAAATGCGGGTATAAAAATTCCAGACTGAGATTTTGAGCCTAAGCCGCCTTAAACAGCTCGCTAAATTGCGCTTATTTTAAAACAGAAAATTTATCGCAACGATTAAAAATAAAATTATCGCCATGAATCAAAAAATAGTAGTTCTGGACTTCGGTTCGCAATACACACAAGTCATAGCCCGCAGAATCCGCGAATGCAGCGTGTATTCGGAAATTATGCCGTTCAATACAAAAGCTTCAGTCTTAAAAAAGCAGGGCGTTTGCGGCGTAATCCTTTCCGGCGGACCGGCTAGCGTGCTGGCTAAAGGCTCTCCGCGTCCCGATCCAAAAATTTTCGAATTGGGAGTCCCGGTTCTCGGAATTTGCTACGGCTTGCAGCTCATGGGCAAGATGCTGGGGGGTCAGATTGTCTCCAGCAAGCAGCGCGAATACGGATTGGGCAAGTTGTCGTTCAAGCCCGGAAGCGAACTGCTAAAAGGCATAAAATCTCCAATTCAGGTTTGGAATTCCCACGGAGACAGAATTGAAAAATTGCCGTCGGGCTTTGCCGCAATAGGAACTACTGAAAATTCCGCGTACGCGCTCATAGAGGATAAAAAACGCAGATTTTACGGCATGCAATTCCATCCCGAAGTTGTCCATACGCCTTGCGGAATGGATATAATAAAAAATTTCCTGTACGGAATATGCGGCTGCACCGGAGATTGGAAAATGTCGGATTATGTCGAGCGCGCAGTGGCTAAAATCCGCGAAACCGTAGGCGATAAGAAGGTTATATTGGGCTTGAGCGGCGGAGTTGATTCCTCGGTTGCTGCGGCTCTTATCCACAAAGCTATTGGCGACCAGCTCACCTGCGTTTTTGTCGACAACGGATTGTTGCGCAAAGACGAGCGCAAAAAGGTCGAAGACCTCTTTAAAAACAACTTTAAAATGCGCATGAAAACCGTTCGCGCTGAAAAGCTTTTCCTCTCTAAGCTTGCAGGCGTCAAGGATCCCGAGCGCAAGCGCAAAATCATAGGAAAGACTTTCGTAGAAGTTTTTGACAAGTCTGTAAGGGAAATTGGCAAAGTCGATTTCTTGGCGCAAGGAACGCTCTATCCGGACGTAATCGAAAGCGTTCCGATTGCGGGCAATCCGGCGTCTCTCATCAAGAGCCACCACAATGTGGGCGGGCTTCCAAAGCGTATGAAGCTCAAGCTTCTAGAGCCTCTGCGCGAGCTTTTTAAGGACGAAGTCCGCGCGTTGGGCAAAGAGTTGGGGCTTTCTAAGGAAGTCCTCTGGCGCCATCCTTTCCCCGGACCGGGGCTCGGAGTCAGGGTCGTCGGCGAGATTACCAAGAAATATTTGGATATTCTTCGCGAGGCCGACGCAATCCTTATGGACGAAATGCGCAGCAGCGGTCTCTACTATTCCCTTTGGCAGGCGTTTGCGGTATTCCTTCCGGTAAAGACTGTCGGTGTTATGGGCGACGAGCGCACGTACGACAACGTAATAGCCTTGCGGGTTGTTGAAAGCCAAGACGCAATGACCGCCGACTGGGCGCATATTCCGCACGATTTGTTGGGGAAAATTTCCAACAGAATTATAAACGAGGTGAAGGGGGTCAATAGAGTCGTTCTCGACATATCTTCAAAACCTCCGGCCACAATCGAATGGGAATAGCCCTTTATTTGATTGCATAGGCGCGCAATTTAATTTGCGATAATTGCCGGCAGGCGGCGCGGAGAACTCCGCTGCCGCTTTTTTATTCTCATAGCCGAACGGCGGAGGAATATTCGATAAAGTTTTGCCGCATGGACGGGGGGATAGGTAATTTTGCGGTGGCGGCGGAAAAATAAGATGGAAAGCCTCAAAAAGAAACCGATTTCCCATCTTCTTCGCACAAGGAAAGTTTAAATATGCGCTTGAAAAATTTTTTAACAAATTTATCTTTATAGCCGATATAAAACTGAACGCATTTTATACATAAACTAAAACATAGGAGACTTATGAAAAGCATAATTAAATTGTTTGCTTTTGCA
>CALXLN010000017.1 GCA_944389215.1 uncultured Opitutales bacterium
ACGCAGAGCCTACGGATACAGAAACTTTGAAAATTACCGCTTGAGAGTACTTGTAGAATGCGGGGTGAATCTATGAAAGACAAATCTAAAAAATCAACCTATTCCACAACCTTTGGTGTTGACCCAATATGTTGTTGGATTATTATCTTGGGGAGCGGGGTATTTTCGTGATTTGCTCGCATTATTTTATTGCCGGAAAAACAAATTGTCCGAAGTTTTAACACTTGGCAAAAATTTCTTGTCCGCGGAATATTTATTTTCATCCGACCATTGTTTTCATGGTATAAAACACCCTTCCGCAAACAACAAAATCGGCGAAAAATAGCAATTTAACCGCTAGTATGGTTATTATTGCTTCGAATTTGGAAATGCTCCGTACATGCGATATAAAATAAAGGCGCATATAGTTGCCAATAGGGGAAATACCGACCACATTGAAGATTCAGGGATAGATATGGACACGCCTACAAGGTCTTCCGATGCGGAGAGCTTCCATGAACCTTCAAATTGGGAACCGTCGTAATTGAATAGGCGGATATTGCTGTTGCCGAGCCCGCTGATGACTATTGTTGCGCCGTCGGTGGATTCCGCTAGAGTTATAAAAGTTGAATCCAAAGGCGCGTAATCTTCCATAAAATAAATGTCGATGTTTGCTTGCGACAAATTTAGTTCTACTCCCGCTCCCGAAACCACGATTTTCGCATTTTGCGCAGAGTCAGATATGTCTCTATAAACAAGAGACGCGCCGTCCGCTACGCTTCCGGAGGCGGTAACGGAAATGGCGGCCGTATCCGACGGGCGCACTATGAATGATGACGCGCTTCCCGACAGGTTTAAACTTCCTCCGGCAATAGAACCGTCGGCGAGGACGGTATTGGTTGTCGTAGAGCTGCCGTATGACAATCCGGTGGAGCCTCGAAAATCGACTCCGCTGAGATCCGAATAGTAAAATATAGAATTTGTCAGCGTTGCATTTCTAAAATCCGAATTAACCAGCGAAGCCAGTGAAAAATCCGTGCGGGTTAAATCCTTGCCTGAGAAATTCCAGTCGGTCATCGTATTGCTTTGGAAGCTCATGTACTGCAAATTTCCCTGCGCGTATGTCGCGGTGGAATAAAGCTGGTTTGCGGTGAATCCGCTTTGGGTGGTATTTGTGAAGTCTACCCGCTGCACATTTGCCCCTGAAAAATCCGCTCCGCTTAAAACTGCGGAAATAAAATACGCATCGTATAGGTTGGCGTTCGCAAAGTTCACGTTTGTAAGGTAGGCGTAGTCGAAAAGCGCCTCTTTTAAATTTGCCGAAGAAAAGTTGGATTCCGAATAATTGCGTTTTATAGAAAGAGACGAAAAAGTAGTCGCTTCCGCTGAAACCCCGGAGAAATTAGAATATGAAAAGTCGTCGGAATCGTAGGATGAATCGGTGAAATTATAGCCATTTACGTTGCCGTCGTGGTAGTCGACTGAAGCGTAGGATTGGGTTCCTGCAATAAGAACGGAATACAAAAGAGGAAGAAATACATTATGTTTCATAAGCGTTTTTTTTATAGTGCCTATTTTTATACTATCGTACATAAACTAATATAATTTATGTATAGTTTAGAAATTTTACAATATAAGTATTATTTGAATTTTATTATTTTTGCAGCTTATGGAATGCGATTGATATTACATTTGCGCATAAAGTTATATGTATTTAGATTGCATTTCTTCCACCAAAAGGAATTTTTGTTTTTAGCTGCATAATCATCTGTTTAACTATTTATATATTAGTAGGTTGCGATATAGGATATGGGACTGGATTGCCCTGCGTTTATGCAATGGATTGTAATATATTAGGGAAATCTGACGGTATAATGAACCAAAAAATTTTTCGGACCAAATGGAAAACAATGCGCGATATTTTTTTGTGGAAGGTTCTTTGATGCGGTATTTTTTTGCAATACTTACGCGGGACTTTATTTTAAATGCTGGGGGAATCTTTCTTAAAAAAATGTGGGCATTGCGGCCAATGTTTTTTTCGCCAGCGCTACGTTGGTGCGGCAAATATTTCTGTTGGGGCGCAAAGGCATTCATTTCGCAAGGGATGGAATTTATTTTTCATAGTAAAAGCTGTTGGGTGGGGGCGCCTGTTATCGGGCGAAAATTTCTTTCTTTACAAATTTTTTCTAAAATATACCTATCCATACGGACACTGTTTAATTCTATGAGACTGTTTTTGCTTATGATGTTTGCGTTTTCCGTATTTTCCTACGGCGGAGAAATTACAAAACTTGCGCCTCCTAATATGGAGCGGGGCGATTGCGTTATGAAGGCTTTTGCCAAAAGGTCTTCCACAAAATCGTTTTCCCAAAGGGCGCCTTCCATGCAGGACGTTTCCGATTTGCTTTTTGCAGCAAACGGGATAAACCGTCCGGAAAGCGGCAAGCGCACGGCGCCTTCGGCTTTAAACCGCCAGGATATAAAAATATATGTTTGCATGCCGGACGCCGCATATTTGTATCTGCCCAAGGAGCACGCTTTGGAACTTATAGCAAAAGCCGATTTGCGCCAGTCGGAGGCCCCAATATGCCTGGTTTTGGTTTCGGATTTTAACGACCGTTGGAGCGGTTTGGACGCCGGAATCGTTTCCCAAAACATTTCGATATTTTGCGCGGGAGTGGGCTTGGGAACGTATCCGCACACGACAATGGATGTTGAGGGGCTGCGCGCGGGGCTGAAACTAAAGGGCACGCAAACT
>CALXLN010000018.1 GCA_944389215.1 uncultured Opitutales bacterium
TCGGAATATGCAATCAATTCGGTTATTTATTTGCGCTCGGAGAAAGGGCTTTCTTATACTTTTGAGGGGTGGACTTCCGATGCCGGAAAAAATTTTAATTCAAATATAAAGTTAAAGATAGTAAAAGACGGCTCCGGAACGCAGATATTTTCCGGAACGCAATTAAAATTTTCGGGCGGCGTTGAAGTATTGGGCGGAACGCTGACCTTTAACGGCAAGGAAGACGGCCGCGACACGTCGCACGGCGATCTAACGATGAGAGACGGCAAGCTCTCTTATATGGTTAAAGGTGCTGCCAATACAGGCAAATCGTACATGACCTTTGAAAATCTGGTGTATTCGGACGGAACGATAAGCTTGCAGGTTGCGCCGGACAGCGTCGACAAAGTATTGCTGACGGGAACGCTTGTTGCCGCTGACGCCTCGAACAAGGGAGTAGTAAAGATAGAGCTAGTGGGCGACGATTTGAGCTACTTTGAAACGGATTACCGGCTGTTGATAGGATTTGGCACTGCGACGAGCGACTACGACGAAAGCGACTTTATGATAACGAACTTGGACGGCTCTAAATACGCGTCCGATTTCGACCTGCGCGACGACGGCTTGTACTTGAAGCTCGATGTCATTCCCGAGCCTGGGGCAGTTGCGGCAATCTTTGGTGCGCTTGCGCTGGCTTACGCCTCGCGCCGCAGAAGAAAGTAAAGTAGTGCATAGTGTTGGGCGCGAATGCGCCCGCGTATTTGCTTGCATAGCTTATTAGCAGGCTGTGCGTTTGTTTAAATAACGGTTTTTACCGAACCCGCATGTGGAAGCCGCGAGTTGTGTTTTGCGGTCAAGCGGCTAAATTATCGGTATGCGGTTGTTTTGTCGGGAGTCGTTCTTATGAAAGCGAGTGCGGCAAAGTGTATGCTGCTTTTATCGAAAGTTTTAATAAGAAAAAGCCTGAAACGGATAAATGTTGCATTGCTTGCATCTTGACAAAAGTATGCAGGTTCGTTAAATATTCCCCGGATTTAATTTCCAAGGGGGGAATATAATATATGAAGAAAAATTTCTTTTCTGCTATTGTCGTTGCGTTTCTTTTTGCCGAAACTATCTTAAAAGCAGAGGATTTAACTTGCGTGATAGATGCCGCTGTTGACCGCGGAGAAAAGAAAATTGTTTTAGAAAATAAAACCTATTTTCTCGATTCGCCTATTCTCCTTGGCGTGCGCCATAACGGAATATCTTTGGAAGGCTCTCCGGAGGGCGGAACTGTCATAAGCTGCGGAAGGCAAATAGAAAACTGGGAGGAAGTCGACGGATTGTGGCGGGCGCGCGTAGACGGCGAAACTTTTGTAAGCAGCCTGTATGTAAACGGAGTTCGCGCAGCTACCGCGGAAACCCCAAACAACGACTTCTTTTTTGCGGCGTATAAAATTCCCGAGATTGGTTCAAAAGGCGGCAGCAGGACTGCGTTTGTTGCCGACAACAAGGATATAGCGCCTCTTTTGAAAATGTCGGCTGCGGAACTAGCCAATGTCAGAATATTGGTTTATCCTGCGTGGATTCAGCATACGCTCACAATTGAAAAACTCGAACCGTACAACAGAGAGGCCGATTGTACGGTAATACATTTCAAAAAGCCCGGAGCGTCGTCTCCATTTTTTAGATGGGCGGACGCGCTGCGTTTCAGAATATTAAACTATGCGGGTGCTGTGGATAGGGGCGGAGAATTTTTCTTCGACAAGTCGTCTTCCACAGTTTGGTACAAGCCCCGAAAAGGCGAAAATATGAAAACGGCAAAAGTGTTTTATCCGCTGTTTGACACGGTTTTGTACGGGGCGGGCGAATCGGTTAATTCCCGCATAAAAGATATCGCCATAAAAAATATTACTTTTGAATACGGCAGTTATCGCCCAGATGTGGAATCATCCAAATACGGCGGAGGGGTTCCCGCTTTCGGAATTGCCGATATAATAAAATCCCCCGAGGCGGACGCTTGGAAAAATTCGTCGCAGGCAGCCACATGCGCGCCCGCATTTTTAAAATTCGATTTTGCCGAAAACATAAATATAACTGAATGTAAAATAAGGCACACAGACGGATACGCGCTGGAATTTGGAAAGTCCGTATGGAACAGCTCCGTGCGCGAATGCGAAATCTTCGATATAGGCGCCGGCGGAGTTAGGCTCGGGACTCCCGTAGTTGCAGCCCCGTCGAACAATCCAAAACTCGACGGATTGACTTCGGGCGGCTTGACGGTGTCCGACAACATAATTTGCAAGTACGGCAGATGGCACAAATCCGGCGTAGGCGTATTGGCGTTCGACGTCGCGGATACGCAAATAATCTACAACAATATTTTCGACGGCTACTATTCCGGAATATCCGTAGGCTGGGTGTGGGGCGGAGGCCCAACCCACACGCAAAATAACAAAATAAATTACAACCGCATACACGATCTTTCTTATGCTTTCATGAACGATTTGGGCGGAATATATACGCTTGGAACTTCGCCAAATTCGGAGATTATAGGGAATGTCATTTACGGCATAAACTGCCACAGATACGGCGGCTGGGGGATTTACAACGACGAGGGCAGCCGCGGTTTTATCGTCTCAAAGAATTATGTGAGCGAAGCCCAGGAAGGCGGATATTTTATGCATTACGGCTCAAACTGCAGGGTTGAAAACAATCTATTGTGCAATAGTTCGGATTTCCAAATTGGGCTTGGCAGGCAGGGGAAAAATTCGTTTTCGTTTGAGCGCAACATTGTGCTGTATTCGTCGCCTGCAATACTCTTTAGGTTAAATAGGCCTCCGGATGTCGATTCAGCCCACTTCGACAAAAACATATATTTTAACCGCAAAGGCGAAGTAATTTTTGGCGATATGTCATTTGCCCAATGGCAGGCGTCGGGCAGGGACAAGAATTCTTTTGTAGAACCGGTAAATCTGGGCGCGGTTTTAGGCGGTGCGGCAATTGAAAAAATAGGTTTTGAGCCCATAAATCCCGCAGCGGCAGGAGTGCGCGGCGAGATGAAAAAACGCCTCTCGGAAATCTTGAAAGACTATAAGTTTCCCAAGGTTCGCCGCACTCCGATAGAATCTTCGCGCCCGATTTCCGTGGCTGAAAATTTTGAGTACGACGAAATCGGCAAGCGTCCGTTTGCGTCAGTTTTTGCAAACGGAGACAAATACGAGGTAATAGAGGATGCCCAAACCAAGCGCGCATTGCGCGTTACGGATTTACCCGCAGAACCTACATGGATGCCATACTTCTTTTACAACTGCAAGGCATTGAAAAAGTCGCTGGCAATAGTAGAGTTTAAAATGAGGCTTTCCAAAGATTCCACGTTTAGCGTCGATGTTAGAAAAGGCGAGGGCAACAGCGGAAAAGGCCCGGGATTTTTTATTAACAAAGCCAATTTTGAGGGCATGGGGCTTCCGGTCGGCAAGTGGCTTACTGCCCGTATGGAAATACCGGTATTGGACGCCGATTCAAAGGGAATTTATTCTCTGTCGATTTCTGATGGCGCGGCCGAGCTGGTACGCCAAGCGCGCAATACTCCTCAGCCGGATTTTGACGACTTCAACTGGGTTGGTATTGTTATGACCGGAAA
>CALXLN010000019.1 GCA_944389215.1 uncultured Opitutales bacterium
GGGGGTGTGGGCGCCGGATGCGGTGATGGCGTCGTGTCGCGCTCGAACGCGATTTGTATGTACAATCACAATTACGTTCGGCAAATTGCGTGCGAGCATATACGGTTCGTCGCCGGCGAACTCAGAATTCAGCAATATATTTTTCCCGTCCGATACGACTTTGGGCTTTGGGGCTTCGCCGTGCGTCATCCAGCGGATAAATTTTTTAAGGGCGCCGTCGGATTTGCTCTTGTATCCGCGGCTTAAAATGGCGACTTTCCGCCCGCGTTCAGACAGCGACCGCGCAAATTTTTCAACAATTGGCGTTTTTCCTGTGCCTCCGACAGTGAGATTCCCCACCACGACAACCAGGCATCCCAACGGAGCGTCGCGCAAAATCCTATTTCTATACAACGAGTACCTAAGTCTGACGATAGCCTCAAACACCCATGAAAGCGCATATAGAAATGCCGCGTATATCGAGGTAAAAAATCCTTCCCGCCGGTCGTAAATCACGTCGGCGGTCATATGCACAAAGTTTTCAGTAGCGTGCGTAAGTTTGTGCTTTATGTCCTTTAATTTTTCCAATGTATAAAAAAATAAGAGCGGATTTATAAACGTGCCGCCACGAAATACAAGTTAAAACATGGCGGTTTGCGGATTCGCGGCGGGAAAACCGTTAATATCTGAGCTCTTCAAGTTCCGCGCGGGCTTTTTTTGATCGCGGCGGTTCGTATTTTTCATAAAGAGTCTGGGCTTTCTTTTTTAGGGCGGCTTCGTTTTGCCTGAGGCTGGATAAAAAAATAGATACTACCCTCTGCGCGGATCTTTGGTCGCCGCTATCGGAAAACAGTTCAGCCAATGGCGTAACTATTTTCGAAAAGCATTCCTCATGGCAATTGGAGCAATTTCTCAGTACGTCTTGGTATATCGAAAACATTTCAGATTTGTCCTCGAGGTTTTCAAACAGCCCGCGCAACTGCTTTGAATAGCTGTCTACGCCGAATCCAGGATCGACGCGCATTACAGTGCGCATCTCCGCGATAAACAGCCTGTCGGCCTCTTTTTGTTTGCGGCGCAATCCTAGGTTTACGCGGTATTTATTAAGCATATTCATGCAGATGTCGGGATATTTTCTGAACGCCTCGTAGCTCTTTCTCCATAGGGCGTCAAGCTCAGATGACGGCGCACCGCCGCGAGCCCTAGCGGAAATGTACGCCCAATAAGCCTTCCAGTTCTCCGGATTTTCCTTTTTTGCCATTTCTGCGAAAGCTGCGGCGTTTATATAGTCGTTTTTAGCGAAGAAATGTTCCGACAATCTGAAAAAAACCATTGAATCGGCTCCGTTTTTGGTAACCAGATGGCGCTTGGAGCAGAGAAGCAAGTCGGAAAGTTCTATATTTTTCCACGTCTGCGGATTCAGCGGCCTGCCGTACAGCGACTTCGCGGCAGGATCGCGCGCTATATCGGTTTTCCATATTCCCGGCCTAGACATGTACCAGAGCCAAGCATACACCTTGCCTCCGGTGCGCTCGCTGAAATAAAGGCAGGGAATTCCGTTGGCGTTTGCGACTCTCCATGCGTAATACACTTTGTCGACCGGCAATCCTCCGCGCTTCATTATGTTATCGGGGGTGTACGGCCCTTCTAAATCGTCCCACGGCAGTTCCTGTCCGCCTTTTAGCCGTTTTGTGTCGGTCTTGATAGATTGGGTCAGTTTTTCTATTACAAACGGAGTTATTTTTTCATTTTTTAGTCTGCGCAGTTCGTCCATCGGCCCGGCGACGCCGAAAACAAAAATCAATTCGCCGACCGTCATTCTGTCAAAGGGCAGAACGAACGTTTTTGGTTCCTCCATAAAAAAATTAAACATTTCTTCAGGCTGCATGATAGGCGCCGGATTCGACGGAACATTGCATTCGGGCCATTCTCCCGGCGGGAGGGAATCGTAAATCAACGCCACCGCAAAAGCCGCGCGCGGGTATTTTTGAACTGCCATTGGATATATCCCGAAAATTGTTTTAAGCGCGGCGCAGGCGCCCTCCAAAGAATCTTCCGGGCGCATTGTTTCGTAAAAATCGAAGAATGCAGGAAGGTTTTTCAAAATGGCAGCCTTTAATTCGGGCTGCATGTCTGCGCCTTCTTTTGCGAAAATATCGGCGGCGAAAGCCGTGTAAATCCAAGACGCGGCGTCTGGATAAAATTGTTTTAGAGCAGCATCCTCAGCTTTTTTGCGGGCAGATTTTGAGAGTTCCTCCCAAGTGTTTTGGGAGTTGTCGGACACAAGCTTGGAGATCTCGTCCCCCGAAAGTGGAACCGCAGGAAATTCCGAGAGTTCCGGCGCTATGGTTTGCGCCGAAAGTGCGGAATAGGCGAATAATATGATAGCAATGCCTAATAGTTTCATCATTTTGAAATTGATAAAAAATTTTAGAAATTGATTGCAAGACAAATATGTTTTTTATTTGCTGCCGGCGTTTAATCCTTTTCTTGCCGGAAACTTCCGGCGCGCGGAAGAAACAGTAGGCGTTGGTTTAATTTCACCCGTTTTGCGAAAATCGCCAGAAATTGTTTTTGAACCTGCCGTTTTAAAAAAAAGTTGCAAATCGAAAACGATTATGAAATCCTGTTTTTAGTTATGGAATTAAGTTCGTACATACCCGTTTTAGTGCAGATAATCGTAGCCGTGTTCATGGGGTGCGCCATTATTGCGGCGAGTCATATATTCGGCCAGCGCGCTAAAACCAACAAACTAAAAGATTCCGCGTACGAGTGCGGCGTTTCTCCCGAAGGCGAGCCGCATCCGCGGTTTGGGGCTCGCTTTTATGTGGTGGCAATGCTTTTTGTTTTATTCGACATAGAAGTCGTATTCATGATACCGTTGGCGCTCGTCTATGGCGACATGGTCGCGGCAAAATTGCCTATTCTTTTGCCGGTTCTTTTCTTTATTGCGGTGCTGGCCGCCGGAATATTGTACGAAGTAAAGAAAGACGCTCTCAATTGGAACATTCCCAAATCAAACTAGTCTGTTAGCTTATGAAGCTTAAAAGATGCCTCTCAAAGTCGCGGATAATAGATATAAAAAGCACAGACTTTAAGGGGGCTGTCGCGGAGCTTATCGACACTCTTTCTCCTAATCTGCTTGAAGGCGTCGATAAGAAAAAGGTTCTCGCCGATGTTATGGAGCGCGAGAAGGCAATATCGACGTATCTCGGCAATGGCATTTGCATGCCGCATACGCGCGTGGACGGATTAAAGCAGAAATACGTTTTTTCTGTTGGGCGCTGCCCAAACGGCCTGGTTTTTGAGGGCGCAGAGGAATACAAGCAGACGCGCATGCTGTTCCTTTTGCTTTCCGACGAAGACGTAAACATATATCTTACTGTTTTGTCCACGCTGGCAAAAACTTTTTCTGCGGACCAGGCAATAGGTTCGATAAAAGGAGCGGCTGACATTTCGGAATTTCGCAAAGCGGTATTGTCGGCTTTCGACAGCGGGACAGCCGTTTCAGCCGGCAAGTCTAAAGCAAGCTCAAGCGCTCCTGCCGTGCAGAAGCCAAAGCTATTTGAAAACAAGCTGAACGACTCCATAGCCAAATCCGCGCTGAGAGTCGCAAAAGTGGCTAATTGTTCCTCAATTATCTTGCAAGGGGATGCTTTTGCGAGCGTTCCGGATTTTTCGTCGTATTTTGGAGACATGAATGTCGTCGTAGTTTCCGAACGTTCCATTTCAAATATTCCGGACAAATGGAACGTCATAAACGTGCGTTCGTTTTCCAACGGCAGATTTGCGCAGTTGCGCAGCGCGGTTATGATAGGCCTTACCCGCGGAATTTTTAACGCAAAAGACAAAATTTGCTGCATTGGCGGCGTTGGCGGAAGCGATCAGATAGACTCCATTGTGATTCTTGACATCGAGAAAGAATTTTCCGACATATTTGTCAGCCAAAAGATTCTTCCCGAGTGCGTAAAACCCGAAGTGATAGAACGCATTTTAGACATCGCCACCGAGCTTTCCGTGGAGGGTAGGGAAGGCAAGCCCGTCGGGTGCATATTTGTGATTGGCAATATAGAGGAGTTAAAGCCGCATCTAAAACAGCTTATATTGAATCCTTTCTACGGATACAAGCCGGAGGATAGAAACGTTTTAAATCCTTTTATGGACGAAACTGTAAAGGAATACTCTCTTATCGACGGGGCGTTTATAATAGACGGAAAGGGTATTTTGGAATCGGCGGGTTCGCTTATACACACTCCGGATTTTAAACTCCAGCTTCCGGGCGGTTTGGGAGCGCGCCATGCTGCAGCCTATGCCATTTCCCTCATGGCGGATTGCATATCTTTGGTTGTATCTTCCAGCACCGGCCAGATTACGCTTTTCCGCAAGGGTCAAATGATGCCCATCAGCGAAAAGCGGAAAAATTAGTTTATAGAAAAAATTTTTTGCGCCTTCCCTTTTTTTAATCCGGGAAGGCGTTTTTCTTCATAGAATAAAGTTTAGTATTGCCATTCTGAAAATATTTTCGTTACTTTTTTTGTTTGTATAAGCAATACCGATAAGTAGATTGATATGATTACATACTTAAAAAGATTCAGGGAAATGGTTAGATATTTTGAGTGGTCTTTCGGCGTTTTATTGGCCGGGATGGGACTTGCATTCTGGCGCGGAGAATCTACGGCATCTGGATTGGGATTCAGCTTTTTATTAACCGCGCTTGTAATAAGCGTTCTCGAGGTAAGTCTTTCTTTTGACAACGCGGTAATAAACGCCACAAAGCTGGAAAAGATGTCGCATAAATGGCGGCAGCGTTTTTTAACGTGGGGCATAGCGATCGCGGTGTTCGGAATGCGTTTTGTATTTCCAATAGTAATAGTAGCTATATTTGCAAAATTGCCTTGCGCGACGGTTTTGGGGCTGGCCTTGCACAACCCTGACGAATACGCCCGCCATCTGGAAGAAGCAAATGTCGGGATATCGTCGTTCGGCGGAACGTTTTTAATGATGCTGTTCTTCGAGTTTATGTTCGATAAGAACAAGACTTTAAACTGGATTTCT
>CALXLN010000020.1 GCA_944389215.1 uncultured Opitutales bacterium
GCATATCCCGCAGATATTCGTCGCAAGCGTCCCAAAGAGTTAATACACGCCTTGATTTGTGGTTCTTTGCCCAAAATTCCCACATATCGCGGAAACTTACGTTCCCTCTGATAGACTCAATGTAGGAGATGTCCGAAATGGTATTTTCGTCAATTCCCAAAAGCGCCTCAAAAGAGCGTTTGTCCAAGTGCCCATTAAGCCTTAAAAAATCGTCTCTTGCTTCCTCCGTTTCAAAGAACCTTGAATGCCTTACGCCGCCCTCAATCCAGAACAGTTGATAGGGGGATTTTCTACCTTCACAATATCTCTTAGTAATCTTCGCCATAGTGGCGTAATTATAATAAAAAACAACCCCTTTTGTCAAGATTATTATGGATATATTTTATGCTTATAGATTGAAATAATCGTAAATTTTATAATATATTATGTAATTTAGATAAAAATCATTTAACAGGCTTCTTAATCAATTCATGATGTTAAGAGGATTTGTAAGTGATTAGTAAACTAAATCAGTCTATAAAGTATTTATCTCTTTTATTGCATTACTTTATCAAGAAGTTCCTTGTAAGTCGAAACAAAGTCATATGTTACTTCACTCGGACAGATGGATTCAAAGTGCTTTCGGGCACAAGCAATTTTTGCATGCTCAATCTCTTTTAATTGGAGTGTATCCATATCACCCTTAGTTTCAGCCACAAAATATATGTGTTTTATTCCAGAGTCTTCCCTAAATGCGATTGCCCAGTCTGGACTATATTGTCCGACCGGGGTATTTATGTAGAAAGACTTAGGCAGTTTTACATATATGGACACTTCACTACTTGCTTCAAGTTCTGTGGCAAACTTCTTTTCTTTATCGGAATCCCATATGAGGCAGTTATAAAGCTGACGCGGTGTCTCCATTGCATTTTTCCCCAAGCGCCCCTTTAGATTAGACTCGGTAAATATGCTGGTGTCGTATTTCTCGTCTAGCTTATTATAAACTATGTGCTGGACAATTACCGTTGCTTTCTGTTCGTTTATTAAGTCCGAAACTTTTATAATAAAATCTTCAGGATTTACTTTAAACTGATCGAAAGTTTCTTTGTGTATATTTTTCAGGATATCTACAACCAACTTGCGCGTTAATTCTGTAGATTCCGCAATTCTGCCTACAAGATCGTACTTTAGATTGGTTTCAGAACTATCAAGCGACTCTATTTTTGATTTTCCAGCCCCAAATGCTTCCCCCTTGAGCAAGGCTTCTTTAGAGTCTATCCTTTCCATAGTTCCACTTTTTACAGTGTAGAAATTCTTTGCAACGGTCAAATTTCTATCGAGCGATTGCACTGACTTATCCAATAGCTCTTTTGAATCGAACTCAACGCAGTAAGCGGACTTTGAATTTATCTTTTCCCAAAGCTGCTTGAAATCTCTCCTGGCAAGTTTATCTTCATCTACTTTGAGGGATATGTCATTTGCATTTGCGTTTTCAGGTTTAAGAACTTCAGGATTATAGACATTGCTAAGTACATGCTTTATCGACTCCGCATACGGCTTTAATTCGTCGGAGATGGCAAATGATTCATTTGCTTTATCGTCGTAGTAAGTTTGTGTGAGGTGGCCGTCGGCATCAACATAGTTATTCTTGATAAGGTCGATATAGATTTTTCCGGCAATATCTTCTGAAATTGAAACTTCTCCTTCCGGAGTTTTTGCAATTCTGCCCACAAATAGAGATTTTTCAATTTTTTGTGGCCTATCCGAAACGCAATCTGCGTATTCAGATTGCAATGCATTAGCAAACTTTTCGTATGATTCGCTGGCTATTACCGTAAGAACATTTACATTGTGAACGTTCGCACCAAGAACGCTCTGATCCATTCGC
The DNA here is from genome assembly GCA_944389215.1 of uncultured Opitutales bacterium. Classification (GTDB taxonomy): domain Bacteria; phylum Verrucomicrobiota; class Verrucomicrobiia; order Opitutales; family Intestinicryptomonadaceae; genus Merdousia. The sequence continues at coordinate 1,868 of CALXLN010000020.1, forward strand.
TTGCCGTCTTTATCGACGCATAGTCGCAAGCCGCGTCCAACCTCTTGGCGTTTTCTGACCTCAGACGAGCTTTGTTTTAAAGTGCAAATTTGAAATACATTTGGATTGTCCCACCCCTCGCGCAGGGCTGAGTGGGAAAATATGAAGCGCACCGGCTCTTTTAAGTCGAGCAAGCGCTCTTTATTTTTCATAATTAAATCATAGGCATCGACGTCGTTTGAAAGCCTATTCTTTTTATCTGCGCTGATATCGCTATCAATAATTCTATTTGTCTTTTTATCGACGGAAAAATAACCGGCATGGGTTTTTGAAGCTGCAATATTTTTTAGATATTGCTTGTATTCTTCGTCGTTTGCAAGGTCGTCTATAAAGTCCTGCGATATGCGCTCGTATTCATCCTCGAATATCTGGGCGAATTCTCCGTTGTATGCAATGTTGTTTTCGTCGTAAAATTTGTAGTGTTTGACTTCATCTATGAAGAAGAGAGAAAGCACTTTTATGCCTTTTTTAAACAAATAGCGTTCGCGCTCAAGGTGCGAAATTATGGTCTCCCTAATTTGTATCCGGCGCAGTTGCATCTCGTTTACATTTCCTATATCTTCGTCGATTTTTAGGGCAATGCCGTTTATAAAGCTTACGGAGTTGTCTATGCCGTTAATATCGCTTATTACATATCCGTCTTTGTAGGCTTCAAGTTCGTTGGAATAGTCGTAGATGTTATCACCCTTTTCAAAGAGCCTTACTTGCCGCCTGATTTTATCTTTCCCTTTTATCTCTATTTCAATTTTTGCCATCGGAGGCTTTGTGGGGGAGAGCGCTATATCTTGCAGATACAAGTAGCCGTCGGTTCCGCTTATTGAGGAAGGCGTCACGCCTTTTACGACAATCTTTTTGACAAGTTTCTGGTTGTAAGCCTCTACTGCATCAAGGCGGTAAACCATATTGTATATGCTGTCTTTCCTATGGGTAGCGGAATAGCGCAAAGTAAAGAGCGGGTTAAAATCTTTGAGAGACTCTTTTGTGGTTTTGCCCTCCACAGATTGCGGCTCGTCTATGATAAGAATTGGGTTAGTCCTGGCAATTACGTCTATGGGTCTGCGGCCGTTAAAACTATCGAGGTAGCTGCGTATTCTGCGTGCGTCTTTGCCTTTTGCGTTAAACGCCTGAGAATTTATTATCATGGCGTTTATGTTGCTATCGCTTGCGAATTGCGAGATGTCTTGCAGATTCTTTGAATTGTATATAAAAAATCTTATTTGCTTATTATATTCTTCTTTAAAATGGTCGGCAGTGTCCTTGAAAGATTTATACACGCCTTCGCGTATGGCAATGCTTGGCACTACAATTATAAATTTGCTCCAGCCGTAAAGTTTGTTGAGCTCGTAAATGGTTTTTATGTAGGTGTAGGTTTTGCCGACGCCCGTCTCCATTTCTATGGTGAGGTTAAGGCCGTGGCCCTCGAGCTTTTCTGAGGGCTTTATAAGCTGGACATTTTGTATGCTTTGGATTCTTGATACGAGAATCTCCCTTGTAAGTTTGGGCGTGATTGGAGCGTTGGCAAAGCCCGTATATAGAACTGTTCTCAAAGAAGCTTGCTGCTTTTCTTTGCCCGGGTCTATCTGGTAGGATTTATTTGAAAATGGCTGCCCTGCAAAGACATCATAAACGGCTTTCGCCGCGTCTGCCTGAAATTTCTGATGCTTAAATTGTAGTTTCATTTATTTGTAAATCTCTTTTAATTTTTTACTGAGCCAATTGTATGACTCTTCTTTTCCTAAAAGCAGCATATCAACCAGTGCTTTGACAAAATATGCTCGTAAAGAAAAACCTTCTTTAAAATCTAAATTTCTTTGATCCTCTACATCCATTGAGGGAAGCTCTATATTTTCTATCCACCATTTATCCAGAGTAAAATATATACCTAAAATTTCGGCAAAAATCTTTCCATTTTCTTCTGGAGAAATACCTTTTAAAACGGAACTAATTGTATTGTGGATAAACTCTCCTCTTGATGTTCTTGCCTTAACAACAGTTTCTGCCTCCGATTCGGACAATGCGCCAATATTTTTAAACCATTGCAATGAAGCCACGAATCTATCTTTTTTATGCAAGGCAAGAACCTTTTCCTTATAGGATTTATTTTCTATGGGATGAAGGGTTCCATCTGAAAAATGGTATTCGTCTGCAAAGAACCACAATGGTTTATCCAATATAAAACGTCTTAATTCTTCAAATACTATAGTGTAAATAGCTATAAAATCTATATTAACTCTGAGATAGTTTTTGTCAAAAAAATCTCCAAAATGGATATTATATTTCCCATCCATAAGAAATTACAGTACCTTGATTGTTGTGTTGGGGGAGTGGTATTTGAAGATTTCTTTGACGTTGATTTTGGAGGGAGAGTCCTTGAAGGAAGAATCGCGGAAAACCGCGCGCAGAGGTTGGCGTGAGGCTATTTCGCGCACGACGGATTCCGGGATATTTTCGGCAAAACAGGCTATAATATCGGGTACCTCGCCGCTTTGCACGGTGTGGACGCTTGCGCCGTCTATTGTTTCAGACTTTAATGGCAAGGAAAGCTCAACGCCAAAATCTATGAGGCATGCAAAGAGCAAATCGAGATCTGTGCGGTCTTCCTTGATGTTGCTTTCAAGCGAATCAAGCAAATCTTGCGAGGTTTGCGCGGGCGAGTAATAAACGTCTTTCATGTTGCTTTCGGCAACTTTTAATACGCGAAAACCTATATCGAGATTGGGAGCGGTTGTTGCGTGTTCCGCCTTTATTTTCTCGCCCGCGCGGCGAATGCGCGCTTTGCCGATTTCACATATATTTTTATAGCCGGCTTTAAAAGCTTCAGATTTTTCATCTGTTTTTTCAGGCAGTTGCACCATTATAAATTTTCTATTTCCGCCGTCTTCGGAATTTAACTGCATGCACGCATGCGCCGTCGTTGCCGACCCAGAGAAGAAATCGAGTATAATATCGTTTTTTTCCGTTGTATGGTATAAGAGTTTTTTTATAATAGAGGTCGGTTTTACCGTTTCAAATCCATGTTCTCCTACAAGATCAAACAGTTCAGACTTGCCTAATTCTGAGGTGCCATAATTATCGGAAAAATCATTCCATAATGGAAAGAATGATGCATTATCTTCGTCTGATTTGTAAATTTTTCTATATGGTTTCCCATTTATTAATTCAACATCGTTCGATGATTCAAGGGTTCTAGCCGTTTGAACTCCTATAGTCCAACGATAACCGTCCTTGGGATAAGTATTCAATATACTAAAGACCATTTTATCAGACCTCTTTATCCCGATATTTTTTCGCTGTTGAATTTCCTCTAGGCGATAAAAGCCTTTTTCATTCATTTTATCATAGTTTTTCGCACCTCTACCTTCCAATATCAAAGGATCATGATTTCTCATTGATATCCTTCCATACACCAATATGGACTCAGTGCAGTTTTGAATTTTATACTTCGCATTTCCAGCGTTCATTGGCTTGTTAGTAGCCTGCCATGTGATCATACTCCAAAAATTCTTTTCTCCAAATATCTCATCACAAATCTTACGGAGGTTATGGACTTCGTTGTCATCAATAGAGATGAAAATTACGCCATCATCGGAGAGAAGGTCTCGGGCAAGCTTTAGGCGCGGGTAAATCATAGAGCACCAGTCGGAGTGGAAGCGTCCGTTTGATTCTGTATTTTGCACAAGCTTATTGTCATCTTCATCGCGAACTGTACTTTCCTCATCAAATTCGCTTTTAGATTTATGGAAATTATCGCGATATACAAAATCCTTTCCCGTATTGTAGGGAGGGTCTATATAGATCATTTTGACTTTGCCAAGATATGATTGCTGGAGGAGTTTTAGAGCCTCAAGATTATCGCCCTCTATGTAGAGATTTTGGGTGGAATCCCAATTCTTGCTTTCTTCGGGGTAAGGGCGGAGGGTCTTTGTAATTGATTTTGCGGCTTCCATTATGGCATCGCTTTTGCCCGGCCAGATAAACTCGTAGCATTCCTGTTCGTTTGGATCGGCAAGCTTACCCTCTAAAAGCGTCTTCAGGGCCTCGAGGTTTGCAACCCGCACAAGTTTGCCATTGGCGTCTTTAGTCTCCGTTACTGCCTCCGGGAAAATCTGCGCAAGCTTTTCAATATTTGCATCAATGCCGTCAGCCGTCTTAAAATTCATCTTTTCCAAACCTGTCTGAGTTTCCCTATTTTCCATATCAGAGTTTCTTTAAATTATTGAGTTTTTCTTGCAGTATTTTACACTTCTCGTTGAGCTTCATCTGCTTATTAAGTTGCTTCTCGCTGTAAATTTTGGCTTTGAGCCTTTCAATTTCAGTTTCAAGCCTGCGGATTTCATCGGCGCAATTCACGCGCGCGCGCAAACTGCCGCCATCTTCGGATATATTCTTAATTTCAGGATTTAATTGCGAGAGAAAATTTGAATAAATTTCGTCGAGCGATAGACCGCTTATACAAAGCGGCAAATCTTCAAAGCCCATCCAATCGGTCTTATAATAGCGCTTTACGCTAAAAGAAACGCCGGAAGAATCGGTCTCTTTATAGCCGAGCCAAGCCTGGTATTGCTCTCCAAAGCGCAAGAGAAAAATTATAGGATATGGAATGCTGTTATCAATAATACGCAGTATAGACTCGCTTGCTTTGGGCGTTTTTAAGCGAACTTCAAAAACTTGAATCTCGACTATATTTTTGCCGCCCTTTACATTTAATGTGCTTGCCGCCAATTTGTTGCGCCAAATTATGCACTCTATATTGCCAAAGGGCAGCTGCCGCTTAGACATGGCAAGTTTGCGGAAAAATTTCGATTCCGAGAAAACTTTGCCCACCCGCGTTGATTCCGGAAATTCCGTCATTATTTTTCGTCCTTTACAACAATAAAGCTTATGAGTTCAAAGTCGTCCAAGCCCTTGATTTCGTTTTCAAGCGCGCTTGTGCCGCCGGCGGTAAACAGACTGTCAAAATCACTGGTCTCTTTTACGGATATGATGGATTTTATAGTTTGACCAAGCAATTTAGAGAACTTGCCCATCTTTCTGCCGTCGGAAGTTTCGCGGTTAAATGCGCGGCAAAGTTTTATATCGTGCTCTTTTTTGCCTTTGCAGAGCAAACGCATTGCATCTAGCAGCTTTTTTGGCTCTAGATGGTTAAACAAAACTTCTCCAGAGTCTTTTATATAAACCATGTAAAAAGGGTGCATTCTGTTTTGTTTGTCGATATTTACCCCCTGGTTTATGTTTTTTAAAACAAATATCACCCCCGCAGGATAATCCGCAGAACTTGGAACAATGGCGTGCATGCCCATGGGGATAGTGTCGCACTCTCCGTTATTTTTTATGTATTCTAGCAAATCGAGGCGAAATTCATTCAACCCCAAGTCCATTATTGATATGCCGGACTCCATCTCCTCGATATCGACAACTTCGTTTTTCAAACGCTCAAGCTGCTTTTTGCGGTATTCAAGCTCGCGGGCGTCGTCCTCATTTATAATGTCGTCATCGCCGACTCCGGTGGAGGCCATTACGGCAATCTTCATGCGGGTTTCGACGCGGCTTTTAAGCTTTATGTATTCGTCAAGCTCCATGTCGGGCCAGAAGTTTACAAGCTGAATTTTCTCGTTGCGGCTGCCGATTCGGTCTATTCGCCCAAAGCGCTGAATGATTCTTACAGGATTCCAATGGATGTCGTAATTTATCAAATAGTCGCAATCCTGCAAATTCTGCCCCTCAGATATGCAATCGGTAGCAATGAGAATATCTATATTGTTGTCGTCATTCGGCAAAAGCAGGTGCTTTTCCTTTGATATAGGAGAAAAACATGTCAAGACCGTGTTCATATCGAGCTTCATCTTGGGTATGGTGCAACGCCCCTCAACTGTTCCCGTTATTAAGGCCGTATTCATGCCGTACTTTTCCAAGGCATATTTACTAACCTGTGAATAAAGATATTCGGCAGTGTCGGAATAAGCGGTAAATATGATTATCTTTCGATTGCCCGCGTTTATCGGGTTTGCAACCTTTGCGTCTATAACCTTAAGCAAAGTTTGCAATTTGTTGTCGTACTGCGGCGTGATATCGCTGACCATTGAAAGCAAAAGCTCAAGATTTTCAACATCGGCAACAAGTTTCTCGCGCCAATCGTCGCAGCGCATATCAGAAAGCCTGTATTTTACCTTTCGGCCGACAGAAAACAAATCGGTATCGTCATCGTCAGAATCGCGAGCGGCCTCAGCCTCAAGCTCGGCAGTTTCAAAGAGATCGGCGCTCTTACTCTGATTATAGCGGTCTATAATGCGAATCGTGCGCTTGTTAAATTCCAAAATTCTCTCAAGTGTTAAACGAAAGGCATAAACAGAACTCTCAAGGCGTTTCATCAAACCTATGCCAGTGAGGCGATGTATTCCCTTTTCACGATCGTGCTGAGTAAAAAAGGTATTGCCCATGTCGCTGCCGTATTCGGCGTTGTAATCTTCAATACGGCTGTCAAAGACAAAATTTGAAGGCAAATATACGCTTAATGTCAAAGCGTCCAACTGGTCATAAATTTCCCTATAGTTTATTGCACCCTTCAAATTGGATATGCTCGGTCTTTCCGATATGGGTTTTAACCTTGCGGGAAATTTGCCAATGGAAGAAGTGTCGTAATACTTTTCTATGTGCTTGCGAGAACGAGCGATAGTTACGCTGTCGAGAAGCTCAAAAAAGTCGAAATCTAAAGATTTTAGCAGGTTATCAACCGTGCGCTCTTCTGGCTCCAGTTTACTCCAACTGTTATAGGCCGCCTGGGCATTCCTAAATATCTCTCTTATGTTGCGCTTAGTGTTTAGTTTCTCGTTTATTATTGAATCATCGCCCTCGTATGCAAGCGCCAACTGGTTCTTTAAGTCAACAAAACGATTGTTTACAGGCGTTGCCGAGAGCATCAAAACCTTTGTCTTAACGCCGTCTTTTATCACCTTATTCATCAATTGCAAATAGCGGTTCTCGCGACGCTCGCCATCGTCGTCGCCGTAAGTCTGCCCGCCATTTCGAAAATTGTGGGATTCGTCTATAACCACTAGGTCGTAAGCTCCCCAATTCAAACGCGCCAAGTCCAATCCATTTGATTTGCCTTCGCTTCTTGATAGGTCCGTGTGAAATAAAATGTCGTAACGCAAACGATCCCCGGCAATTGGATTGTTTTTATAGTTATCCTTGTAAGTATGCCAGTTGTTCTCAAGCTTCTTTGGACAAAGTACGAGAACATTTTTATTGCGGTTTTCATAATACTTTATAACCGCGAGCGCCGTAAATGTCTTCCCAAGCCCAACGCTGTCTGCAAGTATACATCCATTGAATTTCTCAAGTTTATTGACTATGGCAAGCACGGCGTCTTTTTGGAAATCATAAAGCTTGTTCCAAATAAGACTCTGTTTGAACCCTACAGCTTCGTTGGGCAGAACATCTTCGGAAAGATCGTCCAAAAACTCTCTGAAAATATTATATAGAGTGACAAAATATATGAATTCTGGGGGATTTTCCCTATATACGCTAGTAATATTTTCAATTACAATATCCGTGACGTCCTGAAGCTTGGATTTATCGCTCCAAATACTGTTGAAGATTTGAATATACTGCTGGCTAAATGGAGACGGTAATTTATTCACCATGTTATAAACATAATTGCCGCGCTCGCAGCCTATGTCCACGGTAGTAAAGCCATTTATTGGCATATAGGTGACAGATGATTCTTTTTCTATATTAAAGAATCCCGCCATAGTCTCATTCGTCTTATTTGAACGAAATTTTGCCTTTTGTTTTATCCACTCGGCACACTCACGGGCAATTGCTCTTTGTGTGAGCTCATTACGCAATTTAACTTCATATTCAGATCCGAAAAGCGAACGTTCGCGCGATACTCTCGGTATGTAAAATTCCCTTTGCGATTTGGGAGATTTATCGGTTGTAAATGTAGGTTCTGTAAAAATAAAACGAAGTTCAGAAATATCCTTTAACTGATCTTTCAATTCTTGGTAGGCGTATATGGAAAAGCACGCTGCAGCAATAGATATCTTACTCCCAGGAGTAATTTCTATTTTTAGGTCGTCCCTTACCAGTTCACTAACATTGTTAAACACCTTCATACCCAAAATATAATGACTTATTTATACTCTTGTGACAAGTATTATTGTGATAATTTATGATATCCATAGAAGTTTAATGTATCACAAGAATACCGGCGCGTAAATAAATAAAAGCTTTTGTTTACTTTACGGAAAAACTGAACGATGGAAGACTCCAGATCGAATCTATGATATAGGCCAAAAAAGACGCTAGAAAATAAGGAAAATCTTTATACTGTGAAATGCAATTCTCAGAAGCAAATAACATTGCTAACATTCTTGCCGTATTTGACAACTTAAGTGATTCATTGCATTACAATATCGTCGCCAACTTTTGTTGCGGAGTGGCGGTTGCAGTTTAGTTGCACGTCTGGTGTACTCGGGATTTTGTTGAACCCTAATAATCAAATAGTTGCAAATAGGGGTGTTGTCTCATAAATAAGCCCAGATTCAGAACTTACTGAAAATGGGCTTGTTGCGCGAAATTTTAAACGGAGAGAGAGGGAAGCCGCTACTTTTTCTAATATCCTTATTACCAAACACTTAAATTTTATATGCCTATTCCACAGTTGCACTTTGGTTGCAGATTCGGTTCAATGAGACCCTAAAAATCATTCTGTATTTTACCTTTTATGGTCCACGTCATACCGTCAATAAGGGTAAGCGAGTTCTCTCTGTAAAAACAGACAAAATTGGGGTTAACCAGACAGTAGCGATTCACCCTGTGAAAGTACGAAGCTTGTTCCTGAATTTGGGCGAGACTTCCCAGAACATAAAAACTACCCTCTTTTTTTTTCGCCGAGCAGAAAAATCCGAACGTAATTCCCGTCGGAATCTATGTGAGAAATTCTCTCTGGGTTTATATGCAATACGCCATTATCGTAAATCTTAATAAATTTCTTCATATCGTATATCCTGTAAATTATTTTGCAGTTATATTATCAAATAGCTTCGTGTTGTAAAAGCGAAGATTCGTGTATCGAAATGCCTTCTTCGTGTTGCGAAACGAGTCATTCGTCATCATTTATTATCATAGTTATTGATAATAAATAGTAATTATGAAATCCTTATCGCTTTAAGATTTTTAAGCAATGGAAAGAATTTGTAGTAAAGAATTAGCAGTAGCATACGTCCGAATGTCAACGGAACACCAAAAGTATTCCACCCAGAACCAGATGGGAATTATTCAGCGATATGCGTCCGACAAAGGTTTTGAATTGAAAGGGGTTTTTCACGACGACGGTAAAAGCGGAGTATCTCTAAACGGTAGAGACGACTTAAAGCGGTTATTCGAGATTGTTACATCGGGAAAGGCTGAATTTAAGCACATTCTGGTGTACGATGTGAGTCGTTGGGGACGTTTCCAAGACCCAGATGAAGCGGCTTATTACGAATTCCAATGCAAACGTGCAGGTATAAAAATTCATTATTGCGCTGAAATGTTCCCGAACGACGGCAGTCTCGTCTCCACTCTTACAAAAGGAATAAAGCGCGTAATGGCGGGTGAGTATCTTCGAGAACTTTCCTGTAAGGTTTTGTTTGGACAATGCAATCTCATAAGGCGCGGATTTAAACAAAGCGGATTTGCGGGATATGGGTTGCGTAGAGCTTTAATAGACGAAGCTCGGAATTTCAAAGGGATTTTGAAGCACAAGGAATGGAAGTCTATTACTACCGACAGAATTACCCTTGTACGAGGTCCAGACGAAGAAGTAGAAAACGTAAAATGGATTTACCGTATGTTCACGGAAGAACATAAGCACGAAAAGAAGATAGCGGAAATTCTGAATAAAAAAGGAATCCTTACGGATTTAGAACGCGAATGGACACCTTCTACGGTTAAGCAAGTCCTAACGAACGAAAAATATATCGGCAATAGCGTCTTTAACAAACGAACCCAGAGAATTGAAATACAAGACCCTGTAAGCGGTAAGAAGCGAAGTCTGCCCAATCCCAAAGACCAATGGGTACGATAGGATAACGCATTTGAAGCCATTGTTGAGAAAGAAGTGTTTTACAAGGCACAAGGTATTTTCGAGAAGCGAAAGCTTGTTCGCTATTCAGACGAGGAGTTGTTGGATAAGTTAAAAAATCTGTACGAAAAGCACGGTAAACTAAACGGTATGCTTATAAACGAAACTCGGAGTATGCCGTCGAGTGCCGTCTATTCCAACCATTTTGGAAGTCTTCTTCGTGCTTATGAGTTGGTCGGATACACGCCAGAACGGGATATGCGCTATGTCGAAATAAACAATTTTATCCGAAGTATGCACAGCGACATTCTAAAAATCGTCGAGGAGAAAACTTGCAAAGTAGGAGCGACTTTTAGCCAAACCAACAAGTACGAGAATATTCTCATAAACAATGAAATTGCGCTTTCATTGGTAATATCACGTTGCCGAGTATTCAACAACCACGCCCGTTGGATTGTAAAATTCGAGCGAAACAAGAATCCAGACTTCACAGTGGCGATACGCCTGAATTCCGACAACAAGACGATTCACGACTATTATGTAATATCACGTTTCGATATGGAAGATTTGGAAGCAAAGCTCGGTGAAATAAACGGCTTCCTCTTGGATTCCTACCGCTACGACAACATCGACTGACTATATTCGTATTTTGCCAGAATTATTTTAAAAGAAAGCGCATAATGAAATACGACGATTACAAAATTGAATATGTTAATATTGCCGATATTAGAGTTGTTAATCCGCGAAGTCGAGATTCCAAGAAATATGCCGACATCGTTAAGAGTATTAACACGATTGGGCTGAAAACTCCGATTGTCATTGCGCCAAGAAACGATGAACTCGGCTTGAAGTATTACGACCTTGTATGCGGAGAAGGTCGTTATAATGCCTATAAAAGTTCAGGCGAGACAATGATTCCCGCCCGAATTATAGAAATAGAGAAAGATACCGCATTGGTAATGGGGCTTGTTGAAAATATAGCTCGCAAGCAAACTCCGAAAGTCGCGCTTTTGGACGAGATAAAGCGGTTAACACAAGAAGGTTATTCACCGAACGAAATAGCGCAAAAGCTCGGATTGGCTACAAACTATATCGGACAACTTGTTCGACTAATCGAGAAAGGCGAAACGCATATACTGAAAGCCGTGATAAGCGGAAAGATGACATTGCCGCTCGCCATTATACTTTCCGACCTTGACGATGTGGGTATCCAAAAGAAGCTTAACGAAGAATTCGAGAAGGGAGAACTCGGGATTGGCGCAATTAGGTATATTCGCAATATTCTATTGAATCGTAAAAATGGGAGTGTCATTCGTAAGACTATTCGCGGTAAGGAAAACGGCGAAGCATTTATTTCCGATTGCAAAAAGGAGCTTGAAAAGGGATTTGCGTTCCTGAAAAAAGCGGAAGCCTGTGAGCAGAATTTAGCCTACATAAAAGGTGCTTTTGCAAAAATCCTAAATGACGACTATTTCAGGAATCTTCTTAAAGAACAGAATATAGGCTCTATCCCCTGTGAATTGGGAGGTTTTGATGAGTAAAATTAAGACTTCGTTCGATATGACACCCATAAAAGTGTCTCTCGATAAATTGGAAGAAACTTCTCCTAAAACTGGCTACAAGGCTTATTGGTCGTATCATTCCATTCTTGCGTCAATTCGTGAGGTAGGAATACTCCAACCGATTATTATTTGTCCCGCAAAACGTGTCGGATATTACAAGATTCTTGACGGGCATTTGCGTTATTATGCACTCCGCGCTTTAAAGGAAAAATACGCCTGTTGTATCGTTTCTCTTGACGATGAACGCTATACGTTTGAAGTGCAAATAAACCATATCAACCCGATACAACGGGCGCGAATGATTGAAAACGCCATAAGACAAGGTTCTACCGCCGAAAAGATAGCAAAGACTCTTGACGTTGACGTAAAACGTATTCTTGCCGATATGAATGTTACCGAAGACATAGACCCAAAGGTTATGGACATACTTAAAAGTGCGCCGGTCCCAGCTTCTACGTTAAAAATATTGAGAAAAGCCAAACCTTTACGCCAGTTGGAAATAGCCGAGTCGATGATTCATTTCAATAATTTTACCGCAAGACACGTTCAGGGAATGATTCTTTCAACGCCGCCAGAATTGTTGAGGGAAGAGGTAAAGCCACCCAGACGGTTTATTCTTACGGAGGGCGTGTCTAATATTGCGACCGAACGAGCGAATATGGAAACGCGAATAAAAGAAGTTCAGCCGAAATACAACAACAATGTTTACGAACTTACGACGATAATTTCTTTCCTGCGACGCATTCTCGAAAACGTAATGCTTTCACGATATTTAGAAAAACATTTTATAGGATTATATGGTGCGATAAAAGAGATTGCGGCTAAAACTAAATTGGAATAGTCCGACGCCGCAATATGTACAAAAGGTTGAATTTAGAAGATTATTTTTAGTACCGCACATAAGATTGCAATGAGAATTCCTATCTGCCAGACGGCAATCTTTTTGAACGTCTCGATTTCGGTTTTAAGTTCTATGAGTTCGGCTTTCAGACCTTTCTGCCCGTTGCCAAACACACAATGTTCCAAACCGTCGAGACGTTTCATTATGAACTCAATTTCTTTGTCGGTCGCTTCACTCATTTCCCTAAACTAAACGCCTTTCTCGTGATGCCTGCCCCGATGTAGGCTGATATTAAGTTTACCATTAACTCTTTCCAAACGTCGGCTAAGTAGAATCCTTTGACATAGGCGACTGCGAAGGTTTCTTTTTCGGGAATAAGTCCCCACAACCAACCGCCTGACTGTTCCAAAGTTTCGACTGCTACTGGAATATCCTTGAAGAATGCGAAGATAAACGGACACACGCCGAGCATTACGAATGCGCCGATAAGCATAATGCGTCGCGTAAGTACTCCGCCGTCGCCTGTACGTTTGAATGCTTCGTTGTGTACGTTAACGTCTGCCGTCTGTTGCTTTTGCAAGGTCTCCAAAACCGACGTAAATTTTTGCGTGTTCAATGCGGAAAGTTGTCCGAGTATGGTGACAATCATTGTTGCCATTCCACCCAGTACGCCACTATCCCATAATGCGCTTATTGCTTCCATTATTTTCTAACCAATCCTTTCCCGAATTTCTCAAGATAACTTTCGAGAGACTCCTTTGCCGATTTCTCGGTAAGTTCTCCGTCGAGATTTCTTATCGCAATACGCTCGAATATTAAAATACCGTTTGTCTCAAAACGGTGGACGTTCTTGCTAAGTGAAGTGTTAAAGGCTCGTTGTCTCCCTGCATAAAAACGGGACTAGCAACAGTTCTGTCCGAAGTAGGACTTTGTACGAGCAACTTATTTTCAACATCAATGTAAAGCGTCATAATAAAGACGCTCTTGTCAAATTTCTAATTAAAAAACGCCTTCGCATCGGCGGAGGAAATGCCCGATATATTGACGTATCGAGAACGAAGAAGCGATTGGTCACGGTGCCCCATATTGAGTTGAAGACGTGGCAAATCCTTAAAGCGTTTGGCGTGATAACTTGCGAATGTATGGCGAAGAACGTCTTGTACCCATATCCCTTTGAAGCCCGAATTATCTCGGATAGTTTTCCATTTGCGGTTGAAATTTTTGGGGCAAATTTTTTGTTCTTCGTGCAGACGAGCTTCGCCAAATTGTATATTTTGATTTCTCGAATGAATTAGCCAATTCTTCAAGGCTGGGCAGATTTCTACTTGTCGGACTCCACCAGTTTTAGAGCATTGAGAGCGGATAGTGATTGAATTTTCCTCAAGGTCGATGTCTCGCCATTCAAGGCGGCGAACTTCGTGCGGACGTATTCCAGCGAAAAGTAAAAGCCCGACACTTGCTGAACAGTCCCGATATTTGGGCAGTTGCGAAGTCTTTAATAGTTTTCTTGCGTCTGTAAGCGTTAGCGGCTTTATTTCTTTTTCGATAACTTTACGCTTTTGAATTAGTTTTACGACGTTCTTGTCGCACCACTCACGGTGCAAGGCAAATTCAAAAAGTCCGTGTAACATAGTTCGAGCCTTGTTGAATTGAGAGGGGCTTTTAAATTCCAATGACAACCATTCTTCGCATTCGGCAAGCGAAAGTTCCGAAAAATTACGAGCGGCAAGTTCTTTGTCGGATTTCAAAAGACGATTACCTAAAT
>CALXLN010000021.1 GCA_944389215.1 uncultured Opitutales bacterium
GAGGTTAGTATTTAGGTTTATTACCGGTAACATGGGGATCTTTGATGAGGTAACTTCATCTTCTCGCGAGAGCATTAACGCATATTCGCCACCCTTTTCCAAACAAGTTTCGTAAATTAACACATCGGACGTTCCTAAAATATCGGGAATGGATTAGAGTACGCTACTTATCCCATATTTTGCAGTCCGCCGCTATTTTCCGGCAGGCGTAGTTCGCAAGAAGCCTGTGGGTTTTAGTGCTCGGATGAACGTCAAACCATATATAAGCGTCTTGTTCGGAACCGTCGGACTGTGAAATTGTCTTATCGGCATATTTAAATCCGTGCGCGGAGAGATTCTTTACAATACGGTTTAACTCCCCGTACAAATCAAGCATTATGAAATTTACTCCGGCATGTTTCTGCGAAAGCTCCATGAAAACCGCATTGAGGCTATCGTTGTATTTTGCCAAAAAATTATGCAACCTGTCCCTTGTTCGGCTTTCGATCAAGGGACAGAGGCTGTCGTCTATAAAATTTGCAATCGCTATGTTTTTAGCACCGAGATTCACAAGCATGCTTACGTTGTCTTTCATATCGGCGGCGGCATCGAGAGCGAGTTTTTCCTCATCAGAACCGTCGCTTTTGTCCGCAAAGAAGAAATTGTTTATTCCCGCCTCTATCAATACAAGATCGTTTTCTCTAAATCTAGCGGCACATTTTGCAAATCCCCGATTGGGATCGCTTATTTGATTGCGTACCGACAGAGCTTCTCCGCTTGCGGTATTATTGTTCTCGCGAGTCTTTGCCCCGCCATGAGCGAAATTTGTGTGGCCGTCTTTAATATTTCCTTTACCGGACGCTCTGGGAATGGGCGCATGTTTTTCCATAAGCCCATACGTTTTAAGCTCTTCATGCAGATATTCTGACATATTGGGTCCGTTTGTATAGCGTCCGCCATAAGAAAATTTGGAGGAACAGGGAAGGTTTCCGACATCAGAAAAGGAATCCCCGAAAACGTACATTCTTTCAAAAGGAATTCCGGCGGCGGCATAACTTGCCGCAACAATCATCAATAAGGATGTAAATAGCGATTTTCTCATGACAAATTAAAGGATCTTATTCAATGCCCATGCCTGTATGTTTAGTATCCCTTCATCCGAGGGCAGGGGGGAGTCGTCGAGGGATACGACGAACTTCTCGTAGTTGTCCTGAATGGATTTTAGAGAGGCATATTCGCGCCTTACCGTTTCCTCATCTGCCAGCATGTAGGCAGACTGTATATAGATTTGCCTGTCGCCCTTCTTTGCAACAAAGTCCACTTCCTTGTCGCGCATCGCGCCTACATAGATCTTATATCCGGCGCGTCGAAGATCAAGGTACACGAGGTTTTCAAGTTTATATCCCGCACCATAGCCACCCCCTGGATAGAGGTAGTTTTTGAATGAGAGGTCATTTGGATAATATTTGCAGTTTCCTGACAAAACGTCTTTGCCCTTTACGTCAAAACGCTCAGCCTTGTGTACCAAGAATGCGTCTTCCATATAGCCTATGTAGCTGGCTATCGTGTCGTAGGCCGTCTTCCTGTTTTTAGATTTGAAGTAGTTTACTATGTTTGTGATCGAAACGAGGCTGGAGGCGTTATTTACGAGGTAAACAAATATGTCCTCCAACGCTTTCGCGTCTTTTATATTCTGGCGCTGTATTATGTCACGCAGAAGAACAGTGTCTTTTATCGAGGCAATGTAGTTTCGCTTGGTCTCCTCATTTGGGAGAACGAAAAGTTCCGGCAGAGCTCCGAAATTCATATAGTCGATATAGCTTTGGCGCGAAACTTCCACCTTCCTGGCTCCGCAATACTCTGCAAAGCTGAAGGGCAGTATTTCGAACTGGACATAGCGGCCGGACAGCAGCGTTGCAAGCTCGCCTGAGAGCATCTTGGAATTGGAGCCGCTTATGAATATTTCAAATTCGCCGGTAAAGTCTTGGGACTTTGAGTTTGCGAAATGCTCCCAGCCTTTTATATTCTGGATTTCATCGATAAATATGTACACGCGCCCCTTTGGCTTCTTTACCGCCATGTAATGTTTGAAAAGCGCCTCAAGGTCTTTGTAGGTCACGAGAAAGTCGAAATCCGTAAACTCCTTGTTGATGTATAGAGTATTTTGCGGGGGAAGTCCGTCATCTATAAGTTTTTGTAGTATCTGGCGAAGAATATAGCTTTTCCCGACGCGGCGCTGTCCAACCAGAACCTTTATAAGCCTATTCCCGACATAATGAAGTATTTCATCCGTGTAGACCTTGCGCGGAATGCCCAAATCAGTGGGGGGATTACCCCAAAAGTTGTATTTTGACACCTCTTTAAAATATTCGTCCATATCTAAAAGTATTGCTCAATTTGCGAAATATTCGAGTATAAGTGAAAATATTGCAAGTAAATTTCCCATAAAAGATAAGGAATTTCCCGATACAGTCTTTTGCGGAAAAATTCCATCTGTCCCTCTTTTACAAATATTCTCTAATATACTGGGTTTTATGTTGTTATATGCAGAATATCTGTTGATAATTTAAGAAAAATGCAGCAATTTTTCTTAAAAATTAAATGTGTTCTGTTTTCTATTTCCAAATTGATGAAAGGAATGAAGTCAAGTGTTAGATTTTTGATACGATTTGATTTGAACGAGTTACCTAAAAATGTGCAGGGCAGTTCTTCGCAAACGGCAGATGCTTTTCTTGCCGAAATCAGACAAATGGGATTCCGAGCCCATTTCCTATTGCTAAAGACACTATTAACACTTCAAAGAATTTCAATATAAACATTGACATATAAGTCTTTTTTAGGGATTATAGTATTATATATAAAGCTTTATGAAGTCCAGAATTAAACTATTTCCCAAGGCGGAACGTATTTTAAAGCAGGTCGGCGAACAAATTAAACTTGCCCGACTAAGAAGGGATATGTCCATTGTTGAACTTGCTGAAAGGTCTAAAATCTCGAAATCGACAATCCTCTTGATTGAAAATGGGTCGCCGTCTACTTCCATTGGAGCGTATATGCAGGCGCTTTTCGTGCTCGGGCTTGAATCGGACTTTTTGTATCTGGCAAAAGACGACGAACTTGGGCGCAGACTTCAGGATGCGAAGCTTGTCACAAAAAAACGTGCCTCAAAGAAAAGGTTACAATGAATGGAAAGGAAATTTTAGTATATGCCGACACATGGGAAATGCCTTCACCCCTCCTTCTTGGAATATTGACCGCAACGCAGGTAAGGGGTAAGGAAATATTCACATTCGAATACTCTGCGGATTGGCTAAAATACACAAAAGCTTTCCCCATTGATCCGGAACTTCAGCTATACTCGGGAAGGCATTTCACGCACGGGGAAAAAGTTAATTTCGGAATTTTTACAGATTCCGCCCCGGATAGGTGGGGGAGAACCCTGATGGATCGTCGCGCGTCCATAAAGGCCAGAATATCGAATGAACCGCTTCCAAGACTGCTCGAATCGGATTATCTACTTGGCGTCTATGACGGGCATCGCATGGGGGCGCTGCGTTTTAAACTTGAGGGAAGCGGCCCGTTTTTAAACGATGATAAAACATTGTCAGCCCCGCCTTTTTCATCACTAAGAGAATTGGAAGTAGCGGCAGAAAATGTCGAATTGGATGCCGATGAAAGCGACAATGAGCGACTGAAATGGATAAACATGCTTATGGCTCCGGGGTCCTCGCTTGGGGGTGCCAGACCCAAAGCCAGTGTAGTTGATACTAATGGGAATCTTTGGATAGCCAAGTTTCCATCAAAAAACGACGGATACGATGTTGAAGCGTGGGAAATGGTCGTTCACATGCTCGCCAAAAATGCCGGCCTTAATGTCGCAGAATCTCGGGCGCAAAAATTTGCCTCAAAACGTTATACATTTCTAACTAAACGCTTCGACAGGGCTTCGGATGGGCGCATACACTTCGCTTCGGCAATGACGCTTTTGGGCTACTCCGACGGTACAGACGCAAGTATGGGGGCTAACTATCTTGAACTGGCCGAATTCATTATCAAAAACGGCATCAATCCAGATGCTGATTTGCGCGAGCTTTGGACGCGTATTGTATTCTCTATATGTGTCAAAAATACAGACGACCATTTGCGTAATCACGGGTTTCTTCTCCAAAAACGCGGATGGGCGCTTTCACCCGCCTACGATATTACGCCAAACCCAAAAGGAACGTGCCTCACATTGAATATCAACGAAAGTGACAATTCCCTCTCTCTCGATCTGGCGCGGTCGGTCGCTGAGTATTTCAGGGTCGAAAACGACGACGCCAAGAATATAATAAACAGCATTAAAAATGTCGTATCCAACTGGGGCAAATACGCCTCGGAAATGAAGATTTCGAGAAGTGAACAAGAATACTATTCAAATGCATTTATTGCTAAATAGGTAAATTTTTACGAGAAGCCTTAAAGAATTTAACCAATTTTTGACTGTTCTTTATTTTCATATTATACTCAAACTGATATACATTTTTTATTTTGTAAATAATATATAATTTTAAAAAGTATAAAATAATTTGCCACCTACGAAATTACGCCGATCGGGTATAATATCAACTTCAAGTACTAATCTGAGCTATACTATAGGGCTGTTTTTAGGTAAGTAATTTTTTGGACTTTAGACTTGCTATAATGAAAAGCATTGTGATACTTGAATAAAATAAGGTATGCTCTATGGATATGGAAGAATTAC
The DNA here is from genome assembly GCA_944389215.1 of uncultured Opitutales bacterium. Taxonomy (GTDB): domain Bacteria; phylum Verrucomicrobiota; class Verrucomicrobiia; order Opitutales; family Intestinicryptomonadaceae; genus Merdousia. Next base: position 4,724 of record CALXLN010000021.1, read on the forward strand.
AAGCGGGCTATAAGCATCCTCCAATAACGGAACGCGTTTTAGTTGCATTTGCTAATATACCATAAGAAAAGTTTGAACAGCGTAGTGAGGCATTTCAATTGCGGCTCACGGAAAAATATCCTATTGTTGAGAAAAAAACTACTATTTGTGTAGGCATTAACTTTGGCGTACCAGCAAAAAATAATTTATCGGCTCCGGAATC
>CALXLN010000022.1 GCA_944389215.1 uncultured Opitutales bacterium
TTGGTAGAAAAACTTAGAATTAAATTAGGAAAAAGAAAATGGAGATATTGCGTTTGCGTGTAATGACTGATGCAAATTGCGATAGCTTTTATGCCAAAACTTTAAAAGAAACTAAATTATGAAAAAATATTTGTTTTTGATAATATCATTTTTAACAGCCCTTGTTGCAAGCGGAGCAACATACTACGTTGTGCCGGGTGGAGCTGGTAGTAAGAATGGCACATCGTGGGCGAATGCGTATGCCGATGTGCAGACAGCGATTAATAGAGCGTCGAGTGCTGGCGGTGGCGAAGTGTGGATTGCCAAAGGCACATACAAGCATGGCTCTGCAATGACCATGAAGAACAACGTTGCAATCTATGGTGGTTTTGCGGGAACAGAAACATCGAAAGACCAACGTGTATCGGGTAACAACACAATCCTTGATGGCGAAGGTAAGTATAGAGTTTTCTATAATTATTATAGTTCATCAAATCCGCTTACAAATAGTGCAAAATTAGATAATGTAACAATTCAGAACGGGTATGCGAGTGATGGAAATGATAACTATTCATCAACTGCAGATTATGGAGCAGGTATGTATAACTATTACGCGAGCCCAGAAATCACAAATTGCACCTTTACGAACAACAGTGCTTCTTACGGCGGCGGGATGTATAATCGGGATTCTAGTCCGGTATTGACAAATTGCACCTTCTCCAACAACAGTGCAGAACATGACGGCGGCGGGATGTATAATCGGGATTCGAGTCCGACGTTGACAAATTGCACGTTCACCAACAACAGAGCAGAATATTCCGGTGGCGGGATGTATAATTATTACTCGAGTCCCGTATTGACAAATTGCACCTTTACGAACAACAGTGCTTCTTCTCGCGGCGGCGGGATGTTTAATTGGGAATCCTCGAGTCCGACGTTGACAAATTGCATACTATGGGGAAATACAGTGTCCTCAAGTGGCAATGAAATCTATAATGATAATTCAGGTAATAAACCAACAATAGATACTTGTATAATAAAGGGTGGATATAGTAGTTGTGGAACTTATACAAATATCATAATAGCAGATCCAAAACTAATACCACTTGGCAACTATGGTGGAAATGTGCAAACATGTCCTGTAGGAGCAGGAAGTTCGGCAATAGGAGCAGGTAAGGTTGTTGATGGATTAGCAACAGATGCTCGTGGTTTTACACGTTTTTCATCATCACCTACAATAGGAGCATGTGAATATCAAAATAAACTTACAGTTGCATCAATCTCAACAAGCGAAGGTTATTTAAAATATAGTTCAAGCTATGAATTTACTTTGAATGCACTTTCAGAAGGTATCAATCTAACCTACCAATGGTATAAAGATGGGGTAGCTATAGAAGGAGCAACATCGTCAAGTTATAAGACAAAGCAAGATGCAGGAACATCGAAATACACAGTAGTAGTAAGCGATGGAACAACTTCAATAATATCTTCTGAAATTGCGATAGAAACAATAGATATTTGCTATTACGTATCAACAATAGGAAGTTCATCAAACGATGGTTTAAGTTGGGCAACAGCAAAAAGTGACGTTCAAGAAGCGATAGATTTAGCATCGGAATATTATGGTATCGAAGTGTGGATTGCCAAAGGCACATACAAGCATGGTTCTGAAATGACCATGAAAAATGGTGTTGCAATCTATGGTGGTTTTGCTGGAACAGAAACATCGAAAGACCAACGCATAGCTGGCAACAACACAATCCTTGATGGCGAAGGTAAGTATAGAGTTTTCTATAATTATTATAGTTCATCAAATCCGCTTACAAATAGTGCAAAATTAGATAATGTAACAATTCAGAATGGGTATGCATCGGATTATAATGATGGAGCAGGAATGTATAACAACTACGCCAGCCCAGAAATCACAAATTGCACCTTTACGAACAACCGTGCTTCTGATTACGGCGGCGGGATGTATAATGATTCCTCGAGTCCGACGTTGACAAATTGCACCTTCAGTGGCAACAGTGCTGATGACGGCGGCGGGATGTTTAATTGGGAATCCTCGAGTCCGACGTTGACAAATTGCACCTTCTCCAACAACAGTGCTTCTCGCAGCGGTGGCGGGATGTATAATGGTTCCTCGGATCCCGTGTTGACAAATTGCACGTTCAGTGGCAACCGTGCTTATTCTTCCGGCGGCGGGATGTATAATTATAATTCCTCGAGTCTATCGTTGACAAATTGCACCTTCTCCAACAACAGTGCTTCAATATACGGCGGCGGGATGTATAATTATAATTCCTCGAGTCCGGTGACAAATTGCACCTTCTCCAACAACAGTGCTTCTTACGGCGGCGGGATGTATAATTATGGATATGATGGAACATGTAGTCCCGAGTTGACAAATTGCACGTTCAGTGGCAACAGTGCTTATTCCGGCGGCGGGATGGAGAATTATAATGCCTCGAGTCCGAAGTTGACAAATTGCATACTCTGGGGAAATACAGCGTCATCAAGTGGCAATGAAATCTATAATAGTGGTTCAAATAATAAGCCAACAATAGACACGTGTATAATAAAGGGTGGATATAGTAGTTATGGAACTTATACAAATATCATAACAGAAGATCCAAAGTTAATGCCACTTGGCAACTATGGTGGAAGTGTTCAAACTTGTCCAGTAGGAGCAGGAAGTTCGGCAATAGGTGCAGGTAAAGTTGTTGAAGGTGTAACAACCGATGCTCGAGGATTCATACGATCCGTTCCGTATACAATTGGAGCTTGCCAATACTGTCCAACTGAAATCACATCTAACCTAGAAGATATTACAGTTTGGCAAAATACAGATGTTACACTTACAGTTTCAATTGAAGGGGATAATCCAACATATCAGTGGCAGTATTCAGAAGATGGTTCAACGTGGTATGATATTGAGGGCGAAACATCATCAACACTTACTTTGAGCAATGTTCCATCTTCGCAAAATGGTTATAAATATCGTTGTGCTGTTGATAGCGATAATAGTGATTTAACATATTCATCAGTTGCAATTTTGACGGTCAAGCCATCGCCAACGCTTGATAATAACCCGACAGGTTTTGAAGTTTGGTCTGATACCAACCAAAGCTTGAGCGTATCGGCAACTGGCGAAGAGATTACATATCAGTGGTACTTCAATGGTAAAGCAATCGAAGGTGCGACAGAATCAACTTTGAGCTTTGATAATATTCAATTTGATAAAACTGGTTCCTACTATTGTGTAATCACAAATCCAGCTGGCAGTGTTCAAAGTTCAACTGCGAATGTTGTAGTTCGTCAGTCAGCAACTGAAGATTCAATCACAAAAAAATTAGAAAAAGTTACAACAATATCAGGAACAGGATATGCACGTTTTGTTGTAGAAACAACAGCGTACAATCCAACATACAAATGGTATTATGGTTCTGGCGACACTTGGACTGAATTTGAAGAAACTTCAAATATATTGTTTATTCCTGCAGAATCTAAATACAATCGCAAAAACATAAAATGTGAAATCTCTAATGGAGGTGGAAGTGTATCTACTCAAGCAGTTCTTGTTTACAGCTCAACTGCAATTCAGATAACATCACAACCACAAGATGTGTCGTTCAAATTAAATGAAAATGCGTCTTTTAATGTTACGGTTTCAACCTCAACAGGAAATGCATACTATCAATGGCAGTATTCAGCTGATAGTAACGAATGGCAGAATATAGAAAACGCTACAGAAGCGACCTATTCATTCAAAATGATGGATTCAAAAAATCGAGGATATTATCGCTGTGAAATTGATAATGGCGGTGGTGTTCTGTATTCAGAAAATGCAAAAATTATATTCCCAGAAGATGTAGCTATAACAACGCAACCTACTGCGATTACCTCTGCGATAATCGGTGCAAAAGCAACATTCACAGTTGTTGTGTCTGGTGATTATCCAAAGTATCAGTGGCAAGTTTCATACGATTATGGCGATACTTGGGAAAATATTGCAGGTGCAACAAATGGAACACTTGGTGTTGATGTTGTGGAAAATATTGTAGATAATTCGTATCGTTGCTTAGTATGGAACGACAACAATGTTGATGCTCCGCTTGAATCAGAAATGGTATGGATTGAAAATGTAATAGAGCCAACAGCATTCCAAGAATGGAGTATGTCAAATGGTCTTGGTATAGATGCTTCGCCATCTGCAACACCGCACAATGACGGAATTACAAATCTTGAAAAGTTCACATTTGGGTTGGATGCGTCAAAAGCTACATCGTATGGTGCTAATGCTTCCTTCAAGCATACGTCAGACGCAACAGGTGCAAGCTTGCAATTCCCAGTCAGCGTAGACGCAGAGGGTGTTGTGAATGTCAAAGCGTTGAAGTCAGTTGACCTCATCAACTGGACAGAAGCAACTGCAACAGCCACAGGCGAAACATCGTCAGACGGCAAGTTCAAGATTTACAAAGCAACAGCTCCAATCGGCGAAGAAGGTAAAGTCTTCTTGAAACTTAAAGTCGAAGAAAAGTAAAAAATACCCCTTGCACTGTGTTCTAATTTTGGGCACAGTGCACATTGATTTCCCATTTGGAAGTAATCTGATCGTTTTGTGTCATGACTACTCTATTATTGTTTTGTATACTATCATGATTACAGTGAATCTTTGGTCGTTTGACATAAGGAAGGGTTTGAAAATTGTAGTGAAATTTTTGCTATCGGAATCAAAATTTTCCCGATTTGTTGTACAAATATCATTTTCTAAGAGCACTTTTAGCGCCGTAATTTAATCTACTTTTGTATTTTCACAAAGAGGGACGTGCTACGCACGTATCAAGGGATTCGGTGTTTTGGCGGAATTTTATCCGCGGAACACATTCCCTTGTATGAAGAAAAATTCACTCAGAGTGGAGTACCGCGACGGGCGCAAATCGCCTTATTTGGTGTTTTATCCCGACGCGGGCAAAATAAAATCAAGGTCGTTTACGACCCAAAGCGAAGCGGAATCTTTTATGTTTTCGCTTAGGAGCGAGTATTCGCTCCCAGAAGATATGATAATTCCAAGCGGCGTTCGTTTGGCAGTCTTAAAACTCAACACGGAATGCCACAAGCGCGGGTTGTCCACCGAGATTGTAATCAACGATGCCATCAGGCGCGTCGAGTTAAATTCATACAACAAGGTTGTATTGGTGCAAGACTGCGTGCGCAACTTTATGGCGCACAGTAAGCGTATAAATCTCCGCGACAAAACGCTCAAAGAATACGACCAATACCTGCGAGTCCGATTTATCCCATACTTCAAGGGAACTCGGAATTTTGCGACAATTCTCAAAAGCGAAATCGAAGCTTACATAGGTTCGAGCGGGTCTCAGAAGAACAATCTCAAAGTAATCAAGGCGTTGTTCAAGTTCGCCAAGCGTGAGGGATATATTACGGAAGACGCTGCCGCCGAGGTTACGCTTGAGCGCAAGTATAGCGACACGATGCCTGCGAAAATTCTGTCGGTCGAAGAGGTCAAAACGCTGCTTAAATCAGTTCCGAAAGAGTATCTGGCAGGCTTTGCGTTGATGACGTTTTACGGAGTCCGCCCGGGAGAACTGATTGGCAATTTCGAGAAGCGTTTTATGCAGTGGTTGGACATCAACTTCAAGTCGAGGGTTATCACGATTCAGGGGAAGACATCGAAGGTGCGCAAGCAACGTGCCACTCAAAATGTTTCGGAAAACTTATGGGCGTTTTTGGAAGCCGTTCCCGAGAAGGAGCGGAAAGGAAACATAATTGAAGGCTCGTATTGGAAGTTTCGGAAAATGCGGCGCAAGTTACCGGTTGCCCTCTCGCAGGACGTTTTGCGACATACTTTCGCCACATACGCGTATTTCAAATTCGGTCCGCAAAAGACCGTTGCCGATATGGGGCACATTCGTGGCTACGCCACATTGGCTCAGCACTACATGGGCAGCGCCAATGTTGATGATGCCGAGAAATTCTTCTCCATCACGCCGCAAAGCTTGGCGGAGGAATCGACGGAAAATTCGAAAGCGTAAATTTTTACCCAGTAAAACTTATAATAATAATAATTAATAAAACTATAAAATGAAAATAGAAATAAATAACTCAGAAATAGAGTCGCTACTTAAAATAGCGCAGACAATCAGGACGACCGCCGAATTAAGCGACAAAAAATTGTCGGAATATTGCGGAGTCGAACTGATAGACATTCACCAGACGCTCACAATATTGCGAATGTCGCGAAGGACATTCGGGAAATACCTGAAAAAGTATCCCGAAATGCGGTGCATTGGAAAACCACATTCCTATGTAAAATCGGAGGTATTGCGCGTAGAGAAAATCCTCAAAGCTAAATACGACCACCGCTTCGTTCAACCCCAAATGGAAAGGTAGACAATGGAACAACCTGATTTACCTGAAATGCAAAATACATTCGGCAGAGATCCCTCAGCAAAAATCGACGAGGTGGAAATTGCCGAAGAAACATGTCCGACAACGTCAAACCAGAACGCCACTTCACAAAAAGTAGTTCCAGAAAGTTTTGCCGAAATCGAGTCTTGTATAGATTCATATCTCGAAAACAACGGAGGTGATTTAGGCAAGGCGATTATCGAATTCGGAGAAAGCGCGAAACGTATCAAGGATTTTGTAGAATCTGGCAAGGGGCAAATGACGTTGCGGATTTTTCAGAAAAATCCAGATATTGTCCCGCAAGACGGGAAATCAAAGGGAAACATCAACTGCTATGCAAAATTTAAGGAGATGTTCCCGAACGCGGGAAAATTTCTCATATCGCGTAGCGAATTCTACAAATGCGCGAAAGTTAAGAAACTGTTAGATGCGATAAACGACGAGCAGTTGTTGGGCAAAATCAAAACACTTTCGTATACGAAAATAAAAAGCGTGGCGAACAAAGCAATACCCGTAGAAAAACAAATTGCAAAATTGTGCAAAACTCTAACTCCTAGCACACCGAAGATACCGTCTTCGCCGAAACCGAAAGCTGTCGGAGAAAAACAAACGCGCTCGATGAAAGTAAAAAACATTTTCAGCGGATTTACCAAAGCGCAGAAATTTTATAAGTGCGCTATTGATTCGGCGAAAAAACGCATATCCCCAGAATTGAATCAGATTATTACCGATTTGGAAAACGCTTTGGAATTTTTAACTCAAAAAGCGGAGCCGGTATTGGCGCAGTTGAAAGCCCAGTCTCCCAAGGCGACAAAGAAACTTCAAAAGGTCAAAGCACGAAGACAGGAAGGGGGGGTATATTGAAAGGTAACCAACACGGGTTTCGCAGTGCAAGCATAGGGGAATTGTCCGTACACGGACATTACCCCAGCTTGCCGAGGGTGGTTGACACCCCCTCTGGACACCCCCGAAAACGCTACGCGTTTCTTAAGGAAAATTGTAATTATGGACAAAGAAATAAAAGATAAACGAGTGGAATTTCGCGTTCCCGAAAATGAAAAGAAATTGTGGAACGCGGAGGCGAAAGCGCGGAACATCAGTGTCGGCGAGCTTATACGTAACGCCGTTGCGGATTTTCTCGGGAAGATACGAGATCTTGTTTTCGTCAGGAAGGAGACAATTGAGCACTCACGTATTGTGGCAATCAGCAGGCTTTCAAACAACCTCAACCAGATTGCGCGAGATCTGAATTCTGCGCTTAAATACGGGAATCCCATCGATGTATTAAACACGCAGGCTAAGCTTGTGGAAATTCTGAATGAGGCTATTAAAATAGAGGATTGCGCCCGCAGAATCGAGAACGGTGACGAACGACTGGCAATACTCGCATACTTCGAAAGCGACCCCAAATTACGGGATGTGATTATGGAGTATTTACATAAAAAGAATTCGATATGATTATAGAATATTTACCCTCTACGTTAAAGTACTTGCTAGGCGATGTAGATTCGAAAGGACACAAGCGTCCTTCAACAATTGTCGGCGGCTGTTACGACAGTTTTATGCGCGAAATCGAACAAAAATCCAGCAAAAAGAAAGGTTATGTGACGTTCTGCTATCGCGACAAAAAGCCGCTTGCGGAGCTTGGCGGGTCAAAGTTTCTTGCTCCGCTAATGGACGACATTCTGGAGAAATTCTATCCTAATATGGACAAGTCGAACTTTCAACACTTGTTCATCTTGCACGACAATCCCAAGCACGATTTCGAATTAAACTTCGTTGCGGCGGAAAGTGTCGGCGGGAGATATTTCCCCGTCTATTTTGACAAATACGACAGGAAATACTTCGAGGCATTCGGGCGTTATATCCATAAAAAATACCCGAAACTCACCGACCCGAATTCGCCCGAGCTCAGGCGGGGACTTGCCGATGCAAACAAATATTGGAATTCGTCGCAACAGTCGCTTTTTCTCAGGCTGAAAAAGGAGATGTCGGAATATGGAAAAGCGATAAACAACCGCGAGGATTTCGAAAGATTTTTGAAGCAAAGCAATTTTATCATAAACCGAAAGACCGACACTTCGATAACCGTAAAATCGGGAGATACGAAGATAAAACTTACAGGTAATCTTTGCAATAACGGCAACACGCATGCGATTGATTCGGAAGGCGTAAATGTTGACGAACGATACGAAGAGCTTTCCCAAACGCGCTACGCGCGTCTTAAAAACAAATATAAATACTTAAAAAATTATGAATATCCAAAACAAAGAAACAACATCGGACAACATATCAAAGACATCAACGCCAATTCAGTATCAGATGATTCCGCCGTTTGCGGAAATCCTCATGAACGAATTGAAAAATCCCTATTCGCAGATTCACAGAGTTCTTCTCGAGGGCTTTCAGAGAATAGCAGTCAGGGCGTGCGCGGAAATGATCAAAATGCAGGAGGAATTCTACGAGAAACATCGGGAGGAACTGAATCAACTTCTAAAAGATGTCCGAATGAATATTATAAGAGATTTCTCGCAAACGATAGTAAAATTAACAGAAAACTTAGAGAATCAGAAGATAAGCTTTCAGAATTTGCGAAAGGAATTGTGCTCATATATCCTGGACTACAAAAAGAACTTGGATACAATTCGGCATTGATTGATTTTCAAAAAGCGTGGGATGCAATTTTCGCTCCGAGTACAAAAAGTCTAATGAGACTATTTTTGAAAATCATAATAGATATGGAAATTTTCCTTTACGGAAAGAACCAACAAAAGACTCAAAAACAACAGATGGGGTATCCGCCACCACGCAGTTGGACGGGGCAAGCCCAACCTGCGCGAGATACTCAACGTGGTTATGATTATGATCGTTAACGTTTCCGATTAAGTTAGCATATACAGGAGATACTTTCGGATTAGGGGAGTATCTCTTTTTCTTGGGGAATTTCCTTCTTGCGTAGCAAGAATATAAACATTGTAAGTTCGATTGACACAATTGCGCGTTTATGATATATACGCGCAGTCCTTTGGCGCGGGGGGACTTATAATTGCACGTATTGTGAACTTAAATAGAAGTATTATTTGCTTGCAAATAGTATATTAATAAGCAACTATATATCCAACAACCTAATTCTCTTATCGTTATGAACGCAAATCACGATATCAACCAGTCTGAATCCCCGCACAAATTCTTGGCGCGCTTGCTTGCTGACAGAAAAATAACAATATATACGCTCGCCAAAGAGTCGAAATTGACGCCCGATGTCGTTTCGCGCCTGGTGAATGGAAAGCGCGCGTTTACTCCCGATACCGCATGCCGCATTGGGAAAGCGTTGGAAATTCCTTCCGAAAACAATCTGTTGATAATGCAGGCTAAGTTCAATTTTGCGGCGGTTGCATCCGACGAAAAATACAAAAGCATCACTCCGATAAAATCCGATCCGAGCAGACGTAAAAAAACGCTTTGCGCCGAAAAATACCTTTCGAAAAAACAAGAGGGGTAGACTTTGCCGCAGGCGGATTTGCACTTCGCGCTTTGCGGCAAAATTTGTCAGCGGACGTCTTGGCAAACTTCCCGCTCCTCGGGTCGAGCTCGTGCGGTCAAAGTTCCCGCCCTCGTCAAAAACGGGCTTGGGGTGTCGTTGCAAATGAAATGCAGCGAGTGTCGGGCTCGCGTTATGGCGACATAGAACAAGTTTATCGAATCGTCATAATCTGCATTCGGCGAATCCTTGAATAGGATTTGCTTGATTTTCTGCGCCGTTTCATCGAAGTGTTTCGGGTAGTTTTCGCCCGTCGCATCGAGAATTACGACACAGTCGGCTTCTTCGCCCTTGTATCTGTGGACTGTTGAAGCTCTCAATTTCGCGGGGGAGAGTTTCACGCCTTTCGATTTCAATAACAGTAGCGTTTTTTGGCGAATCAGCTCCAAATCGCCTATCGGGTCAACCAAGTTTGTTCTGGCAAGCAACGCAAAATCGGCGTCTTCATTTTTCGCCAGTTCCTTTTCGATTATTCCGCAAAGCGTGTCGTAGAATTTTTTTGAAAATTTCGACAAAACCTCTGGCGCGATGCAGTGAACCTCAATGTTTCCTTCGCTTGTTTTTCCGGGACACGGGCGCATTGCAAGGCCGAATAGCCGCATGTCGGGCGAATTTGAATTGTCGTTTTTTACGCGTTTGAAATTTTTGAAAGTATTGGCGGCATTAACAAGCTTTAAATCCATTCGGTATGTTATGGGCAATTCGAAACGCTTCACTTTGAAATTACCGAACGAGTTTTCCTGTCCTTGGGAAGTATGGTTGGTGCTATCGCCTGTGTCCGCGCCGTCTTTTGAAACATCCTCAGGCTTCGACGGATTTGCCAAATTCAAAAATAGCGTAGGATGTGCGCCGATAAACCTGTTAATTGCCTGCGCCGGGTCGCCTACCGATATAAAGTTGGCAGCGGGCGCACACTTTCTAATTTCCTTTAAAACATCCACAAAAACGCGGTTCATATCCTGAGCTTCGTCAACAAACACAAAACGCAAATTGCTAAGCCTTTCTTTGGCCCTATTCAACAACGGACTTTCCCCGACCGCCTTTTCCATAATAGCGGAAAATGTTTCGAAATTTACGTCAATGAGCTCGCATAAGGTAGTAGACAGGACATTGAAAAAAGCTTCGATTTTTGCGCGCGTTTTCGAGTTCCCTCCTATTAAATTACTCCCCGATCCTCCATTACCATTCGACGACGAATACTTTCTTAATATTTTATCCACATATGTCTTTGCCTTCATACTGCCGGATTTGGGCACAACGCTTATCTTCCCTTCGGCTCTTAGGCGTTCTATTATTTCCATTAGGAACTTCGATAGTTCGTCCTTGCCGATGTATGTGAGGCCGGAAAGGTCTTTAATTTTCTGCCCTTCCGTATTGGCATTGCATTCGTTGCAAAATTCCCTCAATTCCTCAATGTCAGATGGGACTTCTTCGGGCGAAAACTTTAGCCAATCTTCGGGCGTAGGTTGAGTTGGCAAGGATTTCAAAAACTTGCCGTTTACCAAAAGCGAGCCGTAAAACATATTGTCGTCTTGGTCTCCGTCAACAATTTCGATATACGATTTTCGCCTTACCGATTCGGCAGACTGGCTCTTCCCAAAATCGAAGTTGTCGATAATTGAAATTATCGCGCGGTCGTCGCAAATTTTTAGGTCGTAGTTTATGTCCCAAAGGAAAAGGCGGTTTGCGATGTCGCAAATTCTTTTTTGAAAGGCTTGCGGTAGCGGATTCCTCTCAGCGGACAACAACGAATCACCGCGCAGCGTACGATCTTTCTGAAATTCCTTCGAGCAACGTCTTTTTATGTCGCCGCGAAGCACCTCTCCGTTGCTAGAAATTCCGAGGTCCGACAGTCTCTCCGACAACTTCACTTTTTTTGATTTTTCGGTCGAACCGTCCGCTTCCGAGTGCGCAAGAAAATCGAGATTGTCGATGTCTTTTCGGAACTTTTCATCGTCAAGATATTTCTCGCCTATAAAATTCTGGAACTTATATGAAACATCTTTATGATAGACACTAGCATTTTCCGTTAATATATCGCCTTTTTTCATAGAGGCTTTTCTCAAAAACCTCATGGCAAACGCGTGGAATGTGTATGCGCAAATGTCAGAAAATTCGATATCCGACAGCCTGCTTTCAATCGCCCTAATTGAAAGGTTAATCTTGTTGGAGATGCGTGTATTAAGCGTAAGAATTACGATTTGGTTACTGGGTATTCCGCAAAATTTTGTGAGAAGGAAATAGGCAAATAAAATCAGTGTGGTTTTTCCCGAGCCCGCGCTTGCGCCAACCCTAAAATAATTCAACGCCTCATTTGACTCAGCTACCCGCGCGATTTCGCGAAGAACCGCCATTTGGTCGTCATCGGGTGTCCGATTGAGTTCTTTTTGTAAAAAAGCTTTGAACTCCAGTTCGTTTAACATATGTTTATATAAAATATCAAATGGCTTTAAATGCAACGATTTTCGAGAAAACGTACAACTCTCTAAAATCCTTGGGGAATTGCTCTGTCGGGTATGCGTATCGAAAGCTTGAGTTGAAAGATTCGCCAGTAAAGCCCGCACATATCCGCAGAATGCTAAAAATAATCCGCGAAGAAAGAGACTTCGATTCGGACGAAGAAGTGCATAGGCTTTACGTTGACATACCGTATTGCGGGCGCGGACGGCCGCCGGCGTCGAACTTGAAAGCCCGCAACGAACTCATTTTGGAGTGTCTAACGTCCGGTGAAATTCAAACGCGTTCAAAAATCTGCGGCGAGCTCAACAAATGCCGCGACGACATTTGCGGGCGCAGATATAAATGGACTTCCAAAAAGCAAAGGAAGAAATCCCAAAGCAAAAATTCAAAACAGTCCACTGGCAAAACGCAATCCGAAGACAGAAAGGCGATATATCCGCCCTCTTCGATTACGCGCATTCTGAAAAGGGATTTTAAAATTCCGCTTCGGCGCAAGATTGTTCCACCCGACAAGCGAACAAAGCTTCCGCGCCGCCTTTACGGGCTGGTTGTCCGCAATGTCGAATTTCTAAAATACAACGGCAACGTCGGCAAATATATCGCCGTTGTCTTTGCGTGCCACCCAAATTGTATTTCAGACTCGAACGACGACAGGGATAGCGTTTCGGAAATAAGCAAATACGAACACCATTTTTTCGCATTATATGACCGAAAAAATCATACGCCTGAGCAGGCATTGAAAAAGTTTCGCGACAGCTTCGTTAAAGAATACGCTTCCGTTGAATTCGCCGATGTTCTCAAGGAATTCTCCGCCGACATTGATGACGATACAACTTTGCGCACAATTCTAAAAAGACAAGCGGACGGCGAGGATCGCGAAAATAAGAAAGCTTTGGAAAAAGGAAACGCCAAGGCAAAATGACGCTATTTGAGCGTGTCTTGTAATTCCCTCGCGCGTAGGTGAATTATCCCGCCGCGGCTCGGCATTTTGATATCGTCGAGCGAAACTTAAAAGTGATTAGCACCTGCAAAATAATCGTCTACACTCTATAATTTTGCAGATGAATGCAATTTTATCGGCTACGGAAGAATATTTCGCAGCCCCGTCAAACTTCGTTCAGGTAAATTTTTAGACGTAAATGCAAACCGTTTTTAACTCAACGAAAGGTTTGCATGAATAAATTATATCTAAAACTACTTGAAATGATTGACAAAAACGGCGATGCGCTGAACGGGGAAATACTCGCGTTCATCAGGGAGCATTCGCTTTTGCCTGTAATGTTATTACGCCAAAGCCAGCTTGCCTATCTTGCCTTGGGGCGGCTCGTTTCCGATGGGTATACGATTGCCCAAAACGATATCGCAGCATCGTTGTTTGCGGAGCGGAATTTTGATAAATCGCTTTGGCGGAAATTGACGCTCTCCGACGATGTCTGGACGGAAGTTGTAATGGTGGAGAACAGCCTTCTGCCTGTTCTCGAAGAGAAGGGCGTTTTCGGGCGGATAACTAAGGAGAAGTTCCGCGAAATTTTAGAGAACGCCTACGACCTCGAAGCAAAAGAAGAGTTGGGAAGGCTTTGGCGGGCACGATTCGGAACCGCCCGTTTAACTCCCGCCGAGGAAATTTTGACGCTCATTGATATTTTCGCATGAGAGACGAGATTATAACAAAACTAAACGGCGGTGGTCGGGAAATCGCCCTGACTGCCGACACTCTTTGCAAGCACACGCTTTTTATTGGCAGCACTGGCAGTGGCAAGACAACATCGCTAAACGCCCTATTGCGCGGATTGATTGCCTTTCGCGCGGACGACAAGAGACGGAAAATAGGCTTGCTGCTTTTCGATTTCAAAAACGACGGCACTCTTTACAAAATCAAAAAGTGGGCGCACGAATGCGGCAGGCTGCGTGATGTTGTGGACTTTTCGGGAGGCGGGCACTACATCAATCCTTTTGCCGAAGTAAACTCGCCAGCGAAAGTATCGGAGCTTGTAGATTTCCTGATGTCGGCATTCGGCGACAACACTGGCGAAAACGCTTATTGGACGATGGCGTTCCGCAAGCGGCTGAATACAATTTTGAACTTCTGTCTTTTCCGCCACGATTCGATGGATTTCGACAGATTTACCGACGCATTTCGGGATTTTCTGGATTCGGATAAAATCGACGAATGGAGGGAATTCATCACTTCCGCTTTGCCCGAAATCTGCCGGTGCGAAGTCTTGGACAAATCGAAAAGGAATGCGGCTTGGGCGCAGATAAAGCGCATTGCAAAGCAGCTAAAATCCGACCTGTCGGAGTGGCAAAAGCTCGATTCGCGCACGAAAAGCAACGAGACAAGCACGATGACAAACACTCTCGCGCTTCTCGAAAATCGGACAACCCGAAACTTTTTAAGCGGCAAAAAGCTTTTAGACATCGGAGACATCGCAAGGCTCGGAAAGATTGTCGTTCTGACGTTCCCCGCAACGACAAACCAATTCGCGGCGGCAATCGTAGCTAAGCTCGCAAAAGCCCAATTTTACAGGACTATCCAGCTTCGCGGAGACTCTCCCGACAACCGCATTGCGGGAATTGTAATGGACGAATTTCCGCTTGTTGCAACCGGCGGTCGCGACATTTCAAGCGATGCATACAACCTCCAAACAATGCGCAGCAAAGGCGGTTTTGCCGTTGCCGCAACACAGGGAATTGTGGCTCTCGACTTGGCGATTGGCGAAAGGGAATGCGCCCATCTGCTCGCAAACATCAACAACCTTTTTGTGTTTAGAACGTCCGAGCCCGAAGCCGCCAAACTTGTAGAATTCGCGGCTTATGCGCCGCCTTCGCACTCCAACATCGGCTTCAACGCTGATGATACAGAAAGGCGCGAGGAATTTACTTCGCCTGAAAATCTGCCGCAGGGATACGCATTCGTCAAGTTGGCTAACGGCTTTTGCACGCCTTGCGCCGTAAAGCTCGAACGGCTGTTTGTAGACACACCACGTAGAAGACAACGCGCAGAACCCGATGCCGAACGTGAATGTTTGGCAGAATTGAGGACCGCCTTGTCGCGAACTCCGCGCAGATGATAAATTTTGAGACCAACACACATTTTATCGCAATGTTAAAAAATATGGAAAAAGAAAATACAACCCACACAAAATACAAACGCGACGGCAGGTATATGTCATACCGCCGCAGAAACCGCGAACTTTCTTTCGCAATGGAAGGAGTAGTTCAGCTGCCGCTTCGGCACGTTTCGCGCCTGATGGCGGCAAAGCAAATCGCATACGAAAGGAACTAAATGAAGCTGGCAACATTCAACAAACACAAGGATAGATTCGATACGAACAACCCATATGACGCCTTCATAAAGCAGGCTGCGAAGCGAACAAAAGTTCCCGACGAGCTTAGAACGCGGAAACTCTACATCGGTAAAAGTGCCGCGGGATTGGCAACGCCTGACAAGCACCACTTTCTCGACAGGTCTTTGTTCCCAAAAAAGGGAACACCCACGATAAAAGTTTCGCGCTCTAAGCACGAAGAACTGCAAGCCTTGCTTGCAAACGCCATATCGCAAGGCGACTATTGGGCATATGAAACAGCAGTAAAAGCCGAATGTCCGCAGATTGAAGAGCCTATCGCCGAAATCTACTTGGAGCGAATCTCAGCGCTTAAACCAACCCTCTGGGCGCGAATCAAAAATATGTTCGCCCG
This sequence comes from uncultured Opitutales bacterium, assembly GCA_944389215.1. GTDB lineage: Bacteria > Verrucomicrobiota > Verrucomicrobiia > Opitutales > Intestinicryptomonadaceae > Merdousia. The sequence goes on from CALXLN010000022.1 coordinate 16,109, forward strand.
CGAACGCTGAAAAAGCGAAAAAACGGATCTAAAATACGCCTCAAAATCCTGTTGGATTTTTGTTGGTGAATTGTTGGAAAAAGCACCAACAAAACGCCAATTTTGACAGTTTTCGGGCGGACGAGCATTCCGCCGCAAGTGGCTTAAATACTGGCTTGCGGGGCATCGTAACCCCGCAAACCACGGAGATACTGGGTTTGACGCGAAATGTAGAAACAAAAAAAGCCGCAAGTGTTTGAACTTGCGGCTTTTAAAGTGGCGGGATGGACGAGACTCGAACTCGCGACCTCCTGCGTGACAGGCAGGCGTTCTAACCAACTGAACTACCACCCCTTGAAATTTATATTATGGACAAATTACGAATTGAACTTGTCTTGTCAATAATGTTTTTGCTTTTTTTTGGCATAGTTAGGTTGCACCGTTTCAATCCGTTTATAAAATGCCGTTTCCCGCCTTGTTATTTGGCAAAAACAGATGCGGTTGTTTCTAATTGTTTGGCGCTAATACGTTTTTTATAGACTTATATAATCTTTTTGCGTAACGTGCTTTTCTTATGGAACGCATTACAATCACAGAGCCTTCTTTTAAGCATTATTGCGTTATATTGCCGTTGTACGCGTTCATTAGGATTTGGCAGTTTACCGTGCGAATAAAAGTTTCCAGGCAGTCCCTGAAAATTCTTACGAATCCCGATAAACTTATCGGACTCGCATGGCACAGCCGGATTTTTTTTCTTCCCATGTGCAAGTATCTTTACCGCCCGAAATTACCAATGTCGGGATTGGTCAGCGCAAGCCGAGACGGCGCATACCTTTGCGCATTTTTTAATCTTATGAAAATCGGCACTGTCCGCGGCTCGTCTAAAAGGCGCGGTGCAGGAGCTATTATCGATCTTATAGAACGCCTTAAATCTTCCGACATTTTTATAACACCGGACGGTCCTAGAGGGCCTAAAAACATAGCAAAATCCGGATTTTTGAGGGTGGCGGAAGAGTCTGGAGTCAACATACTCCTTCTTCGGATTAATGCCAGGCATTCCTTCTCGTTGCCTACTTGGGATAATTTTATTTTGCCTTTGCCGTTTACTGTGGCGGATATGGATGTGTGCAAGTTTGAAAGCGCCGCATCTTTAAAGAATGCGGCGCGGGAATTGGGGTTGTCGGAGACGGAGCTGGTGTCGAAGTATCTCAATGGAGAGATTTCTCTGCCGCCTGTTGTTTCCTGAGCGGAAATTCCCTATATAGCCTGTCCAAAATTTCGGTGAGAATGATTTTGTCGCCCTCGCAGTCTTCTATTACCGCTTCAAGATGCCTTCTTATGTTTTCTTCTGTAGGGTTGGATGTTTTGTAAAAGTCAGTCTGCGTTTCATTGCTGAATATTATTTCGTTGCCGTCGCATTTCCCGTAAAGCAAATATTCGGGAGAAACAGAAAAAATTTCGGCGAGCTTGCGGATTGTATCGGCACTTCTGGGATACCGCCCGCGCCTCCATGTGCTTACGGTGCTTACAGCGTTGTTTGTGGCTTTTGATATATCGACAAGCCTTATGTTTCTGTTTCCCATCAATGTTCTCATCCGTTTTGCGAATTCTTTATCGGGTGATTTATTATGTTTAATTTTCATAAAGTAGAATTTTTCTATTTTTTATTTGACATTTTAAATTAACTATTGTTGATATTCTATGCTTACAATATATAAAGTTATTATAAATCTCAACAAAAAATTCAACGATTATGGATAAAATAATTGAAAAATATGAACTAATATTCTTTTCATTCGATTTAAGCGTGAAAAGATCGGAGGTTTACCCGTATGAAATATAATGGATTTGTCGAAATGGCGGAACATTTTGCTTATCTTTTCCCCAAGGGGCGCGAATGGTTCAGCCCCAAGGAAGCGGGGGAACTCATAGGAAGATCGGACCAGTTTGTGCGGAATAGTTTTTATAGCGGAAAGATATTCGGTCATCTCTCAAACGGTTTGGCAAAGCGCGGAGAGGAAAAAAAAACATATTTGCGCGTCAATAAAGACGCGATTATTCTATATTTGCTGGAATCTGCCAACTATTCCCCCGAGTCTTTTATGCAGAGCTTGGAGTCCCTCATATTGAGGCGTTCCGACTATCAATTGCTGCGCCTTGAGAAATTGATAAAAGAGAAACTCTATGGAAAAGGATTTTTAAGCGCGTCCGGCGGGCATGGCGTAAAAAGGGATGTCTATACGCGCTGATTCCTGTTAAAGCGCAGCGTTTAGAGAATCAACATTGCGTCTCCGTATGAATAAAAATTATATTGTTTCTCAACGGCCTGGGCGTAAAGTTCTTTTAGAAGGCGTATGCCGTCTTCGGAATCTGGAGAGAGAAAAGCTGCCACAAGGCACATTAGCGTCGAGCGTGGAAGGTGAAAGTTTGTAACCATTGCTTCTGCGGAAATAATTCTTTGTGGCGGATAAACAAACAGCGACGCAGCGTCGGTGTAGCCGCGCAAAACGTCGAAATGCTTTTCAGAGTTCTTGCGGCTGAAATCCTCCATAGCCCTGAGCGAAGTGGTTCCCACGGCAAGCCTTCCAAGCTTGGACGAGGTTATTGCGCGAAGCGTCTCGGATGGGATTTCGTAAATTTCAGAGTGCATTTTGTGGTCTTCTACGTTTCGGCTTTTTAGGGGTTGAAATGTCCCTATTCCGACATGCAGCGTGAGATTGTGGAATGCGCTTCCTTTCTCTTCCAGAGAGCGCACAAGTTCCTTTGTGAAGTGCAGCCCGGCGGTAGGCGCCGCCGCCGCGACGCGTTTTGAGGGATCGGCGTATACGGTTTCATAGCGCTCGTTGTCGAAATTTCTGTCGTAGTCGGGGGCGTTTTGTTTCCGGGCTATGTATGGAGGCAGGGGGACTACCCCGATTTTTTCGCTTACATCTATTACGCTCGTTTTGTTTTGAGTGTCAAAGCTTACCGTCGCACTGCCGTCTTCAAATTTCTCTTCCACGGTGGCTTCAAACAGACTTTCAACGCCGAATTTAGAGCCGACGGGCAGCCGTTTGCCGGGCTTTAGCATGCACGTCCACTTAAACGGGTCGGAATGCGGGGAAAGCAGCAGGCATTCCACGTTTGCTCCGCTCGGTTTTTTTGCGAATATCCTGCCTTTTAAAACGGCGGCGTCGTTGCGGAAAAAATCGTACGGGTGCGGCAGTATTTGCGGCAGATCTTTGAATACGGCGTGGGAGACGTTTCCGGACTTTCTGTCGTAGACCAAAAGCCGCGATTCGTCGCGCTTTTGCGCCGGGAAGCGGGCTATGCGCTCGCTGGGAAGATAGTAATCCAAAATCGACGAGTTCATTTTACAAATAATCTAGAATTTTCGCATCCGGTCCCTTGAAGACGCGGCTTTAGACGCCGCGCGTATTGCCTCCTCTGCCGATTCACGCGCTGATTTCCCGCGCATGAACGCGTTGACTGCGAAAGTTGCAAGCATTATGTCGCCGCAGCCTGTAGCGGATATTTCATCTACTCGCGGGGGCGAGATTTTAAAGATTTTTCCGCCTGTCCGGAAAATGGCGGGGCGGGGGCCGTCTGTAACGGCGAGAATCTTTGCGGGGGTTTCAAATTTCGCCACGGCGCTTTCGAGATTGCCGTCGAAAGCTTCGCCGGGGGATTTGAAAAGCGCCAGAAATTCCGCGCAGTTTACTTTCAATAAATCGATTTCTTTTTTAGAGAAATCTTCAAGCGGCTCGCCGTAGGTGTCGATGCAGATTTTTGCGCCGGCGGATTTGCATATCTCAAAGAGCCTGTCGGCGTACTGCCTTTCCCAACCCGGAAAACTTCCGCAAAACGCGAATATGTCGTCGGCGGAAATTTTTTTTTGCAAGAATTCCGCCATTTTGTCGAAAGAATGTCCGTCCACGGGAATATCCTCGCCCAGAAATGTCGTTTCTCTGCCGCTTTTTTCGTCTATGCAAACCAGACCTTCGCGGGTTTGGCCGCGCAGCCCAACCGCGAAGTATTCGATTTTTCCGTCGAGATATTTTTTGCAGCGGTTGCCTGTTTCACCTGCCGGAAATATTGCCGCTACCGTATTTGCCCCAAGCATTTTTGCGGCCATTGAGACGTTTACTCCCTTTCCTCCGACTTTGAAAAGAGCTTTGCTTCTTGCGCGCACAGTCTCCCCGATTTTCGGCATGGAAAAAACAGCGGTAGTTTCCGCCAGGAGGTTGGCGGTGAATGTATATAGCACGGACATTGCCAAAGAATGGTGGACTTTTTTTTCTTTCACGCAAGAAAAACGATTGCATTACCCGATTTCAATATGCGAAAATGTAAGGTTGAAAGGTTTAAATATATGAAATTGAAGATTCTGATGGTATCCTCCGAATGCGCCCCGTTCTCAAAAGTCGGCGGGCTTGCGGACATGGTTTCGTCGCTTTCAAAGCAGTTCGCGGCCGACGGCTACGACGTAAAGGTTTTTACTCCCTTGTATTCGTCTATAAAACGCACATCAAAATTCTCAAAGAAATTCGACAATTTCAGCATCCATATGGGCCTGGGCATAGAGGAATTCGCGTCCGTATGGAGCGCGCCGCTGGGAAAAGCCGAGGCGGTGTTCTTGGAGTTTAACAGGTATTATCAGCGCGACGGCATTTACAACTCCGGCGGGGCTTCGTACGACGACAACGGAGGCAGATTCTCGTTTCTCGCCCGCGCGGCTTTGGATTTCTGCCTTTCTACGGGCTGGATACCAGACGTAATCCACTGCCACGATTGGCCAACGGGCTTGATTCCCGTTTATCTGAATACCACGTTGAGAAATTCTATTTTAGGGCGTTCCGCAACGGTATTTACAATACACAATTTGCAGCACCAGGGCATTTTCAACGCCGGCGTATTGGAATACGCTGGAATTCCGATGAGGGAATTCCGCGCGGATTCGTGCGAAGCCTTGGGGAATCTCAACATGATGAAAGGCGCGCTTTTCAACGCCACGAAACTTACTACAGTAAGCCCGACTTATGCGCGCGAAATCCAGACCCCCGAATACGGTTGCGGTTTGGACGGCGTTCTAAAGTTTCGCGCAGCCGACTTGATAGGGATAATAAACGGCGTTGACGTTCAGGAGTGGAATCCTTCTGTCGATTCCATGATTGCCGCCAATTACAGCCTCTCCGATATATCCGGAAAAGCCGTCTGCAAGCGCGCCCTTCAGGAGAAGGTCGGGCTGAAAGTTTCCTCAAAGATTCCGCTTTTCGGGGTTGTCTCCCGCTTGTTCGACCAGAAGGGGCTGGACTTGCTTGCGCGCATAGCCCAGCCGCTGGTGGACAACATGAACATTCAGCTGATGGTTCTTGGAAGCGGAGAGCCGTGGCTGGAAGGCGCGTTCAGCGGTTTGACGGCTTCTAATCCCGGGAAAATAGCATCGTATATAGGATATAGCAACGAGCTTTCGCATATGATAGAGGCCGGCTCCGACTTCTTTGTAATGCCCAGCCGCTTTGAGCCGTGCGGGCTCAATCAGATGTATTCCATGATATACGGAACGCTTCCGATAGTCCGCCGCACCGGGGGCCTTGCCGATACTGTGTCGCAATACGCCGAGGACACGGGGACCGGCACGGGATTTTTATTCGACGACGCCACCACGTCGGCGCTTTACAACACCGTCGGCTGGGCGTGCTCCACGTGGTACGACAGAAAAGCTGACATAGATTCAATGAGGCGCAGCGCAATGAGCAAGGATTTTTCATGGTCAGTCTCGGCCGAAAAATACGCCCAGGTTTACAAGTGGGCTGTGGAGGCCAGAACGGCATAGGCTGATTGCGGACTTTTGCGGTTTGGGAGAGTTGTTTATGGATATGACGCATTCGGCAAAGCGCATTTACAAACACAGCCAATTGGGCTTGTGGATGCGCCGCGTCGACCGGGATTGGGAAAGGCCGTTTAAGCCCGCCGAACTTGAGTATGGCCGCCATTTGTATAAGACTTGTGCGGTCCGCACGCTTGAGCTCAACGAGAACGAGGCAATCATATGCGCCCGGATGGACGACGGATCCGAACCGTACTGCGTGATAGATTTTGAAGGCGACAGGTTTGTTTACCGGGCTTCCGAGGACAGCGGGCTTTTGACCGCAGCCTTGACGGTGGCAGGAATGTATGAAATTTCCGAGCTTGTAGGCGATGTCCTAGGCAGCGAAGAATTCATAGATTACGCGGAAGCCCCCGCTTTTAAAGCCCCCGCTCCGGAAGCATTGCCGGAGGCTTCGGAAGCTGCGCCTTCTGCCGAACCGGAAACTCCTGCCGACGACTTGAAAACTTTGTGCCTTGCGTTTTCATCCCGCCGCAAAGGGCTTGTTTTCACCGCGAATTGGGAGCTGCCGGACGGAAAGGTCCGCAGGGCGTTCGGCGCGAACTGCATGCAGGTCTCAGAATTGAAATCCGCCGAATGCGAAAATCTAATAAGGCTGGCGACTCTGGCGCGCAAGGCTTCGTTTAAGTACGAGTCCGATTGCTATGTGCTTTCGGATATCTCAAAAATTCCCGGATTTCTGAAGGCGGTATTGGAAAAGTGGCGCGAGTTTTTCAAAATACGCAAAGACGCAAACGTAGACATTCTCGCGCGCGGCGAGCGCAAGGTGGAGCTTAGGCCGGTCGCAAAGGCCGTGCGCGGAGACTCCGCGGACTTCGACGTGCGTTGGATGCCCTGCATAGACGGGGAGAGAATCGACGAGGCCGAAATGTCAAAGCTTGTCGGGGGCGCAGGATCTTTGCGCATAATTCCCGAGTTTGGCATCGTGCGGATTTCTGCAGGGGACACGGCGTTTGTGAGGGAGGTTGAACGCGGCAGGGATTTCGGTTTTAAAGAGGGCAAGATTCCGCGCTATATGCTTCTGGCGCTTTCGGACGGCGGTACGAAAATGGGGCTTGCGGGGGATTTAAAAAAGTGGATGAAGTCCCTTTCGGCTCCTGACAAATCCGACAATCCTTTAGAGCTTCCGCAATTTCTGCGCAAATACCAAATGCGCGGGGTGGAATGGGCAGTGCGGCTCTTCGAGCACGACTGCAATGCTATGATAGCCGACGAAATGGGGCTTGGCAAAACCTTGCAGACGCTTTCCATAATAGACTACTATTTGCGCGCCAAGCCTTCTGCAGAACAAAAGTTTCTGGTGGTTTGCCCGGCGAGCGTAATTCCCGTTTGGATATCGGAGGTTAGAAAATTTTTCCCTTCGGTAAAATGGGGAATACTTACTTCAAAGGGCGTGGACGCAAACGCGCAGTTGCTGGTTTCAAGCTACACCCAGCTGAGGCGGAACAAGTCTGAAATCGACAAAATTAGATTTGAACTCGCAGTTTTAGACGAGGCGCAGTTTATAAAAAATCCCGACGCAAAGACCACCGCCGCATGCATGGGAATAAATGCCGCGCGCAAAATAGCCCTGACCGGCACGCCCGTGGAAAACAGGCTGTTGGATATGTGGACGTCGTTTAGATGGCTCATGCCCGGTCTTATGGGAACGCGAAAGGCCTTCGAGGAAACAATCGCCTCAAAACCCGACGCCGTCGCGCAGGTTCGCCGGCAAATTTCGCCGTTTGTCCTTCGCAGGCTGAAGACAGAGGTTGCCTCGGAGCTGCCGGAGAAAATTTACATAGATTTAATATGTCCAATGACGGATTCGCAGACGTCGGAATATCAAAAGCTGCTGCTGAAAGCGCGCGAGGAATTGCAGGAGACCGCAAAGGATTTGTCGCGGCACAGGAACAGGTTCACCATACTGTCGCTTCTTACGCGCCTTCGCCAGGCGGCTTGCGACGCAGCTTTGTTGCCATGGATAGGCGCCGACGGGGCGACGGAAGCAGGCGGAAAAATATCAGTGCTTTTGGACAGGGCCGAGGAGCTCTATCTGGGCGGAAAAAAAGTTCTGGTTTTTAGCCAGTTTACAAAATTTCTGGAATTGATAAAAGCCAGCCTGGTTTCAAAAATCGGCGGTGGGAATATTTATGAACTGACGGGTTCCACGCGGGACAGGGCTACACCGGTGGAGTCGTTCCAAAACGCAAAAGGCGGCGCGCTCATGCTCGTCAGCCTTCGCGCGGGAGGAACCGGAATTACGCTTACATCGGCGGACTACGTATTTATGGCGGATCCGTGGTGGAATCCGGCGGTCGAGGAGCAGGCGGTCGACCGCGTGCACCGCATAGGGCGCAAAGGGGACGTTTTTATCTATAGAATGATAGCCCAAGACACAGTTGAAGATAGGGTCAGAAAACTCCAGGCTCAAAAGAAAAAACTCTTCAACGATTTGCTCGGAGACTTGAAGGACGTTTCCAACCAGGCTAAGTTCTTGGAGGCGATTTCCGACTTGATTTCGTAGGAGAAAATAAAAATGAAAATTTTTTCTTGGAATGTAAACGGATTGCGCTCGATAATTTCAAAAAATTTTGAAGGATTCTTGGAGGCTTGCTCGCCCGACGTTCTTTGCCTGCAGGAGACTAGAATGTCGCCTGAAGCCTTGGAGAAACTTGGCGGGTTGCCGTTTAAAAACGCTCTGTTTTCCCATTCCGATAAGAAGGGCTATTCCGGAACTGCCATTCTCACAAATCTCGAGATTTCCTCTGGAGGGGAAGTTCTAATGGGCGGGCATCCGCGCGAAGGCAGGATAACATGCGCGAAAATCGGCGGGCTTAACATTATTTCCGCCTACGCCCCAAATTCCCAGCACGCTTTGGCGCGGCTGGAATACCGCATGGATTGGGATGCGGATTTTAGGTCTTTGGTAAAATCAATGGACAATGTCGTAGCCTGCGGGGATTTTAACGTGGCGCATTGCGAAACCGATTTGGCAAATCCCGAAGAAAACCGCATGAACGCCGGATTTTCCGACCAGGAGCGCGCGGATTTTTCGCTGCTTTTGAATGAGGCGGATTTGTCGGATGTCTGGCGCGAAAACAATCCCGATGCAACCGGAAAATATACTTGGTGGAGTTATAGGTTCGGCGCGCGCCGCAAAAACATAGGGTGGCGCATAGATTATACTTTGGTTTCGCGCTCGCTTCTTCCGCGCGTAGTCCGCGCGGAACTGCTGGCGGACGTGGAAGGTTCGGACCATTGTCCGGTAATGGTGGAACTTCGTTAGCGCGCAGGCTTTGGGAAGGCAACGGTAATTTCTTGTCCATAGGGAGTTTGTCCGCAAATTTTCTTTTGGGGTTATCTTTGCGGAAACCCGCCTATGCAGCGTGCGGGATTTTTATTTTGGAATCGTTTCGGGTCCAGAAAAAAACTTCGTTCGGGCTTTCGGCGGGATTGTCGCGCGTTTCAGGCCTTTAGCCCGGCCGATGCGGCGTTTGGGTTGCGCGGGGCTGGATAAAATCGGGCAAAGAAAACCGCCGTTTTATAAATTGCCCCGGCAATGGATTGCGTTAAACAAAGCATCCCGTGTTGACGCGCTTGCGCTTTCAGGCTGGAGAATGCGCCTAATTTGCAAATCTGGATTTCCCCGCGCCGGATATATTTATATTCTTACCAAATCGTACTTCATTGTGCCCAAGCCGATTTTCTGGGCGTGCTCCAGCGCGGATATCCAATTCGTTTCGGGGGATACGTCCTTAAAGTGGTCGTGGTGGGCGTGCCCGTGCTTTTCCAAGATGCTTCCGCTTATGGCGGGCTGTTTGTTGACGGCGTCGGCGCATGCCATGTCCAGTGCCACAGGATCGAATGAAGCAAACATTCCGACGTCAGGAACGATTGGAATATCGTTTTCGGCGTGGCAATCGCAGAACGGCGAAACGTCTATGACAATGTTTATGTGGAAATTCGGGCGGTCTTGGACAACTGCTTGGGCGTATTCGGCTATTTTGCAGTTAAGAATGTCGTTGGCTTCGTCAAAGGAGGGCGTTACGGCGTCTTTCGGGCAGACAGCTATGCACCTGCCGCACCCGACGCACTTTTGATGGTCTATTGAAGCTTTGCCGTTTTTTATCGCGGGCGCATCGTGGGCGCAGATGTTGCGGCACTTGCCGCATCCTATGCAAAGTTTCTGGTTTACAACAGGCTTTCCGGCAGAGTGCATCTCCATCTTCCCGGCGCGCGAACCGCAGCCCATTCCCAAATTTTTCAGCGCACCCCCGAAACCTGTGAGTTCGTGCCCCTTGAAATGGTTGAGGGATACTATTATATCGGCGTCCATAATGGCGGAGCCGATTTTCGCCTCTTTTACGTATTCGCCGTTCTTTACGGGAACAAGGCGCTCTTCTAGACCCTTTATGCCGTCGGCTATTATAGTGTGGACTCCAGTCGCAAAAGGATTGTATCCGTTTGTATAGGCGCTTTCCAGATGGTCGAGCCCGTTCTTTCTGCCGCCGACATAGAGCGTATTGCAGTCGGTAACAAAGGGTTTGCCGCCGAGGCGCTTAATGTAGTCGCACACGGTTTTTGCATAGTTTGCGCGCAAATAAGCCAAATTTCCCGGTTCGCCGAAGTGAAGCTTGACGGCGACAAACTTTTCGGAAAAGTCGATTTTTTCAAATCCCGTCTTCTTCATTAGGATTTCGAGTTTTTTTTGAATATTTGCGCGCATGGTTGCGTGCATGTCGGTGAAATATACTTTTGAAGCCATTGTGTTATACTTGTTTTATTGTCGAGAAGTAAGTTCAAACTCTTGTTTTTTCAAGGTTAAAGTCCTGGATTGTGCAATTTATCGGCTCCGCAAGATTTGCCCGCGCGCGAAAAATAATGCAAGGACACTGCGCGGCAGTCCAAGCCGTGCGGATTTCAAATTCAAGGCGGCAATTGTTTGCCCGCGCGGCGTTTTTATCCGCCGCATGCGCATTTTATTGTGCGCGGCAATATATAATGAAAGATTTGAAAAAAAAGTACAAAATTGTAACATTTTGCCAAAAATCCGATAATTGTATTGATTCGTTTTCAATAGGTATTTTTGTCGGAATCTCAAAGTTATGAATAACAGACTCTCAACATGGGCTAACAACATCGCGCCGTCGCCGACATTGATTGTCGACGCAAAGGCAAAGCAATTAAAGGCCGAGGGCAAGGACGTCTGCGGATTTGGCGCCGGCGAGCCTGACTTCGACACACCGCTTTTTATAAAGGAAGCTTGCATAAAAGCGGTCGAGTCGGGAAAAACGAAATATGTGGCGTCGTCAGGACTGCCGGCTCTGCGCGAAGCTCTTGCGGCGTTTTATACGCAGAAGAAGGGCATAAAAAATATTTCTGCCTCCAATATCACAGTGAGCCCCGGCGGAAAATTCAGCTGCTATCTGGCGATAAAGGCTGTTGTAAGCCCTGGAGACGAAGTTATCATTCCCGCTCCTTATTGGGTTAGCTATCCCGAGATGGTAAAGCTTTGCGGAGGCAAGCCGGTGTTCGTTTCCGCTTCAGACGAAGCCGATTTTAAAGTAACTCCCGATCAGCTGGAGGCGGCTATCACCGACAAGACTAAGCTCATTATTTTGAATACTCCGTCCAATCCTACGGGCTCCGTGTATTCAAAGGAAGAACTTAAAGCTATAGCGGATTTGGCAATAGAGAAGAATCTGCTGATTATGAGCGACGAAATATATTCGTCTTTAACCTACGACGGTTGCGTGGCTTACAGCCCAGCGGAAATTTCAGACGAGGCTTGGCAGCACACGATAATCGTGTCGGGATTTAGCAAAGAGTATTCCATGACCGGCTGGAGACTGGGAACAATGTGCGCGCCCGACGACATCGCAAAAGCCGTTGCCAATATTCAAAGCCAAACCACATCCAACGCCACGACGTTCGCGCAATTCGGGGCTTTGGCGGCGCTCGAAAATCCGAAGGCGGCAAAAGAGTCGCTGGACGAAATGCTGAAAGTTTTCGATAGGCGCAGGCTGGCACTTTTTAACGGCCTGAATTCAATAGACGGAATTTCCTGCCGCAGGGCTAAGGGGGCGTTTTATCTGTTTCCGAATATATCGTCTTTCGGAATGAGTTCTTCTGATTTCTGCGCAAAATTATTGGAAGAAGAATTGGTGGCGCTTGTTCCCGGATTTGCGTTCGGTTCGGATTCCAATGTGCGCTTCAGCTACGCGGTTGCCGATTTAGTAATCGAAAAAGGTTTGGAGAGAATGCGCAAATTCTGCGCGCGCCTTTAAAGCGATGCCGGTCGGCGATACACTAAAGCTTTTGTCGCGCGGCTTTAAGAGCGAATCTGCGGAGGAGACATTTGCTTCGGGCGCGTCTTTTGCGAAGACGCTCCGCTCCGGAGCGTTTGTAGCTTTGTCCGGAGATTTGGGCGCGGGCAAGACGGCGTTTGCAAAAGGCATGGCCGCCGGGCTGGGTGTTTCGTGTGCGGTTAAAAGCCCGTCCTTCAATATTTGCTGCATTTACGACGGCGCGGGCGGAGTAAAATTTGTGCACATAGACGCTTATCGTCTTTCCGGCGCGGAGGCCTTTGAGGATTTGCTTGTGGAAGAAATTGCGCCAGAGCCAAGAATTATATGCGTGGAGTGGCCGGAAAAGATTGCCGGCGCAATACCCGAAGATGCGATAGAAATTCGTTTCGAGATTCTAGAAGACGCATCCCACTTTATAAAATTTGCGGACTGAGCTTCTTTTATGCGCATTGTGTGCGCCCGGCACTTAGAGAGTTTGCCACGTCGCACATCAAGCGGTCTAACTTTGCCTTTTATGCGCATTGTAAACGCCCGGCATTTAGAGAGCCAGCTGCTCGGCAAAAAGGAAGAGCACCATTCCCGTTGAAAAAGTTGCGGTAAAGTAAAGCGAACACATAAAGTATCGCCTGTTTTTTAACATATCGGCTATTTGCCAGGCAAGCGTAGAAAAAGTTGAAAGTGTTGCGCAAAAGCCGGCATCGAGAAATATTTTCGCCGTAGTAGATAGTTCTCCCGCGTTTGCCAAAGTTACAAACAGTCCAAGGAGAAAAGAAGCAAGCATATTTGCAGCGAATGTTCCGAACGGAAAACCGTAGAGGGCGGAGTCAAATTTTTTCGCCAGCGCAAAGCGCAAAAGCGCCCCCAAAGCTCCGCCGGAAACCACGCATAATATTGCGGCAGCCGCGGAGGTCATATGTCTTTCCTTTCCGTCGGAGCGCAGAAAATTTTCCCAGATATATAAACCGGTGGCTGGGGAGTTGCCTTTGACGGCGGAGGTTCTGGCTGAATTTCAGCTTGTGCGGATGGAGTGCCTTTTTGAGCCGGTAAAAAATCTTGGCGCGTGTGGGTCGATCCGGTTTGCACGGGGTAGGTTTTCGTCTTTGCGGGATCCGTAAATGGAGCAGGCTGCGCTATGCTTTGCGCGGCGGATGTAAGTTTAGTTTGTGCCGGATTTATGTTGTGCGTAGCAGAAGGCATTTCGGCTTGTGCGGATGGAGATTGCGCAGGCGTTGTTGCGGCAGAAGCTTGTCGGGCGGGCGTTGTTGCTGCTTGAGTCGGCGGAGTTGGAAGGTTTTGTACAGCTGTGGGTATAACTTCTATTTTCGGTTTTGATATGGCATGCTTTATTGCGGCAATTATCCGATTTGCTGTGGAGATTTTTTCCCCGCCGTTTCCCGTGTCGTGCAAATATGCTAGAATGTAGCGCAATTTTTCGACAGCAAACTGCGCTGCAAATATGGCGCATACGCACAATATAAAGTTTGCGGAAAGATTTATAAAGAATAGCGCGAAGTCGGCGTTGCGCAACGCCATTACCGAGTCTTTTGAAAATGATGCGAATATGCTTAGCCCGCCGCAAAATCCTACCGATACCAGGTTTTCAAATTCGCGGCGAATCTTTGCGCGCAATTCGATAGCTGCCGCCAGAATGAAAGAACCGCATATATTGCATACCAGCACTGCCAGAATTTGGTTTGCTATCGCCGAACACACTCCGTATCGCGCAAGCGCGCCAAGCGCCCCGCCTGCGGCGACTGCCGCCGCATGGAGTTTTATATTCCATATTGATATGAAAAATTGTTTCAGCATAAGAAAATTTATATCATTTAGCTTAATTTTATTTTGTCGAACAATTATTTGTAAGGGCTGGGCGAAAATTGGAAAAAGTTCTTTTCACGGCTATATTTAGGAAAAGATTTCTTGACTGAAACTGCGTTATTTCTAGAAATTAAACTCTTTATACGCCTCTTGTGCTTGGCGGATTCCATTTAAAATTAAATACGATACAAATGATACTATTCTTTTTTGGGCTTGCATTGCTTATAATAGGCTATCTAACCTATGGGCGCTTCATAGAAAAAATAATCGCGCCCGACGACCGCGATACTCCTGCGGTATCTAAATTTGACGGCGTAGATTACGTTTGTCTGCCGCACTGGAAGAATATGCTGATCCAGCTGCTTAACATAGCGGGCGTAGGGCCCGTAATAGGCGTTATCTTGGGCGTAAAATTCGGTTCGATAGTAT
>CALXLN010000023.1 GCA_944389215.1 uncultured Opitutales bacterium
ATGTATCGCAAGGAATGTTGACAAATGCCATAAGCGACGCTTTAATGGTAAGTCTGCATTACGAAAATGTGGCGGAAGGTCTGGCGCAAATCATCCGCGACATATGGATTGCGGACGGCAGTATCGAAGGAAAAGTGTTGGCTCGCCTGCTTGCCTTGTACAGAGAAGGCGTTGAATTCAACCTATCCGAAATCGACACGTTCTTCGACGCCGCCGAAGAAAAAAATCTGATATACAAAATCAATACGGAGCAATATTCAAAAATAGACAATCCAATAAAATATGCGAACGAAGCCGTAAAAAAGATATACAGAAACTTTTTATCCAAAGAAATCGATATACTTAACAAAAAGCTCTCTGAAGTCGATATGTCGGACGAAAAGCAAAAATTGGAGATTTTGAAGAAAATAAGCAAATTGCGCAAAGAATCGAAACAACCTCCCGCACAAATAGAAACTCTGTAGAAACATTTTTCAACAATATGGCCACCAAGAAACCTCTAAAAAAACCTGTTGCGGCAAAAAAAACCGCAGCAAAAACCGCAAAGGGAACCCCCGCAAAGACCGCCGCGAAAAAAACGGCGGTAAACGCAAAGGCTGCCCCAAAAAAATTGCCCGCGGGCAAAGCGCCCTTAAAAAGCGCCCCTAAAACACTCCCCAAAGAGGCGGAAAAAAAAGTTCCGGCTGCGGCAAAAGCGCAAAAAAAATCCGCTCCGGCTTCCAAAGCCGCAAAACGCGAAAATTACGCCGCCAATATAAATGACTCTTTGACCATGGAGGAAAAGCCTGGCAAGCAGGCAAAAAAAAGCGCTTTGGCCGCCGCCGACCATAAGCGCAAACTTAACGATAAAATAAGGCAGCTGATTCACCTTTCAAAGGAAAAAGGCTTTCTAACCAACCAGGACATAAATAAATACCTCACCGAAACTCTGCGCGAGCCTGAAGAATTCGACAATGTGATAAACATCCTCGAAAACCTCGACGTGGAAATTTTGGACACCGACGAAGAAGTCGAAAGCTTCAAACACCGCAAGGAGGAATCCGAGGAACGCCAAACGCGCGCCTTGCATCCGGACACGCTGGACGACCCCGTAAGAATGTATCTTAAACAAATGGGACAAGTCCCGCTGCTGACCCGCGAGCAAGAAGTATCCATATCAAAGCGCATAGAAGCCGCCGAAATGAAGGCTACTAAAGCCCTATTTGCGGTTGCGTTGACAAACGACTTTCAGATTGATATGGCTTCAAAGCTGGATGCCCGCGAAGAGCGTTTCGACAAAATCGTTCTAGACAAAAAGGTCGACAGCCGCGAGAAATATTTTCAGGAACTTCCCAAATACATAGAGGAAGCAAAAGCCCTCAAAGCCAAATTGGACAAAGTCTGGGCGAATGCCGAGGAATCCACAAATCCAAGCATTAAAAAACGCCATATCACCCTCTACAAAAATTTGGAGTCCAAGCTTAAAGACATTTATATAAAAGGATTCAAGTTCAAGCTTAAGATTTTTGAGGATTTTCTTGAAAGCCTGGCTCCCACGCTGCGGGAAATAGAGGATTTGCAATATAAGCTCCGCGCCATAGAAAAAATAGGCAAAAAAACCCGCATAGGCGATACCAACGCGATAAATTTGCGATTGGAGGAAATTAGGAGCAGATACAGACTGGAGCCGACCGAACTTGTAGAACTCGTAAAGGAAGTGCGCCAAGCCATGCGCGAAGCCCACAGGGCTAAAACGGAAATGGTGAGAGCAAATTTGCGTTTGGTAATATCAATAGCCAAGAAATACACGAACCGAGGCCTCAATTTTCTGGATTTGATTCAGGAAGGCAATATGGGATTGATGAAGGCGGTAGAAAAATTTGAATATCGCCGCGGCTACAAATTCTCAACGTACGCAACATGGTGGATTAGGCAGGCAATCACGCGTTCTATTGCCGACCAGGCGCGCACAATCCGCATACCTGTTCACATGATTGAAACTTTGAACAAAGTCATGCAAGTTCAGAAACAGCTTCTGCAGGAGCTGGGGCACGAACCGACGCCTGAAGAAGTTGCAAATGAAATGCAGTTTCCGGTCGAGCGCGTGCAGTCTATAATGAAGATGGCGCAGCAGCCTATCTCGCTTCAAAGTCCCGTCGGAGACTCCGACGATACAAACTTCGGAGACTTTATAGAGGATAAAGGCGCGGAAAATCCATACGATATGACCGCATATTCGCTTCTTCGCGAAAAACTAATGGACGTCCTAGACTCTCTGACCCAACGCGAACGCAAAGTTTTAAGCCTGCGTTTCGGACTTCAAGACGGCTATTCGCGAACATTGGAAGAAGTTGGGAAACAATTCAACGTAACGCGCGAACGCATACGCCAAATTGAGGCCAAAGCGCTGCGCAAAATGCGCCATCCTACAAGAATACGCCAGCTGCACGGATTTTTTGAGGCCGAAAGCAACAGTTCCGGCCCGGGGTTCGACCACTTTAAACGCAACAAAGATGCCGAAAAATAAAAAAGCTTCTCTGGCGCGCGCAATTATTTTGTGCGCGCTTATTTTTTTTGAAACATCGGCTGCGCCGGCGCAATCGATGCGGCGAAGTTTGACATCCCCGCGCTTGGTCTCACCAAATTCAGATGCGCCTTCTGTGGAAGCTTACAAGGAATCATTGCCTGAAAAAGATGTCGATTTATTTGTCGGGAAAATAATCAGAAAAGACGCGGACAAAGTAATTGTCTATGTCATGTCAACGCCCGCCAGAATTCCAGATCGGACTCCATTATACTACGCCTGCGACGCAAAAATGCGCCCTACGGCAGTTCTCGAGAACCTAAACATAATCCACAAAGCCTGTGCAGCCTTTCAAGTTTCGCAAGGTTCGGTTATGCTGGGAGACGTGGTTATGGTAAAATATATAGCTCCTAAAAAAACCGAAAATAGCGAGGGAGAGAAGATAGATAAGACCACTCAGGAAGAATAGATTTACCTTGCTCCGCCAGAAAAAGCATCACCCAAAACACCCGCGCGCAATGCTCTAAAAATCAAGGAAATTTTTTGGAATGCTCAGCGTAAAAACATTTAAATCCCATTTAATAAATCCGCAAAATCGATATAAAAATCCGGGAAAATAAACGAACAAACCTGTTAAGAATGCCGGCAGCATACTTTAAACTTCCGGCTAAAAAAAGGATTCCGCCGCTTTAAAAAACCTCCAAAGCATAAAAATAACAAAATACGCTTTCGCTGCGCAGATAGACAGCGCGGCAAATTGCCATTTAGGCATTCTGCTTGCGCACATACCTCCCCGCCCACCCGCTGGAATCGGTATTCTTTTCTGCGCGAACTACGGCAAGTTTGCATTTTTTTACAAAATCATATCCTAAAATCCGACTTTTCGGATTTGCATCCTCCGAGCGAATAAAAATTTGCAGGCGCGCCCAACTTCCTACACAATATATTCCAATATGCAAAAACCCGCAGGAGCAAAACCAATATTGCGCAATTGACTGAAAACTTTTAAATATGCGCGAATGCCAAAATATAGAATAAACAAAAAAACCCCGAAAAATAGACGGGATTTTTTACGATAAACCAATAAATATTTATTCCATTATTAAAACAAATTCCTCTGTCCCGTTTTCCCACTTTACGGTGGAAAACTTTGCCTTTACCGGACGTTGAGACCTTACCCGCGGATTTACCTTTGATCTCACGTCATTATAATTGCGATAAAAAGTTCTGCTTTTGTCCGTTGGGACAAGCATGTAAATATACCCGCCCGATTTACCCTGGTACGACGTGCGGCAATGGTAGCTGACATATCCGTCAAGAACCTTGAAAGAACTTGGAGTGCACGACTGAATATAAACGGTAACAACTTGATTCAAATATTTTGCCGGATCCGACTTGTACCAATCAGCCGTATAGCGTTCTTGCGCAGTACAAAAAAGAGGCGATAAAAACAATAATGCAAAAAATAAGCGTTTCATATTCAAGTAAAATAAATTATATTTTAATTTTGTCAGTAAATAATTTTAAAATTTTTAATATAAATATATGCTACTAACTTCAAGGCAGAAAAACTTTGACAAAAATTTCCGCCCTTAGAAAATGCCGACATGAAAGTATTTGTCTCCGTTTTAATTTCAATTTTTTTTACCCTTCAAACATTCGCCTCCAATTATACAGTTTCATTTGGCGTTCCGTCCGAAAACACACCGCCCGCATTAAGCTCCTACAATTTAATAAAACGGGACGAAACCGATAACGACATAATTAAAATTCAAGTTTTCGAAGGTAAAAACATATATTTTGTGCCTTTTAACGGCAGCGAAAATCCGCACAAAACAAATACGACGAAACATAAGCTGAAACCCGGCACACTGCTTGAAATAAAAAGGCTGTGCGAACCCGCAGTCGACAAATCAATAGAAAAAAATTCCGATGAATACAATCTATACGCCGAAGCCATAAATGAAGACAAGCGCAATGTCGGCAATATTTATTCTATAAAAGCTAAAAATTCCGATAAACAGCATGTAACCATTGATTTTTCAGTTACAGATAAATCCCATTTCTTTCAAATCACGGAAAATTTATTCTCTGAAGACGAAGTTAAAATAAAATATTACGACAATACTTTGTCATTTTCGGCAACTATAGAACTAAATAAGGATTATTTAATATTATGCGAACATATTACAAACGTATATGACGTAACTCCATTTTGGGGCGAAATTCCATTTATTGGGAACTTGTTTAAAACCAAGGGCACTTCCAGATCCTCAAGAGAAATTTGCTCAATAAAAATATCTGACAATTAGGCGCGAATACAATTTGCGCAAGTTTTGTAAATGCGCAAATGTAACTCTTGAACGCAGAAAAACAAAAAAGATATAAATGCAGCTAAAAGAACATGCATCAAAAAAGAGTAACATTCCGATTATCGCGCCAAAATATTTTAAGAAATGCTAAACAAAGTAAAAATGTGTGAAAAAGAAGCTCAATTTCACGCTCTACGTCAAAGATTGTGGAATGGGAGAAAAAAAAGAGGGCAAAGAGAATAAAAAATGTTCTACAATGCCCAATGTGTTAATCAAGGGTTATAAGATACTCAGGACGGTAAGAGTTGGTCAA
>CALXLN010000024.1 GCA_944389215.1 uncultured Opitutales bacterium
CCGGGCTCGGATTTATAACAAGCATCGGCAACGATAAGGAATCCGTTTCCGACAGCCTTAAGAATTTAAAATGCGGCATTGAATTGTACCCTCCTTTTGAAGATCCGAAAATCCCTGTAAAATGCGTCGGAACCATAAAAAATTTCGATGTTGAAAGCCCCGATCCGGAAGATTGGAAATATCCTCCGCAATACCAGGTAAGGCGCGACGTTCT
Source organism: uncultured Opitutales bacterium (assembly GCA_944389215.1). Lineage (GTDB taxonomy): Bacteria > Verrucomicrobiota > Verrucomicrobiia > Opitutales > Intestinicryptomonadaceae > Merdousia. The sequence goes on from CALXLN010000024.1 coordinate 215, forward strand.
GCGCGGATTTGCCCCGCACTGCCTCTACGCCTACTGTGCAATGAAGCAGGCAATCGACGACGCCAATCTATCCGAAGAACAAATTTCAAATCCCATGACGGGCATGTATACGGCTTCGGCTGGTTCCACAAGCATGCTCTACCACCATATGCAAAGAATGGATAAATATGGAGTCGGGCGCGGATATCCTTTTGCAATAATTTGCTCCATAGTGGGAACGCTTTCATTCAATTTGGTTTCGGCATTCAAAATAAAAGGGGCGAGTTGCGGATTTGCCTCAGCCTGCGCGAGCAGCGCGCACGCCATGGGATTCGCCTACGACGAAATCGCTCAAGGGAGGCAAGAAAGGATGTTTGTAGTTGGAGGCGAAGACGGCAATTACAGAACGCTTTTGCCTTTTGCTTCAATGAGAGCACTCAGCCACAGCGCCGATCCCGCAACAGCATCGCGCCCATACGACAAGAAACGCGACGGTTTTGTAGGAACAGGCGGAGGGATAGTTCTCGTCCTTGAGGACGAGGAGGTTGCCAAGGCGCGCGGCGCAAAAATCTACGCCAGAATGCTCGGTTGGGGACAAGCAAGCGACGGATACAATGTCGCCATACCGCATCCGGACGGCGACGGAGTCGTCAACGCCTCCAAACAAGCGCTAAAAAGCGCAGGAATTTCAGCAAAAGACGTCGAATATATAAATACCCATGCGACTTCTACTCCTATGGGCGATATAGCTGAAGCCAAGGGGATAATAAAGGTTTTCGGCGAAAGCGGAATCCCGGAAATAAGCTCCACAAAAGCTTTGACAGGGCACGGACTATCTCTTGCCGGTGTGATGGAAGCCGCATTCTGCGCGCTGGCGATGAAAGAAAATTTCACACCCGCAAGCGCAAACATATCGGAGCTAGATCCGGCTTTTGAAAACCTAAACATACTGCAAAAAACAAAGCTTTGCGCGCCGAAAATTGCATTGTCGCTAAGCAGCGGATTTGGAGGCTCAAACACCTCCATAGTCTTGCAAAAAGTCGACTGATACTATGATTTGGATTTACCGCCTACTCTTTTTGCCAGCGCTTCTGCTGGCAATGCCGTATTACGGAACGCGCATGATACGGCGCGGAGGCTATTCAAAGGACTTTTCCCACCGTTTCGGGGGACAAAAAGATTTGCCGCCTGTAGCCGAAGGTAAAAAGCGGATCTGGATTCAAGCAGTCAGCGTGGGTGAAGTGGAGGCAATTGCGCCTCTTATAGACATGCTTTCAAAAGACGACAATTTTGAAATCGTTATAACCACAACAACAAGCACGGGCTACAAAATTCTGCGCGAGAAATATTCGGGAAAATGTTTTTACGCAGGAATATTTCCGATAGACTTCTGGCTGTTTAGCAGACGCGCGTGGAATAAATTGAAACCGGATATTTGCGTGCTAATGGAGGGAGAATTATGGCCAGAGCATATGCATCAAGCAGTTGCGCGCGGCGCAAAACTCGCGCTCGTAAACGCGCGGATGTCAGACAAAAGCTACGCTAGATATATAAAGATTCCTTTCTTCGCCCACCGCCTGTTTCACAAATTTTCAAAAGTTGCAGTTTCCAGTGAATTCGACATGAAAAGATTTTCGGTTTTAGGAATGCCTAAAAGCAGAATGATTTGCACGGGAAATTTAAAATTCGATTCGTCTCCTGCGGCGCAACTTGATGAAAGCTCAAAAATAGCTTTGCGCAAAGAGCTTGGATTTGCGGAAGATTCGTTCGTACTTTTAGGCTCGTCGACTTGGCCGGGAGAGGAGGAAATGCTTATCGAGGCAATGCAAAAGCTGCGCGGAAAGAAAATCGACTGCCGGCTTCTGCTGGTTCCCCGCCACGCGGAGCGGCGCGAGAAAATAATTCCGCTAATAAAAGATATGCCCCACCATGTGCGCAGCAATTCAAAGCAGGCTCCCACCGGAACGCTGGTTTATCTTGCTGACACTACGGGAGAACTCAGAACTCTCACCCAGATAGCCGATTTAGCGTTCATAGGCAAAAGCTTGCCTCCAAACGTAGGCGGTCAAACGCCAATAGACTGCGCCGCCTTGGAAGTCGCAATGGTATACGGACCGAATATGACGAATTTCCGCAGGGTTTGCCAAACCTTAGAACGCGAAAACGCCGCAGTAAAAGTCTGCAACGCCAAGGCTGCAATAGACGAAATAGAACGCCTTGCCAAGTCTCCGGATTCGCGCGCGGCACTTGCGGACTCTGCCAAGCAATGGCATTGCTCAAATATCGGCGCGACAGAAAAAGTGTACAATATGTTGAAGGCTATGTTGTGATATGAGGTTTGGATTTCTTGCAATAGCGCTCTGTATATTGGCAAACGCCGCATTTGGGCAGGGATTTGACTACACTGCTCTATTAAATCCGGAAAATCTCAAGCAACTCGACACTACATATTACGCCCGCGGAAAGAGAGTTGCCGATATCGCATACGACGCAATATCATTTGAGTCGCGGCGCAAGGTTTTTAATATGAATATTCCCCAGACGCTCGTCATAAAAAACCTGCGCCTTACTGCATATGCGCGGGGAATAGACGATATCGAGATAGAGCGTTTTAAGACAAAAATTCCGTTTTATATAATAGCCGAAGACGGTTTCCGCCTGCGCATAGAGGGAATGAAGCGCGTCATGACGCTAACTTCAAAATCAGCCAGCCTGAACACCGACAATTCGATAACTTTAAAAGGCGATGTAATCTTGCGCATAGACGAAAATAAGCGCTCGCTGGGCTACGAAGCTACAATATCAATACAAGACGGCAGAATTTTATTGGTTGAAAGCCTGCCTATTACTTTTAAAGCTAAGTTTTAAAGAACAGCATATATTATCTTGGCGCTCTCATAAAAAAGAACATTTTAGCGCCGCCAGCAAAAATGCTTTCCTGCTTTTCCAAACTCCCTCCGAATTTTTTACAAGATGCAAGCCGCTTTGCAAATTCAAGCACCAAACCATTGGACAACTACGCGCGCAACCGACAAGGAATGTTTTCCCGCCGCAAACGGCCTTGCCACCGTTATGTAGCGCACAGCAACCCGTAAAGCTGCAATGTCTGGCGGAAATACTTTCTCTAATCGCCTCTTTTTAAGACAGTCTTAATTTTTCCTTTAAATCAAATAATTCCCTGTCTTTTACCGCCGATAGAAAACATTTTAAATTTACTGCCCAGGAAAATCTCCATTAAAACCGCATTGCCTAAAGTTGGATAGGCATAATTAAACTCCGGCAAAACACTCCGCCCCGCCAGCACGGCAAAATCCGAACGCAAGAAGACCCGCTCCAGTCTGTCAGGCGCAAAAAAAGCCCGAATAAAATTCGGGCTTGAAAAGATTTCTTTTTTGCAAAATCAACCGCCGGTGAGGCTCTGGATGATTTGAATGATAGGCAGGAAGAGCGCGATAACGATTGTACCGACAACCACCGCCAAGAACACAATCATGATAGGTTCGATAACCGACGTTATAGCGCCCACCGCGTTGTCGACTTCTTCGTCGTAATTGTCCGCAACGCGGTTGAGCATTTCCGCAAGCTGGCCGGTTTCTTCGCCGACTTCAATCATGCTGGTAACCATCGTCGGGAAAATCTTTTGCTGGTCGAGCGGTGCGGCCAAAGGCTCACCGTCTCTCACGCGGTCGTGGACGCGTTCCAGAGCATTTGAAACAAGGCTGTTTCGGATGGTTCCGCGCGTAATCGTAAGCGCTTCCAAAATCGGAACGCCGGAAGCAAGAAGAGTTCCGAACGTGCGGGTAAAGCGCGCAACGGTCGACTTCATTACCATGTCGCCGATTTTTGGAGCTTTTAGCGCCATGGTATCCCAAACTTTAGTTCCGAATTTTGTTTTGAAGAATAGCTTAAAGAGCACGAACACGCCCACTACTATTAAGAGAGTCAGCCCGTAATGCTCTTTCATGAAATCGGATATGTCTATAATTAGCTGAGTCAGCGCAGGCATGCGCGCTCCGCCAAGCATGTCGGCAAATATCGCCTGGAATTGCGGAACGACAAACACCATCAAAATAACCATAATAATGACCGCGACCGACATAATCACTATAGGATAAACCATCGCGCTCTTTACCTTGTTAAAGGTTTTCATCGCCTTTTCCTGGAAGGTTGCAAGCCTGTCCAAAACAACATCAAGCACGCCGCCCGCTTCGCCGGCTTTCGCCATGTTGACATAGAGCTTGTCGAACACTCTTGGATGCTGCGATAGGCCGTCGGAAAACTTATTTCCGGTGCGGACGTTATCGGCAACCTGTTCGATAATCGACTTGAAGTACGGATTTTTTTCCTGACGGGCTATGACTTCCAATGAACGCAGCAACGGCAGCCCCGCCTTAAGAAGCGTTGCCAACTGGCGCGAGAACACCGTAACGTTTTCGTTTGAAACGCCCGTTCCAAAGAGCGGTTTCTTTTGCTTTCTTACAGCGTTTTTCTTTTCAGCCTGCAGGGTAACTTCGGCGATTCGCGAAACGTTTAAACCTTGCGCGGAAAGTTCCTTGCGCGCACGGCTCTCGCTGGTAGAATCTATCGTTCCGCTCAGCTCGCGTCCGTCCTTGTCTAAGGCTATGTATTTGAATTTTGCCATGGGGATTTCCTTTTGGTAAGTATTGTTTAAGTATATTTCAAAACTTCATCTACGGTTGTGGCGCCGTCAAAAATCGCCCGCAAACCGTCGTCGCGCAATGTGCGCATTCCAAGCTCTATCGCCTTTTGCTTCAGCACCAATGTTGGAGCCTTGGCGGTTATCAGGTCGCGCAGGGTATCGTTTACAAGCAAGAGCTCGAACAGTCCTTGGCGGCCGCGATAACCAGAATTGGAGCATTCCGCGCAACCTTTTCCAAAGAAGAACTGCTTATCCGCGATTTCTATCGGATCTACGCCCAGCATGTCGATAATCTCCTGGTCCGGCTCATACGCGGTGCGGCATGTGGGACAAATTCTTCTTACGAGTCGCTGCCCGAGAACGCCTTCGAGAGATGCGGCAATAAGGAAGGGTTCCAGGCCCATATCCATTAGTCGCGTAACGGCGCCGGGAGAGTCGTTTGTGTGCAAAGTCGCAAGCACGACGTGTCCCGTGAGCGACGCCTGAACGGCGATTTGCGCAGTTTCCAAGTCGCGGATTTCTCCCACCATTATTTTGTCGGGGTCTTGACGCAAGAATGCGCGCAGGCATCGGGCGAAGTCCAATCCTACCTGGTGGTTTATCTGCACCTGCATAATTCCGTCGATTTCATATTCGACAGGATCCTCAGATGTCAGAATTTTTATGTCGACAGTATTCACCTCGCGCAGGGCGGAATAAAGCGTCGTTGTTTTTCCCGAACCGGTCGGGCCGGTAACAATAAATATTCCGTTGGGCATCTTTACGAGCCTGCGGATATTGTTCATAATGTCCTCGGTCATGCTCAACTTTTCAAGGTCGAGGTTTACGACGCTCTTGTCCAAAACACGCAACACCACGCTTTCGCCGAATTGCGTAGGCAGGGTCGAAACACGCAAGTCTACCGGGCGCCCGGAAATTGTCATCTTTATACGTCCGTCCTGCGGTATGCGGTTTTCGGCTATGTTTAAGTTTGCCAAAACTTTTACGCGGGAAATAACCGGAAGCGCCAAGCTCTTGGGCGGCGGAGCCATTTCATAAAGCGCGCCGTCGATACGGTAGCGGATTCTGAACTGGTCTTCAAACGGCTCGAAGTGTATGTCGGACGCCTTGTCGCGGATAGCCTGCTGCAAAATCAAATTTACAAATCTTATGATGGGCGTTTCGTTTGCGAGATTTGCGGCGTCGCTTTCTCCGCCTTCGCCAAAATCGACCTCGGATATTTCGGACAAGATGTCGTCGATGCTCGAGTCTTCCTCTCCGTAGCATTGCACTATAAGATGGTCGACCTGTTCGGGATCCATCACAACAAGCGTTACGTCCTTATTGAGAGTGAAAGTAAGGTCGTCGATAATGGCGTTGTTGAACGGGTCTTTGCAAAGCAGGGTTATGTGCGTATCGTCCGCCTTGCACGGAACAACCCCGTAAGTGCGCGCTAAATTCGGGCGCAGTTGCTTATATACTTCCTCTGGAATATTTGCCGGAGGAATCGGTTCGTATTCGTAATTGAGGTACGTGGCGATTGCCTCAAGGAGTTTTGTTTTTTCTACAAGCCCGGAATCGACAATCGCATCCGCGAGAGACTTTCCCGTGCTGTGGCGCGTTTCATCCAGTTCGTCCAACTGGATTTTAGTCAGCAGTTTCGCGCCTAAAACCACATCGTAAATTGAGCTGTTATGGTCTTCAAACATCTTGGTAAACTCCTATTAGGCTTCGTTCATTGTTACTTTTAGAACTTCGTCGGCGGTCGTCAAACCGCTGATGACTTTTCTTACGCCGTCCTCGCGCATTGAGCGCATTCCAAGTTCGCGCGCTTTTGTGCGCAATTCCACAAGCGTTCGGCCTTCGTAAATCATTTGCTGCAATTCTTCGTTTATTATGAAGATTTCAAATATGCCCATACGTCCGCGGTAGCCTATTCCGTTGCAGCGCGGACATCCTTCGCCGTGGTAGAAAGTCGCGCGCGCGGCGTCGATTTCGTTGATTCCGATAGCCTGCAGCAAGTGGGGATCCGGAGAGTAAACCGTTTTGCACTGCGTGCATGTCTTGCGGACGAGTCGCTGCGCGAGAGCCGCCCTGAGCGAAGCGCTGACAAGGAACGGCTTCACTCCGATATCCACAAGGCGCGTAACCGCGCTGGGAGCGTCGTTGGTGTGCAGAGTGCTAAACACCATGTGGCCGGTTAGCGAAGCGTTGATGGCTATTTCCGCAGTTTCCAAGTCGCGGATTTCCCCTATCATTATTATGTTCGGCGCCTGGCGCAACATCGAGCGCAAAGCCGCCGCAAAAGTCATACCGACCTCCCTGCGGACCTGAACCTGGTTAATGCCCGTCATCTGGTATTCTACAGGGTCTTCAACCGTGATGATTTTGCGGTCGGGATGGTTCAAATAATTCAGCGCCGAATACAGCGTCGTGGATTTACCGGAACCTGTCGGCCCCGTAACCAAGAAAATTCCGTCCGCCATGCTGACGACTCTTTCAAAAACAGATTGGTCGTCGGAGAAGAATCCCAACTCAGGCAAGCCCAAGCGCAAGCCTTCCTTGTCGAGAATACGCATTACAATACTTTCGCCGTAAACCGTGGGAAGGCTGGATACGCGCAAGTCGATTTCTTTGTTGTTGTAAATTATCTGTATGCGGCCGTCCTGCGGAACGCGCTTTTCGGCGATTGAAATGTTTGCCATCAACTTCAACCTTGAAATTATCGACGGCTGCAATCTCTTTGGCGGATTTTCAACCTCTATCAAAACGCCGTCAATACGGTATCGGACGCGGAAGCGCTTTTCCAACGGCTCTAAGTGAATATCGGACGCCCTGCGCTTTACGGCCTCGGTAATAAGCTTGTGGACATAGCGGATAATCGGGGCTTCCTCCTCGGACACTCCCTCTTCATTTCCAGTAGCCAAGCCTATTGCGCCGCTTTCGGATGTTCCTGTGTCGACGCCCTCGAACATATCTCCGTAGGCTTTCACGCCGTAAAGATCGTCTATCGCGCGCTTGATGTCGTCTGGAGTCGCCAATCTCAAGTCAATGGGCATTCCCAAGACATGGCTGAGGTTGTCGACCATATCCATGTCCATCGGGTCGGAAATCGCCATTTCCATTTGGCCGTTTTCGACGGCTATCGGAAACACTCCGTATTTGCGCGCTATATCTTCAGGGACGGCGCGCTTTACGTCTTCGTCGATATGCAGGTCGTGCAAAGCTATGAGCGGGATATTAAATTCCTGCGCAAGCTTCAGCGTTATGTCGTCATATCTGCATATGCGTTTTTCGACAAGCGTCTCTATTATTTTCGTGTCAATATCGGCGGCTGAAACGCCCGCAGCCGTGAGTTCTCCGCGTATTGCGGCGATTACGTCGGCGGTAACGAGCCCCTTTTCCTCTATAATTTGCAGTACAAAATCGTCAGCGGAAGTCACTTCTATTCTCCGTTAAAAGATTGGTATTAATAGGTAGAATATAAACTATCTATTCAATCCTATTAAAAATTCAACATTTGTTTTTACCTTTTTTAATCTCTGCACCAACATTTCCATCGCGTCGGCGGCGGGCACACCCTTCATGGCACGCCTCAAAGCATAGATTTTTGTTAGTTCATCCGGGTGGTAAAGCAGTTCCTCTTTGCGAGTTCCGCTTTTTTCTATATTGATAGACGGGAATATGCGTTTATCTGAAAGCGCCCTATCCAAATGCAGTTCCAAGTTTCCGGTGCCTTTGAACTCCTCGAATATGACCTCGTCCATCTTGCTTCCTGTCTCTATCAATGCGGTTCCGATTATCGTAAGAGAACCTCCGCCCTCAATGTTTCTCGCGGAACCAAAGAATTTTTTCGGTTTTTGAAGTGCGTTTGCCTCAACACCTCCGGACATTGTCCTGCCGCCGTTTGGCATTAGAGCATTGTAAGCGCGCGCCAAACGGGTTATAGAGTCGAGAAGTATCACCACGTCTTTGCCGCATTCAACCATCCTGCGAGCCCTACTTATGACCATTTCAGCGGCGTGTACATGGCTTAGAGCATCCTCGTCAAAAGTCGAGGCTATCACTTCCGCATCGACGCTGCGCTTGAAATCGGTTACTTCCTCGGGGCGCTCGTCCACGAGCAAAATCATCAAATGCGCATCCGGAGCATTCAGGCGTATAGACTTCGCCATCCCCTGCATCAACACGGTTTTTCCAGTGCGGGGAGGAGCCACAATGAGCGCCCTTTGTCCGAATCCTATCGGAGTAAGCAAATCGACCGCGCGCATTGATAAATTATCCCAACCGGCATCGGTTGCCTCCATTATAATTCTGCGCGTGGGATAATACGGAGTCAAATCCGTAAACGGCGTAACATTGCGCGCTGTTTCCGGATTCCCGCCCATAGCGCTCAAAATTTTCACGGCTATTGGGCAAGATTCTTTTCCGTCTTCGCGCGGCGGCATTGCCAAAGCGCAAATCTCGTGCCCGCGCTTAAGCGCGTATTTTTCTATAAACATTTGGGGCACGTAAACCGACATTCTGCGAAGCTTGTAGCTGTCGGCTTCAAAAGCTATTGCGCCGCCAAAGCCATCTTCAAAAACATCCAGGACGCCGTTTACCTTGACAAGTTTCTTATTTTGCGCGGCGTATTTATAGTAGTCTGCAATCAATTCCGACTTTCCCACGCCGCGGCGGTAAGCGACGCCCATATCGTCAAAACTTTTCTGGATTTCTTTAGTCTGAAGCCCATAGAGCGCGTCAAAACCGTCCATAGAGCCTATTTCTCCGACTCCGTCCAGAACCAAAACATCAGAAAGCGCAAAATGTTCTTCAGAAGTTTTTTGGGAAGCGGCGGGCAGATTTTCCGAAGGTGGCTCCGTTTTCTCGCTTGCAGTCAGGTCGCTTGAAGGAACTTCCAATGTCTCCGGCTGGGAATCAACTTGAGGTTTGGGCGCGTGAACTACATTTGAATCGTTTGCATTTGCCATCAACTCCCAATACGACATGTCCGATATGCTCTTGCGGCTTGCAATATCGGCAAGCTCCCGCTCTGCGGAAACGATTTCTTCTGGCTCGGATTCATTTTTTTCTTTTTCCGGGACATCTTGCCGCGGAGAAGATGCTTCCGGAGATTCCAGATTTGCGCCTGTTTCAGATGCAGTCTCGTCTGTGGGCTCCAAGCCCAAATTTAAATCGGCGGATACGATGTTTTCAGCGGGCGACTCTGAAAGCGACCCTTGAGAGTCAGCCGCAACTTGACTTGCAGAAATATCTCCGGCGATAGAAACCCCCAAAAAGGTGCGCGCCAAATACGAATCGAGCGACTCCTGGGATTTTAGGGCATCCCATTCCGGCAGGTCCGCTGGATTCATCAAATCGTCTTCAGGCGACTGGTTTTGCATCCAGCGCGGCTTGCGTTTTTGTTGCTGCGCCTTGCGGAGATTTTGGGCGTTTTGCTGGTTGTTGCGGTTCTGGTTGTTTGGCTGGTTGTTTCGGTTATTCTGCTGGTTGCGGTTGTTTGGCTGGTTGCGGTTATTTTGCTGGCTGCCGCGGTTTTGATTGCCCTGCTGGTTGCGGTTGTTTTGCCAACGGTTATTGCCGCCCTGCCTATTCTGGCCGCCGCCCTGGTTCTGGTTGCGGTTGTTTTGCCAGCGATTGTTGCCGCCCTGCCTGTTTTGGCCGCCGCCCTGGTTTTGAGAATTCCAACGCTCCCTGCGTTCGCGGTTTCCTTCGTCGGAATCCGAACGCGCAGCAAAAGAATTTTCAGAAGGCGGTTCGGCAGCGGATTCATCGGCGGATGCGCCGCCGGAATAATCGCCGCTTTCGTCCTCAAACATATCGCGATAGGAATCGGGATTTAAATCCTCATCGCTCGTGGAAAAAGACGTTGGAATTTCGTCGTCGTCAAAGCTTTTTTCGATTGGCGAGAAATCTGCGTCAGAGTCGGAATCGTTGCGCGGCTCAGGTTCGGAGGGAGCTGCGTAATACGCGAAATCGTCGCGGGCGTCCTTATGCTCGAAAATCTCTGTCTGCCCGGCGTCGTACTGGGCATCGTCTGGGACATTTTCCTCGTCGCGCCAGACAGGGCCGTCTTCGCGCTTTAAAGAAGGTTTTCTGCCGCGCCTCTTTTGTTGTTTGGCAGCTTCAATGATGTCCACAGGAGCCCCGGAAGACTCGCCCTGAACTTCCGGAGAGAGCTGCGCGACATCGGGAGTTTCCTGTGTTTTTACTTTTCTAGGCCGCCCGGCGCGTTTTTTCGGCGCGGAATCCTTCGCAGGCTCAGCGGAAGGCGATTCGGCTTGATTTTTTGGTTTTCTGCCGCGTTTTTTTGGTGCGGCTCGGGCGGCGTCAACAGGTTCGCCGTTGTTTAAGATTTCATCTTCCATATTTTTTTAAACGGTATAATACAAGAGCCGTCTGTTTTTGCAAAAATTCGAAATCGGTTTCGTTAAACAGAACGATATCGGCCTTTGCGGCTTTTATTTCAGACGGAATTTGAAACGCGTCGCGGGAGGCTATCTGCTCCAAAGCCATTCCCCGATTCTCGAGGCGCTTTATGCGAAGCTCGTTGCTACAATAGACACAAATGCAGACATCGAATTTTTTTTCAAGACTTTTTTCGTACAGCAAAGGCACTTCTACCGCTACAATAGGAATTCCGCAATCGGCGCCGTTTTCCTTTTTGGCTATTTCTTCAGCTTTCTCCTCCCACATTTTTTCAATCGCCGGATGAAGGATTTTTTCCAGACCTTCAAGCAGCACGGAATTGGAAAATACTTTTTTGGCGATAACATCCCTGCGCGGAAATCCCGTAGTTTTATCGTAAGAATCTTCCCCCAACAGGCTTTTGACGGCGGTTTGAACGTTGCAATCAACTTCCAAAGCCTTGTGGCAAAGTTTGTCGGCGTCGAGAACTTCCACCCCCATATCTTTGAGAACTTGCACCGCCGCGCTTTTACCGCAGCCCATACCGCCGGTAATAGCAACCTTGAGGCATTTATTTTTCGGATTTAACATAAATTTTACAACCGCAGTTCCGCAATCGCCTTGCCTGAGCATTCGCCCGGTTCACCCCCGGAGAAAACTTTTCTTTAAACTGCGTAATATATCCGCCTGCCGGCAAAAGCGCAGGGACAAAGTCGCGGGCCCTACACCGTCTTCTTGTGCTGCTCTTTCAGGAAGTCCCGAGTCTGGCGTTTTATCTTCTTCAATTTAGGCTCTATTTTAAAAAGCTGTTTTTGGGAGAGATGGTCGACGAAACATATGCCGGACAAATGGTCGTTCTCGTGCTGCACGCAACGCGCAAACAATCCTTCGCAAACAAGTTCGTGCCCTATTCCGTCCGTATCAAAGTAGCGCATTTTCACCATTGCGCTTCGTTCCACTTCCGCAAAGACTCCCGGAAAAGAAAGACACCCTTCTTCGGCTATTTCGACATATTCGCCTATTTCCTCCACTTCGGGATTCACCGCGACAAGCGGCATCGCCAAATCCAAAGGCAGCTCTTTGCCGTCTAAAGTGAAGACACAGGGAACATCAGTATTCACTCTTTGGCGCATATCTATGGCAAATACCTTCTTTGAAATTCCTATCTGCGGAGCGGCTAATCCAAGCCCCTTTTCCTCGTACATAGTATCAACCAAATCCGCCGCGAGTTGTTTTAGCTCGCCGTCAAAATTGGATACTTCTTCCGTTTTCTCCTTCAGGATTTTTTCGCCAAACTTTGTAACCCTGCGATTCATACAATAAAAAGATGCGCAACGCCCTTAAAACTCTTCCCGCTTGTCCTCGCGCGGAACTTTTCCATTTGTGGTTATTAACAGTACGGGTTCTTTTGTTTTGACCCAAACTTTATGTTCTTTGTAAACTTTTGCCGAACCGAATTCGCAGGCTTCTGCGACAGTTTTAATCGGCAGACGGCGTCCTTTGGGCGTTATATTGAAATCGTAAACGCCCTTATAAAGGCGCTCTATCGCCGTTTGCGGAGCTTCGTCTTCCGGAATTTGCACAACCCAGCCGCTGTATTCAAAACCGGTTTCCTTTATTTTTCCGTACGGGTCGTTCACAATCATTACAAATTGTTTTTTACACGGCGGCTCTTTTTTTTCGCCGTCGTCCTTAGCTTTTGACTCGAAATTTATATCCTCTATTATTTGCGCTATCTTGCGGGCGTCAAGCTCCGCGCGCTGAAGTATGACTTTAACCAACTCTATATCAACTTTTGCCATACTAGACATCAAATAGCATAGATTTTTTAAGTCCAGAATAAATTTTGCCGTACAATCGAAAGTTATCCAAGCCACAATTCCTAACCGCCCGGAAAAACTGCGCCAATTTCCACACGCGCGGGAAATAAACGCCTCCACCGCAATAATATTTCAACACGTGCGATAAATAGCAACATTTCCCCGCAATAGTATTTCCACACGCGCGATAAATAGCCGCTCTCACCGCAAGAGTCCCGCGGCGGCTTTAACCGCGCCCGCAAAAAGAATAAAAACGCCCGCTCCTAAACGCCATCCTGCGCGCGAAAAAGTTTTTTTGCCGCGATATTAAAACAAAAAAAGAGTCCGCACACCCGCGCGGACTCTTTTTCATAAAAATCTTAAATTACTTGCGGCGGCGCAAGACAGCCAAAGCCAACGCGAGAATTCCAAATACTCCCGCCACTTCCGCAGGTTCCGGAACTGCGATGGCGTTGAGCCAATAGCCGTCCGAATCGTCCTCTCCGTTTACGAATTTCAAGTAAAACGAACCTTCTTCATAGCCGTCGGCTTTTATGTTTTCGAGATTGTCTTCGGAATACACGCCCGTCTTGGAGTCGATAGAACCGGCGCGCAACCCGGTTATCCGAACAGTGTCGTTTTTAAATCCTTCGAATATCAATGTGCAGCCGTCGGTGAGATAGCCGCCGAAACCGTCAGTCTCAGCAGTCAGCGTGCCCAAGTCCAGAAGATTGCAGTTTTCGCCTATTACAACCGTAACGGTAGTAGTTGACGTTGAACCGGGAGTTGAGCGCGGAGCAAAGCAAAAACCTTTTAGCGCGTTGTCTGCATTAAATTCAATGCGCTGGTTACCTGCCCAGAGCCAGATTAAAGAATCGCTGGATTTGCCTCCCTCCGACACCAAAATGCTGTTTGAGCCGTTTAAAACCAGCTGCGCGCTGCCCGCCATTCTAAGATGCCTTGAAGTGATAATCTGGCCGCCGTCTTCAATTATCATCTTGGCGTTGTTGTTTATATTTACGTCGCGGTAGAAATCTTTTCCACCTCCCGATACAGAAGCCATTAGTTTCCCATTTGAGCCGATTCTCAGCAATCCGCCGCCGTTTACAACTATGTCGTCGATTTCACTATAGTTAGTTTTATTTAGAAATTGCGACAAACGCTCGACTCTGTACGTGCCGTTTATTTCGGCATATCCGCCTTCGTTTACGACCAAAGTTCCGCTTTTAACGTCAGTGCCCTCGGCGACGGTCAAATTACTGCCGCTTCCAACATATGTGCGATACACATTCAATTGCGCATTTGGATTTAACGTAACGTTTGCACCGGAATAAGTTACGTCTTTTGCGGTAAGCACGGCAGTATCGGCAAAAGAAACGTCAACATTTGTAAAATTGATATTCTTATATGGGGTATCAGCGGTGCCGTCGGACGCAAGCAAAGTTCCCGCCTGATGGTATGTGGAATAATTTGCATCGTCCACGCGCAATCCTCTTACATTGAGATTTTCCGTGGTATTCAATGTAGCCTCGGTATCCAAGACAAAATGCTTGTAAAAAATCTTGCCGGTATCGGAGCGCCTGTCTGAATTGCTATAAAGGTCTATCTGCAAAGTATTCTGGCCGATAGCATCGCTCTTTGTCAGGTTTACAGTTCCATTGCGTATCGTCATTGTGCCGTCTTTGTTATGTTGGCGCATAGTAATGGCTCTGTAGACGGTTCCATCCAAATCTGGTTTTTGACCTAGTGATTCGTCGTACTTAACGTCGATTGTAAGGCTTTGGTCGGTATATATGCCGTCTTCGCCTTCCATTCTTATCTCCATATCGACCGCACCGCCTCCGGGAGTAAGGAGCCCGCGAAAAGTGTATTGACCGTCAACTATAATTGATTCCGGCGTAAAAGCCACAAAATCCGAAGACGTGGGCTTATCAGTAGTATAAACTGCAGTCCATGCGCCGTGTTCGACACCTTCGTCATCCGTCCAAGGATCCCTGCCGGTCAGAGCCCAGCCGTCTTGGCTAAGATAAGGCGTTACATGCCCGTCGGCGTCCTTGCCGGTAAATTCGTATTCAAAAGTAACAGCGCTTGCAGCTTGCGCAGCGCAGAATAATAAAAGCAACACATTAGAATAATATTTCATATTAAAATCTAATCTTTTCTTATGTATGGGGGGAATAAAATACAGTTATAGAAATCCTTTTCTTCAACAGTTATATCATTTAGTTTATATGTCAATAAATTATTGTCTATTTTAAATTTATTTTCAATGCAATAACTAATAGACAAAAATCCATAAATCTCTGTTCCCCAACCGGAATTATACAAAGTTTCAACTGTTTGTACCCCAACCGGCTTAAATTTTGTAAAAATCTTACGATGTACATTTTGTCCCGTTGGGGATTTAAAGTAATTTTTCATAGAGAACCAAGTCTCAAGGGCAACCTTGAGGCTTTTTTTTGAGCGAAAATACGTCGAAAAAGATTGTAAAAAACGCGCGATTCAAAAATATAAAGGATGCGGATTATGTACGACTTTAAACATATTGTAGTGGACGGTTGGAATGTAATACATTCGCATCGCAAATTAAAAAAGCTTTTGACGGGCGGCTGCCAAGACGCCGCGCGGGCGGAGCTTTCAAACATGCTGGCGCCGCTCCACGATTTTGGGGGCGCCCGGGTTACAATAGTCTACGACGGAACAGGAAACGACATATCTATCGTGCGCAAGAACGAAATTCTGACATTTTCCGAAGTTTTTACGCCGTCAAACATGACCGCCGACGAATTGATAGAACAATTGTGCGCTACATCAAAAAATCCCGACAGAATTCTCGTCGTATCGCGCGACAATCTGCTCCGCCTAACGGCGTCGAGTTTCGGCGCACTTTCCGTAACGCCCGAACAGATTTTTGAATGGTCTTCTTCTGCTTCTAACAATCTGCACGACACAACCGAAACAAATAATAAAAAAGCGGAAAAAGAATGGAAAGATTCCGGCCCGCTGTCGAAATTGGACGACTTGGCGTTGGATATAAACAAAGTCCGCAAATCCGCACTGGTTTCAAGACATTTAAAAAAAGCCTTAAAACGCGCGGCAATCGCCGAAGCCCGGGGCGGAAAAATCGGCGCAAGCCGCGCAAAGCCTTCCCCTTCCCGTCCAACATCTTCCGCCCAAATCCGCAGCGGCAATCTAACGCTAAAGAGTTTCGACGGGCTTGAAAAAGCTGTTAAACTCCCCAAGCAGACAATGATCCCGCGGGTAGCCGCTCGGATGAGCCGCAACGATGCTGGCAAGAAAAAATCCTGAATCTTCATCAGCGCAACTAAACAAAACCATTCTATTCTGCGCCATTTATCATTGCGTTTCCAAGCGCGGGAGATCCAACTGAATTTTTAGGAACCCTAAGCGTGTTCAAGCCTGAAAAGGAAAAAATATTCTGGCGGAAATTCCACCTAAATTTGCGGACGGGCTTGCCTATGGAAATATTGCCTAAAACAAAAATTGGAAATTCCTAAAAGGACGCCATCCGGAAAAATTTTTATCCCCCTAATTCCAATTTATTGAAATAATTGCAAACCGGCGGCGCAATCCGCCCGCATCCACCGACCGCGCCGGAAAAATCCGCGCGTTTTTTAACCGCGGCGCAATTCCGTTTACAGCCCGAAACAAACAAAAAAAACATTTTATGGGCAATAAGGCGCCGAAGAAAAAAACTCCGTTTTGCCCACAAAGCGCAAATTATGCTTCAACGCGCAAACATCGAACATGCACCGCCATATGCGCCGACCGGCGAAACCGCCGCCGTTTCGCAAACAAGCGCAATTCCCAGCGCCATGCTTTTTAAAGCCCGCCCGCCAAACTAGCAAAGGGCTGAAAAAACGCTAGTCAATACCCCACTTCTTGCGCAAATGGGCCTCCAGAGGCGAAAACATAATCTTGTCGACCATCAAACCTATAAGAATTACTATGCACATAACCCCTATAACCTGATTCATTTCCATCAGTTCCCTGCCGTAGTGGAGCAGCTGCCCAAGCCCGAATCCGGTAAGAATCGTAACGTAGATTTCCGCCGCCATCAAGGAGCGCCAAGCAAAAGCCCAGCCTTGTTTCATACCGCCCAAAATGCTCGGGAACGCGGCTGGGAGTATCACGTGAATCCATGTATGCATGCCCTTCGAACCCATGGTGCTTGCGGCGCGCAAATATATTGGGGGAATGTTCTTTACGCCGTGTTCGGTTGCCAAAATCATCGACCACACCGTTCCCATCACAACCACAAACAACATCGCGTATTCGGATTGCCCGAACCACATTATAGCCAACGGAACCCAGCAAACGCTGGGAAGCGCCTGCAGACCCAAAGCTAAAAGCCCTATAGTATCATTGAAAAGATGGAAGCGCGAACAAAGCATTCCTGTCGGAATTCCTATGCAAAGCCCTATTGCGTACCCCAACAAAAGCCGTTTTATTGTAACCCAAATAGCGCCCGGCAAAGTCCCGTCTATAGTGGCGTTCCAAATATACGCCAAGACGTCGGAAGGCGGCGGCAATATAAACTCAAAAAGCCCCAAATATCTCACCACTATCTCCCAAACCACAATTAAGCCCAAAAACGCAACGGCGGAGAAAATCCATCTTCTATAATCGTGCTTTTCCATTATTCGGCAACCTCCTTCCCTTCTATGCTTTGTTTTAGAGACGCCGTTATTTTGCTCGCGTACGATGTTAGCGAAGGGTCGTTGATGTCGCGCAAACGCGGCAAATCTATTTGAAATTCCTTTACTATTCTGCCGGGATGCGGAGAAAACAGCACGACCCTGTCTCCCAAACAAACCGCCTCGCGTATGTTGTGCGTAACAAACAGGATTGTCTTTTTGCGCTTTTGCCAAATCTGCTGAATCTCAAAATAAAGCTGTTCTCTAGTGAGGGCGTCGAGCGCCCCGAAGGTTTCGTCCATCAGCAGCACGCGGGGATTCGGAGCCAGCGAGCGCGCAAGAGCCACCCTTTGGCGCATTCCGCCCGAAAGCTCGTGGATGGACGCCTTTGCAAAATTATCAAGCCCAACCAAATGCAAGTAGAATTTGGCAACCTCCCTGCGCTCCGGATCGGTTAAATTCGGTTTTAGCTTGAGCCCGAACAGAACGTTGTTGAACACGTCCAGCCACGGGAACAGCGCATGTTCCTGAAACATTACCATTCTGTCGCGCCCCGGCCCCGATACGGGAGTGTCGTCAACAAGAATCTCCCCGCTTGTCGGCTTTTCCAGCCCCGCCACGAGATTCAAAAGCGTTGACTTCCCGCAACCGCTGGGCCCGACAAGGCAAACAAATTCGCCCTCGCCAACCTTTAAATTGATGTCGCGCAGAGCCTCGACTTTCCCCTGAGCCGAATCGAAAGTCTTACATACATTTTTGACGACAAGCTTTGCCGTCACATTTTGCAATTCAGCGTTTAAGCTCATCTATTCGTAAAAAATTTTGGATATGTCAGTCTTTTCTTTGAGGAAACCGCAACTGTACGCCCTATCTACGAACTTTTGCAGCTCTGCTTTATTTACCACGGAGGTGAATATCAACCTCGGCCAGGCGGCCTTCACAAGGTCGAACGACACTTTTCCGCCAGTGAGAGCCTCAAGTTCGGCGTGCGCCAACTTTTGGGCCTCTTGAGGATTTTTCTTAATCCACTCGGTAAGTTCTTTGTGCGCGTCTATAAATTTTTTCACCAGCTGCGGATGCGCATTCAACGTGCGGTTGCTTGTCGCCAAAATCGTGGTTACAGCTTCGTCCTGCGAAAGATAGATTTTTCCGCCGGCGTCTTGAAGGAGCCTTGTAACCCACGGCTCTACCGTCCAAACGGCGTCGAGATTGCCCTGTTTAAAAAGCGGGAGCTGTTCGGGGTTGGAAGTGGCTATCACATGGGCGTCCCCGCCCGTAAGAGTTACTTTTATGCCGTTGTCTATAAGCCATGCCCTGCACGCAACATCCTGGGTGTTTCCAAGCTGCGGAGTGCCTATGCGCTTGCCCGCAAAATCGGAAGGCTTAGCCATGTTTAGCGCCGGGTTCACTACCAAAGCCGCCCCTCCGTCGGCCGCTCCCGACAAAATGCGGATATCCTCTCCGCCCGTCTTTGCAAATGCGTTTATTGCGGGGCTAGGGCCTACATAAGTTATATCCACCGCTCCCGCAAACATCGATTCCATCGCGCTAGGGCCCGCGTTAAACAAGTGCCATTGCACTTTTACGCCGTCTCCCAAATACCTTTCAAACCATCCGTTTCCCTGGCGCGACATTTGATGGGCGACAAGCGCCTGCGCATGCGATATGTTCGGGAAATGTCCGACGTGAAGGACTATTTTTCCGTCGTCCTTCTTCCCGCACGAACACATTAGAAACGTTGCGGCGGCGCAAAGCGCCAATGCGATAAATTTTTTCATAATTTTAAACATTTCTTTATAATAAATCCGCTCCGCGCGAGCTGTTCAAGACAAAAATCCCGACGCGCGGGCACTTCTTCTTTATGTATTACTTTTAGACAAATTTTCAACTGGGACGTTCAATGGGCCGCGGTTATTACTGCGGAGTTTTCTTGTTGAAAGACAAAAGGCAGCAGGCTGCAAAACTTCAAGAAATTTCCCGGTTCCCTGCCCGCATTTCAAACTCTTTCGCGCGCAATAAACAATCTCAAAATACAAAGAAGACCGCCCAAGACAGAATTGTATTTTCCGAAACAAAAAACCGCAACAAATTCCGCCGGAAAAATTTTTCAAGAATTCCCGCCAATATTTTTAGAAGGCAAATATTAAAGCTTTATTTGAAGCTGCGTGCGCACCGCAAGAGACTCCGCAACATGGTTGGCATGGCGGTTTTCCGGAGTGCCGGAATATTGGACATACTCGAATCCCAACTGGAATTTCAAGTCGTCGCCGCGCAAATACCAGTTCAACCCCGCGTCAAAACCTTGGGCGTTGTTGTACGTTCCGCCGATGTCTTTTGAAAGCCTCACGCCGTCTCTAGTTGAAACGCCGCGCCCGCCCGTATCAAGCCAAGAATACGAAAACGCCGCGCCTAGTTGTCCGAATTCTCCTATGTCAAAACGATATTCGACGCAGAAATTGATTCCGTACGGATTAGCCTGCACCCAATCCCCTGCTGCGTTTTTCTTGCCGTCGGCGACCCCGGACACGATAAACTCTCCCCAGAAATAAAGATTCTTGTAGTTGCCCGCGTAAAACGGATTGAACGAATATATCGACGCAAAAGGCTCCTCGCCAAGCTTCTTATTGGCGGTGGAAGAATACCCGCTGTAAAATCCGAGAGTCAAAAGGAAATCCTCGCCCTTTATATCGTACGAACTTCCAAACCAATACGCCAAATTATTGTTTATGTTGTTGTATTCTATTAGATAGTTGTTAGGCGAAAGCTGGTAGGAATTGGTAACCGAAGTCCAGTATTTCCATCCGTCTACCTGCGGAACTTCGCCGAACCAAAAAACTCCGGCGTAACGGTTCCCGACGCCAAGGCGCCTTCCGTTTGCGTCTCCCGTCCAATACATAGTCGCAACTGTGCGCTCTATAGTATACAACGAGAACGAAGACATCACATCCTCATGCCCGAAACGCGGTTTCATATATCCGGCGCAAAGGCGCCCTTTGAGGTATTCAAAATCGAAATCCTTGGCTATGTACGTGTCGGTAAGAACGCTTTTTATTTCGTCGCGGGCAAGCTCCACGGAGAGGCGCACGTCAAAGCCGCCTTTTATTTTGGCGTCAGCCTGCAAAAACATTCGCCTGACCAAAAATCCGGTGGTACTCGAATGCGCGTCCATGTCGTTCGACAGCATATGGGAATCTGTGTAAGCGTATTGGAGCTGGAATCTGGAGCTTAGTTTCACCCACTCGGAAGATTCGCGGGAAAAGACTACCCTGGCCTGTTCGCGCGAAAGCTCCGACGCCTCCGCTTGGGTCAAAACGCCCTTGGCAACAAGCGTATCTAGCACAGTCTTGTCTTGCTGCGCGCAAAGCAAATGTGGGGCAAAAACAATTATTGCCATTATAACCTCGAGCAGTCTTTTCATATGAGTCTCTTTATTTACGCTCATACAAAATTCTAAAAATTTCAAGCAATTTAGCATTTTTTAATACCGCAAACAAAACGCTTGAATGCAAGAATCGGCTCCAAAACCAAAGCGCAGTCGCCGCGCAATGCAGGTTTTTTTCCGCCGGCAAACAACCACAGCACCCTATTTTAAAGCATGCTTCAGCGCCGAAAGCGCACCGCATATCGGCCCGAAAGGCTCTGCGCTGAAAAATTTTTGCGTTTTCCTATTCAGTTCCCGAATCCGAAACGCCGCACAAGCCTATCCGCCACCAACATGCGGGAACCGCGCAGTTTGCGGTTCAGCGCCGAACGCGCAAAGCGCTGTTTTTTTGCAGGCTAATGCAGCAGAAAAAAATTGTTGCAGACAAATATTATTTGGGCAATATATCTGTCCGTATGGGATGCACACGCAATTACACTTTGAACGAGGAGATTTGGAACGCAGCCACCCACTGCGTCGGAATCGCCTTTAGCATAGCAGCTCTTTCCGTGATGGTAACTCTTGCCGCGGTAAACGCCGACGCTTGGTCGATTGTCTCGTGTTCGATTTTCGGGGCATCAATGCTCATGGTGTACACTGCGTCTTCCGCATACCACGCAATCCCGTACGAAAAGCTCAAACCCCTTCTGAAAAAATTTGACCACATAGCAATATACTATCTAATAGCCGGCAGCTATACCCCGTTTATGCTTGTTCCAATGCGTTCGGCTACGGAAACAACCGCATGGGTTGTGTTCGGCATAGTCTGGGGGCTCGCCATACTGGGAACGGTGTTGAAGATATGCGCAGGCGGGCCGGGCACAAAATTCTGGTCAATCGGCCTCTATTTGGCGATGGGGTGGCTTGTTATATTTGTTTCCGGAAAATTGTTTTCGGTTCTGCCTACGTCGGGAATAGTATTCCTCGTTTTGGGCGGCGTGTTCTATACGGGCGGAGTTGTCTTCTATATGAAAAAACAATGGAAATTTTCGCATGCGGTCTGGCATATTTTCGTATTGCTCGGCACTATAATGCACTTTTTCTCGGTTCTTTTTTCCTGCGTAGTCTGATATTTATGGGCGATGGCGAATCAATGATTGAGGCTGTAGACAGGCTTGTCGCCTCTTGGGACAAACGCCCGTCTTGGGACGAGTATTTTATATGCGCGGCAATTCTCATAGCCTCGCGCTCTTCTTGCCAACGCTTAAATGTCGGATGCGTTATGGTGAGCGGCGGGGAGCATAAAAACAGAATAATAGCCGCCGGGTACAACGGCTTTTTGCCGGGCGCTCCGCATTCGTCGTGCGTGCGCGACGGACATGAAGTAGCAACGGTCCACGCAGAGCAAAATGCCATTTCCGACGCAGCCAGGCGCGGAGTTTCCCTAAACGGCGCAACAGCCTACATCACACACTTTCCATGCATAAACTGCGCAAAAATAATGATAGCCGCCGGAATAAAGCGCGTAAAATATCTGCACGACTATTCGAACGACGACCTCGTGCTTAAACTTTTTAGCGAATCCGGCGTGGAAATTTCAAAACTTTGACACATGCGCAAAACCTACGACGACAAATCTTGGAGCTTTTTAATAGCCTCGCCGGCTTTTTCGGGGCCGGTTTTTGAAGAGAGCGTAGTTTTGCTTCTTGAAGACAGCGAGGACGGATCTTTCGGCATAATAATAAACAAAAACAGCGGAAAAACTCTCGGTGAATTAAATGCGGATTTTCTCTCCACGGAACTCGCGGATGTCGAAGTCTTTGAGGGTGGTCCGATAGCCAAAGACAGGATAAGCCTGGCACTGTGCATTGGAGACGACGGAACAGAAGGCTCGTTTTCTTTCGGCGTCAGTCCGGACAAGGCTCGCGAGGCTTTAAACAAAAACAATACCGCCAGAATCGGAGCGTTTGCCGGCTACGCGGGCTGGGAGCCCGGACAACTCCAAATGGAGATAAACGAAGGCACTTGGATTGTCTGCAACGCCGACGTCAATTTAATGTTCGATATACCTCAAGATGAAATTTGGGAGGAACTCGTTCTGCGCGAATGCCCACAGTACGAAAAACTTCCGCCTCCGGACGAAGACCAAGTGGATTCAAATTAACTCCCCTGCGCCGCAAAGTTCAGGCAGCGGACTTTTAATGCAAGCACAAAACAATTTTAAAACCCGATTATTAAGCAAAAAAGCAAGCATTGCTTTTCTGGCGTCTTGAATTAATGCGCAAAATTGCGCAACTGTTTTGCCAGCTGTTTTATTGGGCAAAGATTGCATGCGTGTATCGCACATATTCCTAGCGCGGGCACAACGCCGTTGCAGGCAAGAAACTTGAAATTCCATCCGCCTTCCCCAACGCGCGGGCACCGCCTTAATTCAGATTCCTCCATAGTCAAAAATCTGCAAGACAAAGTATGCTTTTTTTTGGATATTCATTCACAACGCCAAACTATCCTGTTCAAAATCCAGACGTTTCTTGCGCAAGCTCGCGGAACAATATTCCTAGTGGAGCCGAACTTTCTGCCTCGCAAAAGCAAACCGGATTTTTGCCGCACGGCGCCCGCCATGCATTAAAATTCCGCCGAACTTTGCGCAAGCTCGCGGAACAGAATTCCGAAGGCTCCCGCATACGCAAAAGCAAACGGCGCTTTTTGCCGCACGGCAAAACAATATTCAAGCGCTTTCCAAAGCACGCGAGGGAAAGCCGGCAAAGGAAAAATCACTCTGCAAATCTATCCGATATGTTTTTTAAATATTCCCCGTCTTTTAAGACGTACCTTGATAAAAACATATCAAGAGGACTTTTGGGCGCGCCCCAGTTTGCAATTTTCATTTTTCCGCCCTCGCCGGAAAAATATGTGATGTCGTTCTGGGGCGAATCGCCATTGCGTTCGCGGGCGAAAAACAATATTTGCATTCCGCCTGCCCCCTCGGCTTCCATTGCGCGCAAATAGCGCTTTTTCCAAGAAAAATAGTCTTTTAGAACATTCTTCTGCTCGGCTTCCGACATAGACATAAACTGAGACTCAAACCGTTCCCGGCTCGCGGAAGTCATATATTGCGAGTACTCTTTGAGCTTGCAATCAAAGAAAAATTTCTGCGCCTCGTGGTAGAATTTTGCGCAAGAACTGCCTTCGACATTTCCGTCGGGCTCCAGCGACACTAAAACCCCGTTTGAGAAATTGAGAATAGGCAATTTTTTTTCTGTCAGAGCCGCCGCGATTTTAGCGTCTCCAGGCATTGGCATTTTTGCGTCCGCAGCCTCCGTCCGGCGCCCGTCCGCCAACAGAAGCATTAGCGGATCTGAAAACGACGCGTTCCAAAGAAGGCGCCCGCCTGAATTCTCAAACGCCATAAAATTCATCCCCGGCCGCATCGCAAACGACTTGTCGAATACCGCAACATTGAATTTGCCCACTTTAAAAACGTCAAAATATTTTGCGCCGCCAGACATAGACGAAACAACCTCTTTCAACTTTGAGCCTTTCGCAAATTTCAAGGCGCGCTTCAAGTCTTTTGGCTTTGTTATTAAACCGGACATAGCCGACTCGTCCGCCTCTGCTATTTTAGCCAATGCGGATTTGACTGCGCCGGCGCAATCCGATTCCGCGACAAGAAGCGACAATCCGCCGCTTTCAGAACTTTCCCCGCTAGGAGGCTGCGCTGCATCAATCGCCGCCGGAACAGAAACCGCGACATACCCGTCGGGGATTTTAGCAAAAGCCGCCGCGGCGAAAAAAAATGCCAAAACAGAAAGAAACGATAATTTTAGAATGTTTTTCATAAATATTGCATCAGTGGTGGTATCCCGTATTTGCGGAAATTGTCTTGGCGCGGTAAATCTGCTCAAGCAGAATCGCCCGCGCAAATTCGTGCGTAAAAGTCATATTTGACATCGACATCAAAACATCTGCGCGCCCTTTTACATCGGCAGAGAGCCCGTATGGACCGCCCACGGCGAAAGCGCTTCCGCCAGACAGCAAATCCTCCTCCAAACGCTTGGAGAATCCGCGGGAGTCGAACTGCTTTCCCTCTTCGGACATTGCGTAAACCCTGCCGCGAAACCCTTTTAGAGCGTCGAGTATTTTTTCGCCCTCGCGCTCCGGAGTGGAGTCTTTTATCTCCACAATTTCAATCCCGCCGAAATGGCCGAGTCTTTCGGCGTAGTCAGCGCACAGCGAGGCGAGAAAACGGTTCTTCATTTTTCCAACTGCGACAAGTTTTATCACGGCAATGTCCTCGCGCGGGCCTATTCGCCTGCGGAATTTTTTTCCGCGGGCTTTGTGGCATATATTGAAACTTTTGGCTTTTCGCCCAAATATTTTAAAGAAGCTTTTATTGCGCGCGCGGCGGAAAGCGTGGGATTGTCTTCGTCGTTCTCGAAGATATTCTCCGCCCCGACCTTGTCGTAAATGCCCGACGATTTCAATACGCGCATAACGTCGGGACGGACCTCGCAAATCATAAGTTCGCGGTTCTTTTCCCGCATTCTTTGCCTGAGCTCCTCTATGTCAAGGACGCTTGTGGCGTCGAAGTTTATGGCGTTGCGCAGCTTTAGGATAAGCACTTTCAAATCGGGCTCGGCGGCGATCCTGCGAATCTGGTTTTGCAAAACATCGGAAGCCCCAAAGAACATATTTCCCTCCACGTGAACGATAGACACCTCGGGCGTCGGGCGGCTGTGCTTCGGAGACTTTGAACTTTCCCCGACTTTTTCAAGGCCGCCGTCGTCGCCAATCGAATACTCGACGACCTCTGGAGTGCTTGCCTTGCGCAAAAACAAGAGTATGGAAACGATAACTCCGGTGATGATGGCGTCGTCCAAAGTTGCGAAAACGCCAACAAAAAACGTCGTCAAGAACACGATTGCGTCGCTCATTGTGCTTTTTAGCGCCACTTTTATCACATGCGGCTTTATCAGCGTAACGCTCGTATAAACGACAATCAAAGCCAATGTTGCTTTTGGCACATACGCTATCGCGCCGCCGAAAAGCAAAAGCGCAACCACTGTAAAAACCGCCGTAAAAAGATTAAAGATAGTCGTGCGGGCATTGCTGTTTACGGCGAGCGTAGAGCGCGTAAGCGACCCCGAAGACAAGGTGCTTGAAGTCAGCGCGCACGCGACATTTGCGGTTCCAAGCGCAAAGACCTCTTGGTTTGTGTCCAGCCTGTCCGCCCGCTGCGACGCCAAGCTCTTGCCGATTGAAAACGCCTCTATCACAGCCAGCAACGTTATAGCCAAAGCCAGAGACGCCGACTCTTTTAAGCTTATCACGTCGAAATTCGGCATTGAAAGTTCCCATTTAGACGCGCTGACAGCATTCAGCCTTTCGACTTCAAATCCAAAAAACGTGCACGCAACATAGCAAATAATTCCTACGATTATCAAGGTAACCCCCTCTGCGGGAAGTTTTTTCGCGTATTTTTTCAATGGTATGAAAACCAGCATCGTAAGAACTCCCATCGCTATGGATGAAAGCTGCGAATCTTTCAGCGACACAACCGTTGCCGAAATATTTTCAACCAGCGTTACCGGCGAAACTCCGTCGGGATACGAAAATCCGAAAAGGTTTCGAAGCTGGTTAACGAATATGAGAAGCGCCGAACTTGTTATATGCCCTATTATGACTGTGCGTGAAATGTACGATATAAAAAACGTCAGCTTAAAGACGCTCATTAAAATCATAAACAACCCAACCATCAACAAAATGTTTGGCAGAGCCGCCATTCTTGCGGATTCCGTGGCAAGCCCCGCCGCGGCAAAAGAGCTCAAGAGCATTACTGCGGTGGCGTTGCTTGGCCCGAATGTTATGTATATTGAACGGCAGAAAAACAGTCCTATTATAGAAACCACTATGCCGCTAAATATTCCGTATGAAATCGGCAGGCCTGCAACTAGCGCGTAAGCCATATTTACCGGGAACGACAACACCGCCACGTTAAAACCCGCCCTGAAATCATCCCCAAACTTTGCGCGCGAATAATCCTTAAACTGCGCCCCGAGTGGAAATAGGCTAACCGGAGCCCATGAACCGCTATTGCTTTTAAATTGGAATTTCAAGGATATACCAAAATGATGTTTTGTTCGTTGATAAGGTTGAGATAAATCAAAAGATTCGCCGAGGTTTCGTCAAGATTTTACGCCCTAGCAGACCTATTTTTTTAAGGATACAATCGTTTGATTGTGCTTGCAGAATCGAAAAATGCGCCTATAAAATCAAACCGATTTATTTTTTATGAAAGACGTACTTTACGAGAACATTTTAAGGCCTCTGTTTTTCACGCAAAATTGCGAAGCCGCCCACGAGATGGCGCTCAAGGCAATGCAGATTGTCGGAGCGGTTTCCCCGTTAAGGGCTGCAATGGAATACTTTAATCTTATAAAAACACCAAAGCCGATAAAAATTTTTGGGTTGGACTTTCCAAACAGAGTAGGTCTGGCGGCCGGTTTCGACAAGGAAGCCAAGGCTTTTAGGGCGGCCCCGGCGTTCGGATTCGGCCATGTAGAAATAGGGACGATTTCGATGCTCAAACAAGCGGGGAATCCAAAGCCAAGAATGTTTCGCTACCCGCAGCAGGAAGCCATAGTCAATGCCTGCGGATTTCCCAACGACGGCGCCGAACAAATCTCAAAGCGCCTCGCCGACATACTCGGAGGCAAGAAAAAGCCGCTAAAATGCCCGCTTGGAATTAACATAGGAAAGTCGAAAATAACTCCCCTAGAGGAGGCCGCCAACGACTATCTTTTCAGCTTCAATGCCCTAGCGGACTTCGCGGACTTCTTTACAATAAACGTAAGCAGCCCCAATACTCCGGAATTGCGCAGGCTGCAAGGCAAAGACTTTCTCCCGAATCTATTGTCTGCCGTATGCAAGGCAAACGACGACAGGTCTAAAAAGCTCGGGGTAAAGCGCATACCTATAATTTTAAAAATCGCGCCCGATTTGACTTTCGAGGAAATAGACGCGATTCTCTCGATTCTCTTCGAACTAAAACTGGACGGAATTTGCGCCACAAACACTACCGTCGAACGCCCGGCGGACTGCCCGCAAATGGAAAAGGCTGGCGGAATGAGCGGAAAGCCACTATTCGAGAAATCGCTAGAAATTGTAAAATACATAGCCAAAGCCACCGACGGCAAACTTCCAATTATCGGAGTAGGCGGAATAGTCGACGTTGAAAAGGCTGGAGAAATGATGAACGCTGGGGCGAGCCTCGTACAAATTTACACAGGCATGGTATACCGCGGGCCGTTTTTTGCGCGTTCCGTGGCAAACGGGCTCATATGGCGCGACAGCGACTGGGTATAAGAATTTAAACCTTAAAAACGGAAAATTAAAGGAAACACAAAATATGGCAAGTCCAACAGACATAAGAAAAGGCAGAGTAATAATGTACAACGGAACCCCCCATGCCGTAATGAGCATGCTCCACCGCACACAAGGCAGACAAGCGGGATTCGTACAAACGGTTTTGAGAAATCTCGACACCAACACCTCCACGGCGGTGAAATTCCGCTCGACAGACTCGGTGGAATTTTGCCACACCACAAACCGCCCATTGGAATTTTCGTACATAGACGGTACCCATTACCATTTCATAGATCCCGAAACTTTTGACGATATCATTCTGATGGACACAACCGTCGGCGAAGACGCCAAATGGCTGCGCGAGGGCGTCGTCTACAACATTCTTTTTGTGGACGGAAATCCCGTGTCGATAGAGCTTCCCAACAATATGGAAATGAAAGTTGCCGAGGCAGCAGAAGGCCTGCGCGGCGATACATCCTCGGCGCCCACAAAGCCCGTAACTCTCGAAAACGGCGTAGTCATACAGGTTCCGCTCTTCATAAAGCAGGGCGACATGATAAAAATCCGCATAGAGGACAATACTTATATCAGTCGCGCCTAGCGCGGCGTCCGCAGGGGATCCGCGGAAACAATAATTTCTGCGGATTTCCGGCTGCCACTAATGCGCCACAATCTCCGCGGCTGCGCCATAAAATGCAAAAAAATGGAAGCCTCAAAAAACGAACAAAACGTATCTATAAAAGCATCCGATTTGCGCGGCATTTTGGAATATGTGCCGCTTTACCGCAATCAGACTTTTGTAGTTGCCATTGACGGAAGCGTAATAGACTGCGAGAATTTCGGCAATGTAATAACGGACATAGCCGTGCTTCGCAGCTTAAACATAAACGTGGTGGTAGTTTACGGAATCGGGAAACAGCTGAAGGACGCGGGAATCTCGCACGGGGTGGAATTGACCGACGTCTACGGAAACAACCCGGTCGACGACAAAACCCTGGCGCTCGCCCGCGAGACTTCCGCCAACGCGCTTCAGACAATCATAGACGCGTTCGCGACAAAAGACATACGCTGTGTAGCCACAAACGCCGTGCGCGCAACAGAAGTTGGAATAATTTCCGGCATCGACTACCAAAACGCCGGGCGCATAGAAAAAATAGACTTCGACACTTTAAAGAACCTGCTGTCCCTGGGTATGATACCCGTGCTCGCCCCTATAGCCGTAAACCGCGAGGGAAAGATTTTCAGGATGAATTCCGACCTGTTGGCGAGCGAGGCAGCCTCAGGGCTTGGCGCGAGCAAGCTCATATATCTAACAGTAACCCGCGGACTGATGCGCGCGGAAGAAAAAGCGGTGGCAGTGCCGGTCAACGAAGTTCGCCAGCTGCTCGAGGAGCGCATAAACGACATAGATCCGCGCGTAGTGTCCAAAGTGAAATGCGCCGTAAAAGCATTGGAGACAACTCGAACCCAACGCGCGCACATATTAGACGGCAGGGAATTCGCATGCCTTCTGACCGAGCTCTTTGACAAGGTTGGATGCGGCACTATGATTTACGCCGACGAATACCAAAAAATCCGGCCAGCCGCAAAGGAGGACGCCGCCACAATATATAATCTTTCCAAGGTTTCAATGCGTTCACAAAACCTTGTCTACCGTTCTCCCGAAGAGGTTTTGAGCCGTATAAACACGTACTTTGTGTACGAGATGGACGGCAGCATAATAGCTTTTGTAAGCCTGCTTGATATAGGCGAAGGCTGCGCTGAATTGGCAAGCCTGCACGTACAGCCGTTTTACCAAGGGCACGATGTTGGAACGCGCATGGTAGAATACGTTGTGAGACAGGCAAAGAAACTTGGCTTTAAGAAGCTTTTCGCCCTAAGCACAAAATCCGCACCTTTCTTTTCCGAAGTTTGCGGATTCGACGAAGCTTACCCGTCCGAGCTTCCCAAAGCCCGACTGGAGAAATACGAAGCCTCGGGCAGGCATTCAAAAGTTTTTGTCAAAAAATTTTCCGATTAAGCGCGTTTAATAAATTGCGCCCGCAATGCGCGCACAGCAGGCGTTTTTCCAGCAAAGCGCAAAGCAGATTTTCAACCGCTTTCGAGTCTTAATAAAGATGCTTGCTGCCCGACTCAAACTGGAATGCGCTTAATAAAAGATTTCAACATATAGTTTGCAATATAAGCAATTCGGCACACATAAATAATCGCTCCCGGCTTAAGGAAAAATATTGGCGCAAATTTTATCCCGCATACGGCGGCTTTGATGCGCGTCTAAAGACCGGATATGCCATGCCGCATTCGTCAGCCGATTTCGCAAATTCCAAAAACTATTTGCGAAGGCTTGCCTTTTGATTTTTTCCCAAGCCTATTGATTTCCTTAAACCCGAATTTCTTCAAACCACCGGCGCTGTTGAAAGCGGAAAATTCGCGCGGCAGCCCAAACTGCGCAGGAGCCTCCAAAATAAAAGTAGCGGAGTCCGAAGCAATGCCGCACAACATTTCCAAAATTCTATCCAAAGATTTCTCGTCCTCCAACATTGCATATGGAGGGTCTAAGAATACAAAGTCAAAGGCCTCGCCGACGCCGCGCAAAAGCTTAAAACAGTCCGCGCCCGCAATGCGCATTGAAGGAGTTTCTCCAGCCGAACGCAAAGCTTTTCCAACCGCCGCAACATTTATTCTTAAAGCCTCCAGAGCCCTCCTGTCGGACTCGACAAAAAGAACGCTTGCGGCTCCCCGGCTTGCGGCCTCGAGCCCGTACGCGCCCGTTCCGGCAAAAATGTCGAGAACTTTAGAGCCTATAATTGCGCTCCCAAGCGACGAAAATATCGCCTGCCGAGCGGCGTCCGTCGCCGGACGCGTCGAATCGCCGCGCGGAGAATTCAGGGAAATTCCTCTTGCATTGCCCGATGTTATCCTCATAAACTCATAAACTATGAAAGCCGCATACGCATTGTCAACAATTCTACTTTTTGTATCTTGCGCAATATGCCCCGCGCAAGACGCCCTTTCTGGCACTAAACAAATGCCTTCCTCCCCGAAAAACCATATCACAGGCAACAGCGTACGCGAAACTCCGCCTGTTGAAGCAGCTTCCGAAACTTCAACAAACGTAATTTCCTTAATCGAAGAAAACGATATATATTTTTCAGACAGATACTACACAAACGGCATAAGGATATCTTACACGACCGACGGGGACGATTTCTATTCCAGCCGGCTGCAGTTTGCATTTCTGCGGCTGTTCGGCATGGAGGGCCGCCAAGCCTACCAATCTATTGGAATCGGACAAATGATGTACGTGAACTCCGACATAAACAATCCGAACCCTCCCGCATGGGACAGGCCCTATGCGGGCTGGCTCTACATAGGAGCCGGCGCACACCTGGCGTCTCAAGACCGCTTGGACTCCTTTACGGTAAATCTAGGAGTTGTAGGCCCGATATCCCTTGCCGAAGACGCGCAAAAATTTATACACAGCCTGACGGGCTCCGATTGGCCGATGGGCTGGCACGAACAAATAAAAAACGAACCCGGAATAATAATATCCTATAAACATACCGAACGCTTTGCCCGCGCGCAGCTAACCGATTCATTTTCTGCGGATTTCCTTGGATCCGCCGGCGCCGACTTGGGAAATGTAATGACGCAAGCCACAGTAAGGGCGTACGCGCGCTGGGGTTTTAATATGCCCTACTCTTTTGAGCCCGCCCGCATAGACTACGCGGGCGGAAACGACGTGCAGTGGCGCCCAGACGGCAACCAGCCCAACTGGCATTGCTTTATGTACGCAGGAGGAGCGGCAAGATTTGTCGGATACGACATTACCCTAGACGGCAATACATTTGCCCATAGCCGAAGCGTAACTCCAAAATGGCTGGTGGGAGAAATTATGGCAGGAATATCGTCCCGCTACGAATTTATCCAGGCAGATTTAAATTGGACTCTCAGAAGCGCGGAATTTAACAACCAGGAATTTCCCGTGCATATGTTTTGGTCGCTTGCGGTAAAAGTATTTTTCTAGTCCGCGCGCAAAAATCCGGACAGCCGCACAGCGTCCGCCCTTGCAATAGGCTTAAAAGCAGCTTTTGCGGCGGCGCATCTTTTTTATTTTTGGGTTTATGAGCGCGCGAAAAACCGCTTGAACATTCTCTTTGCAGCAGCATCTGCTTTTATTTGCGGATTTGCGCGGGCATGAAAAAGCGCGGTTGCAGGTTGCATTAATTTCAATGCTCGCTTTCGCCGCGCGAGGAGAATTTCTTTAATCTTTTGAAAAAAATGCCCTGCTTTTCACGCGGGGCATTCCTTATTTTCGAGCGCCTAATATAGCGGCACCGGCCTTAAAAGAATTTTTATTTTCCGAAATAGCGCTTAAGCAAGCCTTGGAAAGCAGAGCCGTGGCGCGCCTCGTCCTTGCACATTTCATGAACAGTGTCGTGAACGGCGTCGTATCCTAGTTCCTTTGCGCGCTTTGCCAGCTTGAGTTTGCCTTCGGTTGCGCCGTGTTCGGCGGCAACGCGGGCTTCCAGATTCGCCTTTGTTGATTTGTCTACGCACTCGCCCAAAAGTTCGGCGAACTTTGCAGCGTGTTCGGCCTCCTCAAACGCTATGCGCTTGTACGCCTCGGCGACTTCAGGATAACCTTCCCTGTCGGCCTGGCGGCTCATGGCAAGATACATTCCCACTTCAGTGCATTCGCCTGTGAAGTTGGCGCGCAAACCTTCGACAACCTCCGCGTCCAAACCCTTGGCAACGCCGATTCTGTGTTCGTCGGCCCATACCAGCTCTCCCGCATCTTCGCGAACGATAAACTTTGATTTCGGAGCTTTGCATTGAGGGCAGAAATCAGGAATATTGTCCCCCTCGAATACGTATCCGCATACAGAACATACTGTCTTACTCATTTTATGTGTTACCTTTCTTCTTGATGGTTAAATTTGTTTAAAAACCGCCTATGAGCGAAAAACCCAGATTCATCCATAGCGGCAATGTGAAAATCGCCACAAAACAAGTCGCCAAAGTTATGTGCACCGACAAATCAGGCTTCCCGTTGAAATCGCGGCTGAGCACTGCCGCCGTAACGGCGCAAGGCGGCAAAGCTTGTAAAACTATGAGCTTTTTTAGCGACAAGTCAACAGGCAAAAGCCACGCCGCAAGCACAAATATGAGAGGCATTATTCCCATTCGCACAAAAACTCCCGCTGCCACAACCCGATAGTCGATTTTTGAATGCCCATACATATCGCAAATGAGCGCCCCAAACATAAACAAGTTCATAGGAATTGCACATCCGCCTATCCATTTCATCGAGTTTGCAACAAAGTCTGGAATGAGAGCCCCCAAGCCTGTCCAGATGAGAAACAGTCCGACAAACACCGCCAATACCGGCCCCCTCAAAAATATTTTAACCGAAAATTTCGACGAATTTGAAAGCAGGAACAATCCTACCGACCAAAATATCAGGTCGCAACCGACATTGTGTGTGAGAACCAGCCCCAAAAGCTCGCTGTCGGCGCTTCCAGCGAATAAAATCGCGACGAGAGCGATTATAAAAAATCCGTAATTATGGAATGCCGTCGTAACCACAAAAGTGCGCTCGCCGCCGCCGACTTTCAGGCGCAAAATGCGCGACGCCGCGTACGATACCGCAAGCGACGCCAATACGACCAACATTCCGATAAAAATCGTCGCCAGCGAAAACCCTATGCTTTTAAGCTTTTCATTGCCCAGCATGTTGTAGACGATAAAACACGGCAGCGTAACATCGATTGCCATCCGCACGAAAGACGAATCCGCCTCAGGCTTGAGCCATCCTACTCTGCGGGCGAAAACGCCCGCAAGTATCATTACATATATCGGCACAATTGCCGCCAATGACTGGTATGTTAAGTCCACTTCAAATATAAATAAACTCGTCCGATATAGAACCGCGGAGCTATTAATCAAGCTTTTTCCGGTTAAAAAAAACGGCGCCGCAATACATCGCAGGCGCCGCTTTAAGACTATTTTAGTCCGCCTATTTTATTTCTATTTCATGGATAGACCACCAGAAGGCGGGCTTGTCTTTTGCGCAGACAATTTTCAGCACCTGCGCGTCGAAATTCTGCAAATTCACAGTTGCGGTATTTCCGGAGTAATCCAAAGCCGCCTCAACTTTGCTGTTTGCGGAATCGACCGAAGCGCCTGCAAACACTTGGATTTCATCCGGGAAATCGTTTTTAGAGCTTCCCAACTTAAATACAATTTGGGCTATATTTTTGGGATATCCGAAATCAAACGCAATCCAGTTGCCTTTTTTCATAGGCTCTCCGGACGACCAGCGCGAATTTATGTTGCCGTCAAGCATCGGGCGCATATCGTTATTTTTAAAAGACTTGTATTGAGTCTTTATTTTCGAGAGATTTTCCCGCGCTTTTTCCGCTTCAGAGTCCATCTTCAGCGACTTTAACGCTTCTATTACTTTCGGCGACGGGCGCTTTACGGCGATATCTACGGCTTTCCCGCGCTCATCGGCGCGAACGGAATTTTTTAGAAGATAAATTACCGCGTCTGCAGGCAATCCCGCCCGTTCTCCCACGGCTACCATATACATCTGCGCCAAAGTCTTTGCGCGCTCGTCCGAAGCTGCCTTTGCGACTGCCAATAGCGGAGCCACCGCGCTCTGGTTTTTCCATCCGCCTAGAGCCTTGACAGCTTCATTCCTAAATCCCTCTTTGTAAGCCGACTTGCACATTTCGACAGCATCCGCGCCGCCGTCGTACTGGGCGAATCTAAGCAGCTGGGGCTTGTCTTGTTTTTGAGCGCCTTCGTACGCCTTTTTTAGCGCCGCGAACATATCGGCGTCAAAACCCGCCTGCGCGCACTTGACTAGTGTTTTCAATATCGCGCTCTTAACTTTCTTGTCGGATTCGCCGCCGAAAAGCGATACGGCGCGCAAGAAAACCTCTTTATTGGCAATCGATTCCGCCGTTTTAAGGGCGCCTAATTTCATCTCGGGCGACATACTTTCAAATCCCGAAAAGAGCTTGGATACCATTGAATCCAAATCGAACAATGTAACTGTTTCAATGATTAGAGCAGCTTTTGCCCCCTGCGCGGATTTCAATATCTCAAAGAGATTTTCCACGAGTTTGTCGGATTTTGCTGAAGCCAAGTACGACGCCACCACAGGGCGCATCTTTACGCTCACAAATTCCGCTCCGTCCAAAACGGGCTTAATTCCCTTCTCTTGCCCGGATTTTGCCACGGCAAATGCGAGCGCAAGCGCGACTTCCTCCGACTGCGGAGTTATTTTAAACACTTCGTCCAGATTTTCCGAGCGGCGGGCTAGCGCAAATATAAGATGGGCTTTTGCGTTTTCGTCTAGAGCGTCCAATTTCAGCCATTCCGGCATTTTCACATCGGGATTGGCACCCAGAAAAGCTATTGTCCTCAAAAGTTCCGAACGGTCTTTGGGCATCTCGAGAGACACCTTCATCTTCGGAGATTTGTTAAGCGGCATTATCCCTTTTGCCTCTCGGTGGGCCAGCGCATTTTCCACGCGGCTTTTCAAGCCGTCCGGCGCGTCTTTCAGCGAGCTTTCAAGCCGCTTCTGCGATGCACCCGACTTAACTCCCGTTGCCCACAGAAGCTCAGCCAAAAGTTCCCTGTAAAGCTGCGTTCCGTTGCCCGCGGAAATTTCTGCGGCGATAAATTTTTCAAGTTTTGAGCAGAAATCGGCGTCGTGGTTGTTTGCGCAAACAGCGAAAATAAGGGCGTTTATTTCTCTGTCGCGCTCGCCGTATTTCAATTCTGAGAGCGCCTTTATATCGTCGATTGACGGCTTTTCATACATCGGGACATAAACGGACTTGCCGGTAAACGGTATTGAAGATGTATCCGCCTTCAAATCTCCGCAGACGAACTGCAGCATGCGCATATAAAGCTCTTGAATCTTTGGATTCCTATAATTCTGCCAACCGTGGCAAAAGCCGCCATATGCGACGCGGCCTTTGCCGTAATTCTTTATCCACGCCAATGCTATGTCGCGGTCGGGGCGGATTTTTATGTTGCGCCCCCATTCGGTCGTTACCGGGCTTCTGTCGACGTCTATGCGCATGAGCGCGCGGCACTTTGAACGGTCGTAGGAACTGCCCACCATATAAATTTCATCGACTATCCTAAACGCCCCTTCTTTCCAAATTCCTTTCGTAATTGGAGAGTCGTTGTCGTCTATGACAATCGTTACGGGAGAATTTTGAGTGCCCCAAGGATGGCCTATAAATTCGCCCCCGAGCATATCGGTGAAGGCTTTGTTGCGGAAACCGTCGTAGTTGTAGCAATCAACGCCCGCGTGTATGGCAAACACTCCGCCGCCGGCTGAGACAAAATCCATCAGATTTTTAGTATATTTTGCAGAAAGGTCCTTGCCGAAAAAATCGCCCGTGCTCTGGCACAATATGACGGCGTCGTATTGTTTGAGATTGTCCGCCTCGAACTGCGACACGTCTTCGCTCGAGACAATTTCCCAAATCCCAAGTTTTTTGCCCATGTAATCGAGAGCCTCGCGCGCGCCGACAATGCCGTCGCGGTGCCTATATCCCGCCGTTTTTGAGAACAGCAAAACCTTGCGCGGCTTTTCCACAGACACTGCGGGTTTTGCGGGGCTTGCCGAATGGATTTCCCGCAATTGCTGCTCGTTAAACACAGGATCTTTCGGGTCTGCAAAAAGCGTTGCCGAAATTGCCGCGATAAAAAGTATTAAAAATCTTTTCATAATATTTGCGCTTTATGGTTTTTATATTACGTTTGCCCATTCTCCCCTGTTTTTGCGCCAGAGATATTCGTTGGCGGCGGAATCGTTTTTGAAAGAGCAAGTCTTCCAATCCCATTCCAAGCGCCTGCCCAACTTGTGGGCGATGTTTCCAATAAGGCACATATTGCAGCTCGACACGCCAACCTCCGCAGGACAGAGAACAGGGCGCCCGTACAATATGCCGTCTATGAAATTTCCGCGGTGGTCGTTGCTGACGTATGCGGCGTCTTTGCCGCGCGGAAGTTTGACGTTCATAAGCGACGGCTTGCTCGCCCAGAATATTCCGCCGCGGCTTGCGCAGCTTATGCCCTCGGTTCCGATAAAAGTAACCATCGCGCTCGGCTTATCGAATCCCATCTTTTGAAGGATGGACGGCGAACCGTAATAAACCTTTACGCCGTTTTCGTATTCGTAGGAAATGCTTTTTGTGTCGTTCGGGAACGCTGGATTTTTAGCCTCGTAAACATCTATATACTTGGGGCCTTTGCCGTCCATATCCAAGCCCCATTGGGCGATGTCAAAGTGGTGCGCGCCCCAGTCGGCCTGCATGCCGTTGCCGTAGTCGGAGTGCCATCTCCATTCGCCCCAATCGTAGTCGTATGCGCCTTTAGGCGGCTGGCGCAAGCGCGCCAAAAGATGGTCGGAATAGGCTCTCATTGGCGCGGGTCCAATCCACATGTCCCAGTCTATACTCTTGGGCAGTTCCTCTTCGGGCCAATTATATACTGTTGGAAAACGCCAAGGCACATTGCAGTAAACGCACTTTATTTCGCCAAGCATTCCCGTGCGCGCAAGCTGAACGGCATTTCTAAAAGCGGATTCGCTGCGCTGCTGGGAACCTGTCTGGAATACCACGCCGTTTGCGTTGACGGCGTCTATTATCTGCTGCCCTTCCTGGACGCTGAATGTAAGCGGCTTCTCGCAATAAACATGCTTTCCCGCGCGCGCGGCAAGCACCGACATTATCGTGTGCCAATGGTCTGGCGTAACTATAAAAACGGCGTCTATAGACTTGTCGGCTATTAGTTCCCTAAAGTCCTTGTAAGTTTTTACGGTGTTGCTCTTGCCGTTTTGGGCGTATTTATCCTCTATTCTTTTCTTGTAATGCGCCAAACGCTCGTCGTCGACATCGCAAATTGCGGATAAATTGCATCTGGAATCGCTGACAGCCCCCCAAACATGGCCTCCGACCTGCTTGCCCAAGCCTATTATGCCTATGTTTATTTTTTCATTAGGCGAACCCTGCGCGAACATATCGCGCGCGGTGAAAAAAGGCGTCAATGCCGCCGCAAGCCCCGCTTTCTTAATGAAACTTCTTCTATTGAGTCTTTGCATTTTCATAAATTTACCGTTAAAGTTTCTCGCGCCAACGGCGCAATGAGAATAAAGGTTAAAACGAAAAATATATTGGTCAACTTAAAAAGCTCAATGCCAACCCGCAAATATTTCCGCGCAAATATTCCACCATGCCATCTATCATTCATAATTAGAAAAAAATCCCGGCAGGCACCGCCCCCCCAACATCGAAATGCGCTCTACCATTCTTTATTCATCGAGTCGGAACTGATTTTACCCAGCTGGATTAGGCGCGCAATGGAGCTTTCCATAGTAACCATGCCGACTTCGGCTCCGGTTTGAATATTTGAATATATCTGCCCGTATTTCTGCTCGCGAATTAAATTTCTAACTGCGGGAGTCGCGCACAAAAGCTCAAAAGCCGCCACAAGCCCGCCGCCTTTTTTGGCAAAGAGCCGCTGCGACAATATCCCAAGCAAACTTTCGGAAATCATTTGGCGAATCTGGTTTTGCTCGCCCGCGGGGAACTGCCCGACAAGGCGGTCTATGCTGGACACGGAACCGCGCGAGTGCAAAGTCGCAAATACTAAGTGGCCTGTCTCTGCCATTTCTATTGCGATTCTCGTCGTTTCCAAATCGCGCAATTCCCCAACCACAACTATGTCAGGGTTCTCGCGCAAAGACGAGCGCAGCGCCGAATAGAACGAATCCACATGGACTCCGACTTCGCGCTGCGATATTATAGAATGGTTGTCCTCAAAGATGTATTCTATCGGGTCCTCAACCGTTAATACGTGCGCCGTGCGGGTTTTGTTTATGACGTC
>CALXLN010000025.1 GCA_944389215.1 uncultured Opitutales bacterium
TATGCGGCGAACACGGCGGAGATCCGGATTCAATCGGTTTCTTCAACGATGTAGGATTGAACTACGTAAGCTGCTCTCCTCCGCGCGTTCCCGTGGCGAGGCTTGCGGCAGCCCAGGCTGCATTGAAGGCATAGAAAAATTTTCCACGCTCCGTTTAAAAAACATGTGTGATTTAAACGGAGAATGCGGAAAATCAGCGCAGTCAAAAATGCAACAAAAGCGCCCCGCTTGGGGCGTTTTTTTGTTGCTTATAGAGGCTGTTTAATATCGGGTTAAAGAAGTTTTTATTTTGCACAAAATTTTTTACGCATTTGCGCCGCGCTAAAGCAAGTTAATATTCGGTTGGAGCCTTGCGCCAAAATGGCCTTGCATAATTTTGCGCACCATGGAGGTGTTTAATGGAGAATCAAAATCTTTGCAAAAACAATATTTGCTTGCTTTGCAATAACTGTATTTTTCGGTTTTATATTTGCAGAATTCAAGTATTGTGGCAATCGGCGGACACAGGCTGGAAAATATTTGCGCATCCGCATTGGGCCGGATTGCAAGAGCAGAGTAATAGAAATCTAGAAGGACGTCCATCAGGCGCATTAGCCATGGCGCGCGCCTTTTTGAAACTTTGGTTCGGTGATCTTCTTCGGGTGCTTCTTTTGAGATTTTCTCTTTATATTCCGACAGAGGTGTAAATTTTTTAGTTTAAATAAAATCGTCCGCAGAGTTTAGCATTAGCGCGCATAGCAAACATTTACTTTTTTGCGTTCGGCAATACTAGCCATAGCGCGCGCTGTAATTGATTTTATTTTTTTATGGGCAGCCTCAAGGTAAGATAATTGCGCGCGGCGCAAACCAAACTTGCTGCCGTAAAATTTTTTCGGATATTACCGAGCCATCCAGCCACCGTCAACAGTTAGAATTTCACCGTTTACGTAATCGGAGGCCGCCGACGCCAAGAAAACCGCCGCGCCCTGCAAATCGGCGGGGGTTCCCCAGCGCCCCGCAGGGATGCGC
This sequence comes from uncultured Opitutales bacterium, assembly GCA_944389215.1. Taxonomy (GTDB): domain Bacteria; phylum Verrucomicrobiota; class Verrucomicrobiia; order Opitutales; family Intestinicryptomonadaceae; genus Merdousia. The sequence continues at coordinate 1,009 of CALXLN010000025.1, forward strand.
TCTAAAATCTGCCTGCTTCGGTTCTCGTCTGCGCGCAAAGCGGACGTGTTGTCTGTTGAAATGTAGCCGGGTGCGATTGCGTTTACGCAGACGCCGTATTGCGCCCATTCGTTTGCAAGAGCCTTTGTTAGCTGTCCGACTCCGCCTTTGCTTGCGGCGTAGCTTGGAACGTTTATTCCGCCCTGAAACGTCAGCAGCGAGGCTGTAAATATAATCTTTCCGCTGCGGCGCTCCACCATTTTTGCCCCGATTTCCCGCGAAATTAAAAACTGCGAGTTCAGGTTTACATTTATTACTTTAAACCAATATTCGTCCGGATGTTCCGCGGCGGGCTTCCTCATTATAGTGCCTGCGTTGTTAAAAAGTATGTCCGGAGTTCCATGGTCGGATATCACTTTGCGCGCAAATTCTTTCGCGCTTTCGCAGTCTGAAAAATCGCACTTGTAAGCAAAAAATTTTCTGCCCATTGACCTTACGGCGGCCCCTGCTTGCCCCCCGTCTGATTCAAGCGTGGCTGAAACTCCGACAATGTCCGCGCCGGCTTCGGCGAAAGCCTCTGCTACTGCGCGTCCTATTCCGCGTTTGCAGCCCGTAACTAGGGCTAGTTTGCCGTTTAGGGAAAATTTATCCAAGATTGCCATGGCGAGATTTTGTGTTTTTTATTTTCGTACGGGTTGGAAAGAAGTTCCGACGCATTTGGCTTAAAAACTTTTTGCGGTTGGCGCAATCAAAAGTGCGTTGGAAGCGTCATTTGAGTTCGTCGGTGGGCGCTGCGTCCATGTCGTCAAACCGTTGGTTTTCGCCGCCCATTCCCCAACAGAAAGTATAGTTGCGCGTTCCGCATCCCGAATGTATAGACCACGAAGGCGACAAGACAATCTGTTTGTTGCGAACGACAATATGGCGCGTTTCTTGCGGGGAGCCCATAAAGTGGAAAACGCATTCGCCGGGTTTGACGTCGAAATACATATAGATTTCAGAGCGCCGCTCGTGCGTATGCACGGGCATGGTGTTCCAAACGCTGCCGTCTTCCAGCTTTGTGTAGCCCATCACAAGCTGCGCGCTTTGTATGCGCGCTTGGCAAATAACTTGGTTTATGGTGCGGACATTTGCTTGGGACTGTTCCCCTAAATGCAGCATGTTTGCCTCTCCCAGAGCGGACTTGACTGTTGGATATTGCTTGTGCGCCGGATAGGAGAGCAGATAAAACTCGGCTATGGACTCAGGGTTGTCGGAGGCAAACGATATGTCTTTGGTTCCTCTGCCTATATATAGAGATTCTCCGCGCGCAAGTTTGTATTCCGCGCCGTCGGCTACAACTGTTCCAGACCCGCCGATGTTTAGGACGCCGAGCTCGCGGCGCTGGCAGAAAAAGTCGGCCCTAAGCTCGTCGCCGGCTTCCAATTTTAGGGGGGAATTTGCGGGGCAGGCGGAGCCGACTACCGCCCTGTCGCAGTCGGTGTAGTACAAATCGATGGAGCCTCTAACAAAGAGGTCGTCAATCAGGAAGTTTTCGCGCAATTGCGCTGAATCCATATTTTTTGCCGCTATTTGGCAGGGGAGGTATTTTTTCTTCATAAAGCAATTTTATTTCCCTAGATGATTTACCCGCCGCAGAATTAGTAAAGCAGATTTTAAAAAATTTGGATTGCCTGTCCATATTTGGACGCATAATTAATAATCGGCTTTTAAGCATCCAGGATATTTGAAAAAATAAATCCAATAAACAGAATCTATGGCAGAGTATATAATACCCAACCTAAAGAACGCCTGCAGAATACTTGAATTTCTGGGACATAGCGCCCGCGCGCTCACGTGTTTGGAAATATCGCGCGCGCTTTCGCTGCCGCGCACTAGCGTCATGCGTATAATGGAGACTTTGGCATCGGAGCGCTTCGTTAAAAAAGAGGAAGGCAAATATTCGATAGGCGGAGCCCTTGCAAATCTTGGAGATTCTTCTCTGGCGCAGATGAATTTGCTAAATATAGCCGAACCGTATTTGGCAAAACTTACGGGCATTACGGGAGAAACGTCCCATTTGGGCGTGCTGTCTGGAAAAAAGGTTTTAATTGCTAAAGTATGCGAAAGCCCGCTGCCTTTGCATGCGGCCTCGCGCGCGGGAGCGGTGGTGGATATGTATTGTTCCGGAACGGGCAAAGTCTTGTTGGCGTGGCTTGCAAAAAACGACGCGTTGTTTCTAAAAAAAGTGCGGCTGGAACGCCGCACAGCCAATACAATTACAAATAAAGAAATCCTCCAAAAAGAATTGGCGCTTATTTTGAGGCGCGGATACGCGATAGACAACGAGGAATACCATATAGGGGTTCGCTGTTTAGCTGTCCCTGTTTACGACAAGCTTGGAGGAGTCGTAGGCGCGCTGGGAATTACCGCACCCGCGGTGAGGTTCGACAGGCGCTCAAACGCGCGAATGTACGAAATTGTAAACGCAGTGGCTCTTGAGTTGAGCAAGAGGCTTGGATATAGCGGAAAATGACATTATGAATCAAAAAGCGTCGTATTTTACATTGGGTTTTCTTATAGGCGGGCTTTGCGTCACGCTGGCATTGTCTTGCTGGATTCATTCAGGTGGGAATGCCCATCGCAAGGTTCTGAAGTTGGCGCACGGCCTTGAGACGACGCATCCGGTTCATATTGGAATGGAGTTTATGAAAAAGCGCCTCGAGGAGCTTTCTGGCGGAAAATTGTCGGTGGATATATATTCTGGGGGCGCATTGGGTTCGGAAATAAAATGTTTGGAGCAGCTAAAGAACGGCTCTTTGGATATGACAAAGGCGTCGTGCGCGCAGATAGGGACGTTTGTCCCACAAATGCACGCTCTTTGCATGCCGTATGTATTTAGGGACGGCGGCCATTATTGGAGGGTTCTAGACTCAGATTTGGGGCGGAATTTTCTCGGATTTATGCGAAGGGACGGATTGATGGGATTGTGCTTCTACGACGCCGGGGCACGCTGTTTTTATACCTCAAAAAAACAGATTCATTCCCCCGAAGATTTGCGGGGAATGAAAATAAGAGTAATGAATTCGCGCGCGGACATGGATATGATTTCCGCGTTCGGGGCGT
>CALXLN010000026.1 GCA_944389215.1 uncultured Opitutales bacterium
CCTATTATCATCAAGGCGAATAAAACTATATGGGTTGAGGGAAGCCAGTTTTGATAGGGCGCTGAAGCCAATCCGGTAGTTGTCATTATGGATACCGTTTGAAATACGGAATGTGTGAATGCGTCGAATAGCGACGGCTGGGTCGAGCATATAAGCGCGCATATTATGAGGCTTGCGAAGATAATAATTCCCAGATAAGTCCAAAATTCCGTATTTTGCGCCAGCTTTTTGTGCCGGAATTCCACAGCCAATATTATCGCTGTAAAACTAACGCCTCCGATGAACATAAAAACTATCACCGCCCAGTCTATCAGTCTGCTGTCGTAATGGGCAATGCTGTTTTCATATACGCTAAATCCTCCGGTTGACACGGCTGCAAACATGTGGCAAATCCCGTCAAACCATCCCATTCCGCAAAGTTTGAAGGTTATCAGGCATACTACCGATATTGCCGTGTAAACTTCCAGTATTCTCATTGCGCCGCTTTGTATGCGCTCGGTCTCCATTCCGCCGCCGGAGTTGGCGCTTGCTTCATGGGCGTATAGGATTCTTCCGCCGAATCCCAAAAACGATAGAATTGCCACGAAGAATACCACAACCCCCAAGCCTCCAATCCAATGCGATAGGCAACGCCAAAACATTAGGCTGTGCGGAAATGCGGAAAAGTCCCCGAAGACGCTGGCTCCGGTTGTAGTCAATCCGCTTGCGGATTCAAAAAATGCCGTTGCGAACGGGCAGTCCAATATCAGCACGTAGGGAAGGGCGCCTACCAGCGAAGCAAGAGTCCACGCCAGGCCGATTATGCACATCGCCTCTTTTTTGAAAAGCTTTGTCGGTGCGTTTCTGCTTGGAATATAGAAAGCCAAGGCCAGCATCAGCGAGAGCGCTATTACACAGATCCACGAAGGCATGGCTTCGCCCTCAAGGGTATTGTCAGCGTACAAAACCGAAACTCCGGCGCATACCGAGAACGCGCCGGCCATAATGGCAAATACCATTGAGAGTATTTTAAATATGATGGAATAGTTCATCTACCGATATCGCGAAACATTGCCGCAACTTCCTTGACGTTTGCGCGTTCCAAAATTATTACAAGCCTTTCGCCCACATTTATCACGTCTTTTGCTCCCGGGACTTTTGCGCCGTTGTCGCCCACTATTGCGGCAATAATGCACGCAGGAGGAAGATTTAACTCGTAAATTTGTTTTCCTTGGGCGGGGCAGTTTTCGGCGACTTCCAATTCAATGAATTCTATCGGGCTGTCGCGCAGAGCCCCTATTACTATAAAGTTTTTATCGGTTACTAGCTTTTGAATTTCCGATGCGGTAACGCGGCGCGGGGACGAGGCGGCTTCTATATTTAAAAATCCGCTAATATTTTGCAGAACCTGTTCGTAGTCGGGCTTGTTGATGACAAGCTCCACGTGTTTTACGCCTAGCTTCTTTGCCTGGAGGCATGTCATTACATTTTCTTCGTCGTCCTTTGTGCAGGCGATAAAGTAGTCGGCGCTTCCGATTTGTTCCTCCTCAAGAAGGCGGAGGGAAGTAGCGCTTCCGTTAATTACCGTAACATTTGGGAAACTTTCCGCAACTTCTTTGCATTTGCGCAAGTTTGGCTCTATTACGCGCAATTTAAAACGGTAGTTTGAGAGCCTGCGTATGATGGATATCGCCGTTTCCGTAGCGCCGTAGAGAACTATGCGCACGCTGGAGGAATTGCTTTCGGTGGAAAACAGAGGACGTTTAGAGAGCAAGACTTCAGGAGTTCCTATAACCGTTATTTTGTCCCCTGCCTGCAGAACCGTGTTTGCCGTGGGCACTAAAAGGGACTCTCTGCGCTCTAGATAGCAAATTTTTATTCCCGAACCAAGGGCGAGTTCTTTCAAAGGCTTGCCCAACACTTTGGCGTTTTCGGTTATTACGAGCTCCTGAAGTTCTATTTGCCCGCGAGCGAAATCCTCTATGGCTACGCGTTCGGGATTCCTGACGTGTTTTGCAAGGTCTATTGCGGTGAGGGCCTCCGGATTTATTAAAACGTCTATGTCGAAATATTTTTGGTAGTTTACTATGGAATTGTCGGAGTATATTTGGTCGTGGACTCTGGCAATGGTGGTTTTAGCGCCTAGTTTGTGCGCCAATGCGCAGGCGACTATGTTTAATTGGTCGTGGGCTGTCATTGCCATGAAGAAGTCGCAAGAGTCGGCTCCGGCCATCGATATGTACTTTGCAGATGCTCCGTTGCCCCGTATTACGCGCACATCCAGATTTTCCTCGACTTCGTCCGCCGTAACATCGGATGATTCTATCAGCGTTACGGAATGTCCGTCCTCGCTCAAAACCTGGCAAAGGTAATGGCCGACGTCTCCAGCTCCTACTATTATTATTTTCATTCTTTGGGACTCTATCACAGTTTCGGCGCAGAGAAAGCTTTTTTTAGTTATTTTTTTGCTTTGCCGCCCAAATCCGCAGAGCGCGGATAAAAAAAATTGACAAGCCCAAAGGGTGAATTAGCTTGAAATGAAAGTGGTATGATTTCAAAAGAGCTTTTAGATACTGTAACGTGGTCGCGCAAAGTCCTTACCTGCATAGAGGATTTGTCGTTGCGCGAAATAAACGAGGTTTTCGCGCTTGCGGACATGTTTAAAGCCGAGCTCAAAGGAGACAAAACAAAGCTCGGATACTTGCGGGGCAAAACCGTAGTAAGCCTGTTTTTCGAACCCAGCACCAGAACTCGAACAGCATTCGAGATGGCTGCGCACAAGCTTGGCGCGGACGTAATAAGCGTTGCATCCAACGTGTCGTCTTCCGTAAAAGGCGAGACTTTAAAAGACACTGCGCGGAATATCGAAGCTCTTATGAGCGATATGATTATCGTGCGGCACAGTTGCGCCGGAGCCGCCCAGTATCTTGCCGAGCGCGTAAAGATTCCCGTAATCAACGCCGGAGACGGAGCCCACGCGCATCCCACGCAGGCTCTGTTGGATACGTTTACAATGCGCGAAAAATTCAACGGGAATTTTAAGGGAAAGAAGATAACTATTTTAGGCGACATTCTGTTTAGCCGCGTGGCGCGCTCGGATATCCAAGCGCTCAACAAACTCGGAGCGTCCGTTACTTTGGCGGGGCCTTCGACGCTAGTTCCGCGCGAGTTTGAAAAACTGGGCGTCAAAATATGCTACGATCTGGAGTCCGCGGTTGCCGACGCTGACGTTGTAATGCTCCTGCGCATACAACACGAACGCCAAAGCTCGCTGCATTTCCCGTCTATTTCCGAGTACGCAAACGTGTTCGGCCTGAACAAGCGCAGGGAGTCGCTTTTAAAGCCGGGCGCATTCATAATGCACCCCGGCCCGATAAATAGAGGAGTGGAGCTGGATTCGTTTCTCGCGGATTCAGGCCGTTCGGTTATTTTAAACCAAGTAACAAACGGAGTCGCAGTTAGAATGGCCGTTATGAAACTCTGCATGGCGGCTGCGAGGCGGTAGGTGTCATGAAAAATGAATTTATAGTAAAAAATGCGCGGGTAATAGATCCGTCGAGAAATATCGATAAAATATGCGATGTAATGGTTGCCGACGGAGTTTTTGCGGAAAAGGTTTCCGCAAAAGCGAAAGTCCTTGACGCAAAGGGGTTGGTTTTGGCTCCCGGATTTGTCGACATGCATGTGCATTTGCGCGAGCCCGGTCAGACCGCAAAAGAATCCATAGCAACGGGAACTGCCGCAGCAGCAGCGGGCGGGTTCACATCTTTGCTTGCAATGCCAAACACTTCGCCCGCGGCAGATTCTCCTGCCTCCATACGCCTTATAAACGACATTATTTCCGAGACCGCGAAGGTAAGAGTGTATCAAAGCGGATGCATAACCGAAAATCGCGGCGGCGAAAGATTGGCTCCGTACGGCTCTCTAAAAAAGCTGGGTGTAAAAGCCATAACGGACGACGGATCGTGCGTTCAAAATAACGAACTTATGCGCAATGCCATGGAGTACGCCAAAATGTTCGGGCTTTTTGTAATGGACCATTGCCAAGAAAATACTCTCACCGCCAACGGACAAATGCACGAGGGCGAATGGTCTGTGCGCCTTGGACTGGGCGGATGGCCCTCTGCCGCGGAGGACATAATTGTTTCCAGAGACGTCATTCTTGCGTACTATACCCATAGCCACATCCATCTTCAGCATATTTCAAGCGCGCTTTCCGTAGACATAATAAGGAATGCAAAAAGGCGCGGAGTGTCTGTATCCGCCGAAGCCACTCCCCACCATCTGTCGCTTACCGATGAATGCTTGAAAAATTATGATACAAATTTTAAAATGTGCCCGCCTTTGCGCGCCCAAAGCGACGTCGACGCGCTGATAGAAGGCGTTGTCGACGGGACTATCGAAGTTATCGCCACGGACCATGCTCCGCATACGGATACGGAAAAAGACAGGGAGTTCGACCGCGCGCCTTTTGGAATAACGGGATTGGAAACGGCATTTAGCGTTTGCCATGGGGTTTTGGTCAGAAGCGGGAAAATAAAGTTGCCCAAACTCGTAAAACTTATGTCTACCCGCCCCGCGGAGCTTCTAGGCTTGGACGCAGGAACTTTAAAGCCGGGGACTCCGGCCGATTTCGTGCTCATCGACGAGAACGAGGAATATGTTTACAGCAATCCGCTTTCCCGCTCGGAAAATTCACCGTGGCTGGGTAAAAAACTCCGCGCGCGCGTCGTTCAGACATTTTTGGGCGGAAAGCGCGTCTATATTAAAAAATAGGAAATGCAGCCGCCTTTGTCATACGCGCTCATGGTGGGGCTTTGTGTGCTGTTGGCTCTCATATTAACGTGGGGAGGCAGGTTTGCCATTAGGGACGCGGCGGGAATCACTCCAATCCATTTGAACGCGGCGGATTGGACTCTGCTTGGTTTTATGGTGTCTTTAGCCATTCTCGCGGGAATATGCGTTTCAAGGGAACTTCCAAAATATTATCCTGCAGATTCGGCGCAGATTGTGTTTTTGCCTACGCTGTTGCTCCAAGCGCTTTTTATAATTTTAGCTGTTTTATTTAAAAAGTTCGGCGAGGCAAAATTCAGCTATGGCGTTTTTATAAATGCTAAAACTTTCGGAATGGCGCTAAAGTTTTTCGCATTTGCCATTTCATGCGTTTTATTGTGCGGAATTATAATAAACCTGTTTTCTTTGGCTTTTTTTGGCGGCCTTCCGGAATCTCAAGACATTATAGAGGTTTTTCTCGGAATAGATTCGTGGAATGTCAGGCTGCTGGCGATTTTATCCATAGGTATTCTCGCGCCTGTTTCCGAAGAGCTTGTGTTCAGGGGATTGATATATAGAACTTTAAAAGGAGTTGGATTCTTTCGCGGAGCTTTAAACGCGGTGTTTGCGGCTTCGGTTTCGTCTTTATTGTTTTCGGCTATTCACGCAAATGCGTTTGTGTTTTTGCCTCTTTTTATAATGGGAATGATATTGGCGGCTTCGTATGAAAAATCAGGCAATATCGCTGTGCCTATAATGGTTCATTCAATGTTTAATTTTTCCAATATTTTTTTGCTTTCGCTAAATGAATCCGTTTGCCGATAAGAACTGCGTAGGAGAACTGTCCGAAAAAGAAATTATTGAAAGAATCCGGCGTAATTTCGGAAGCTCCATGCCGCCGTCCCCGTTTGGAGCCGGGGACGATTGCGCTCTTGTGGAAACTTCTTCTTTGCGTAAAAATTTATACGCCACAAGCGACGCGGTAATATTTGGCAGGCATTTCGATGCGTCCGCCGATCCGCGCAGGGCGGGGGCAAAGCTCATGAAGCGCAATATAAGCGACATTGCATCCATGGGGGCTTCGCCCGTAGCGGCTCTCACAAGTTCGATATTTTCAAAAAATCTTTCAATAGAATGGCTCGATGGCTTTTGCGCGGGGCTTGCGGAGACCGCCGAAGAATATGGGATAAAGCTTATCGGGGGAGATTTGGCGAGTGTGGGCGCGGATTTCTTTTCAATGCACCTGACGCTCTTGGGCGATTCGTCTTCCAGGCCGCTGCTTCGCACGGGAGCCGTTGACGGCGATTGGATATATGTAACCGGAGTTCTCGGCGGCTCGTTGGAAAGCGGGCACCATCTAAACTTTAAGCCGCGCCTTAGCGAGGGAATTTGGCTTGGCAGACAAAAGTGCGTGCATGCTTGCACCGATTTGAGCGACGGATTGGGCGGCGATTTAAAAAATATTATTCCGCCGGGAGAATTTTGCGCTGAAATTTACGCGAATTCCATTCCTTTGCGTTCGCTTTCCAACGGAAAAGCCACTCTAAAACAGGCCTTGAGCGACGGAGAAGATTACGAGCTGCTATTTGCAATAAACGGAGATTGCGGAAATTTTGAAAAATCTTTTTTTTCGGCTTTTGGGTATGTTCCCCATAGAATAGGGCGCATCGTAAAGGCGGACAAAGACTCTTTGGGGGAAATATTCATACTGGATTCTAAAACGAAAATTCCGTATGAAGGCGAAGGATTCAGCCATTTTTAACCATAAAAAAGCGGTTCATTTTGAACCGCTTTTTTTAAGATAGCCTCTATATTATTTTTCCTGTTTGCGCTTTGCTTCGTAGGGGAGAAAGTCTTTAAAGTTGCCGCTTTTTAAGCCGTCGTCTAGAGTTTTAATAAAGTCGTTCAATACGTTTTGATATTGGATGGCTTCAACTCTATGGGCGGTATAGTAGTTATGCGGGGTATAATCCCTTATATTTACCTTTATCAGAGTTATAATATCCTGTATATATTGGCGCCCAAGTCTATCGAAACGCGATTTTTCCTGTTTGCGCAGCATGTCGCGCTTGTGTTTGTTGACTATTTTTCCAAGTATCGGCAAATTTGAAAGCTCGTCTATGCGCGAATTTGAAAAGATTTTTATTACATCCAAAGCCAACGACTTAAGTTCGGATATTTTCTGTTTCTCAGAGTTGAACCTTTCGCTTTCGACTTTTTCGATATCGCCAAGTTTGTCAATTCGTATGCAGTTGAGGCTCTTGAAAGAATTGTCCAAGGAACGCAAGAATTTGTTTACTTCCGAACGGTTTTTCCAATTTACATTTTTTATAATCGGGTTGTTTATCGTCAATACGCCCAATGTTATGCCGTTTTCCGCTTCGACTAGAATTGTTCCTTCCTGGAAATTGGTGGGTATCCTGGTTGAAAGAGTTATAACCGGATCTGAAATTGCGTTTATTTTAATCGGGAAAGATTGGATGTTATTCGTGGTGAAACCCACAAAGAATACGTTCTTGCCTATCAAATCGCGGTATAGGTTTTCATCGGGGAAGGTTACATTGAGAGTGTCGGCAGGAACCGATTTCGCGAAAACTAGCATCAACGGCAGATCTTTGCAGGCAAAAATTGAGTCTTTGTCAAACTGCACTTCTTCGCCCAAATTATTGAGAATAGTAATGGAAGTATCCGGGGAATAGGCTGTAAAAGGCATTATTATAACCTGCTTGCCCTCGACTTCAGCTGCGATTGCCGTGCATTTTTTTGCCCCTTCGACGACAAATGTTTCTTTTGTAAACAAATCGCGGGCCATTTTGTTTAGTTCGCTTATATTCAGCGGTTTTTTTGCTTCAGCTGCGTTCATAACCGCGGTGTCTGACGCAATTAACGCAGTAGTGGCAGTTTCTTCCGCGGCGGTTGTGGGCGTTTCTGCCGCCGGAGTTGCGGGCGCATTTTGCTTCTTTAAGAAAGCCAATTGCGACACATAGTCTCCGGCGAATTTTTTTGCAACGACCTCTTTTGTTATGGCAAAAGTCGTTTCGTCGCCTATAGGCTTCATTGTGTCGAGCTCGGTTTTTGCCGCGGCCTGCGTGTGCAAAATTTCTATGAGTTCATTGAGGTCTGTTTTTCCGGAATCAAAAAACTTTTTGCGCACGGCTTCGTATCCGTCTTTGCCCAGGGAAACTTTGAACTCCGGAAGGCCTGAGGCGACAATCGATTGTTCATTTATAAACTTTTCCTGGTTTACGTAATCGAGCGGATATTTCTTTTCGGCGATGTCTTTTATGAGCTTGATATCGTTTTCGTCGGCGGCAAAAGACATATTTTGGATTGTCTCCCATGCCCCGATTTGCTTCCTCAGCCAAGTTTTGGCTGCGGCCGAATTTCCGGCGTTTACTTCGGCAGCTTTTGCTTCCAATTTTGCTGAAAGATCGGCGGGCATTTCTTGCGCGAAAACCGCCGTTGAACCGAGTACCAAGGAAATAAATAAAGAATTGAATCGTTTCATATGGGTAAAAATCGTATTTAGGCGTTTAATTTTGTCAACCATTTCTTGGAGAAGCAGAGGTTTGCGAGTGGAAATTCCGTTAAAATTTAAGGGATTGAAAACAAATCCCTCATTACCGACTCGTCGCTTGAAGGACGCCTTATCAGCTCTTCAAAGGCGTTGGCAAAGGCCATTTGGTAGTCCAATAATTTTTTCATGGAAATTCTGGCGGCTATCGGAGCCAGCTTGGAGCCTACCAGCCATGAATTTTTCTCGAATATGTTGTATTGCGATTTTTCGTCCGCTCCGTCGAAAAAATGGGCCAATTTTGCCGCGGCTTCTTCTACGGCCCCGCGGGGTTGCGGAGAAGTGGTTTTGACGAGAATTTTGTCGTCCATTAAAGCTCTCAATTGTATTAAAAGGGAATTTTGGCGTTGCAGGCCGGATATAATCGGGCGCGCCGAGGCGTTTTTGTTTGCGAAAAAATACCTGCGCAAAGAAGAAAGTCTCCGATTGATGTCGCCGGAGTAAAATGCTTCGGTTATTTCAAAAAAACTGTTTTCGCCGAAAATCGGAACCATATCGACTACGTCTTTTTCGGTTATTGGGCGTTCAAAATTCACGTAGGTTGCAAGCTTAACGAGTTCCTGCGTCGCCATTCTGGGATTGCCCGCCACGATTTCAGCGAGTGTTTCGGCGGCGCCGTATTCAAGTTTTACTTTTAGGTTTTTTGCTTCCGATTCTATAAACTTTACGCAGTCGGCGACGGGATTTTTAGACTGAAAATCTTCGCATTCGGCGATTTTCTGCATATCCTTGTAAAATTTTTTCGCGCACGAAACGGGGGAGGCGTTTATTATTACTGTTGCTATATCCGGCGTGAGTTTTGCCAAAACTTCGGATAGTTTTTCTAGTGCTTCTTTTGTGTCGTTTGTTTTTCCCGCGCGAAGGTCATTTATAAAATTTACATTGCGCATCCATACCACCTTTTTGCCGCCGAACAGCGAGAGCGTGGCTGCGGCGGAAATGGTGTCGTTGCAGGCCTTTACCGCTTCCTCGGCTTTGCTTGCGGAGGCGTCTATTATTTCTTTCGACATTTCGTCAGCGACGCCGGCAGAATGCTCCTCGAATAGTTTTCTGGCCCTGTTGGAGGATATGAAATCGTCGTCGGAAGTAATAAAGTAAACCGCTTTTTCCTGCATATGCTCTAATAAGATAGGATGGAATTTAGCTTTGTCAACGCCAACATTATGCTTGATAACTCCCGTAATTTTTCTCAGATTTAGTACAAGCAATAGAGGGGGACGAAAATGTATATTTTCTCCGTTTATTCTTTGTGCAACATTAAAATGGCAGCAATATGAACTTAAAAAAAATATTTATCTCAACTTGTGTTTTCGCCATGTCGCTGGCGTCATTTGCCGGGACAGGGTCGGAAAATCCGGAAATATGGGAAAAGATACCTTCTCCGCTAAAAAAAGCGTCTTGGATTTGGCCTTATCCCATATCTTTTTGCGAAATTGTGAACGCCTACGCGCAGTTTAGGGAAAAATTTGAAATTTCGGAAGTTCCTCAAACAGCTCCTCTATATATTACTGCCGACCAGTGCTACAGGCTTTACGTTAACGGGGAATTTGTCGCCAGCGGCCCCGCGCGCGGCTTTCAGAAATCCTGGCCGTACGACGAAATTGATATAGCAAAATATTTGAAAAAAGGTACAAATATAATCGCCGTGCGCGCCTACAACGCAGGCAGAAGCACATTCGGGTACCTGACAGCCGGAAACGCGGGCGTCCTATATGCTCTCGATTTGGGCAACGGAAAGATAGTCGCTTCAAAAGTTAATACGAAATCGCGCCGGCAGAGCGGTTGCGACCGCAACACGGCAATTTATTCCCTGCAACTCAACAACCAGGAACATATAGACTTGCGCGAAGAAAATCCCGATTGGGTAAAAGCGGATTTCGACGACTCAAAATGGGGCGGTTCAGAAGGCGCAAAGGTCTTTAACGCAATGCCTTACTATACGCTTGAGGAGCGGATGATTCCCATGATGGAATCCTATATCGTTCCCGCGCCCCGCCTTGTTTTGCAAGGCAGCGGCAAGTGTGCTGATACCTCCGAGCGCGTATTCAACATCAACGAATTGCTCGCCAAGGAGATTTGCGAGCATAAGCCGATGTCTTGCGCAGCGGATTTTGTGGAAGTTCCAGCTTCTAAAAAAGGAGAATATCAAAGTTATATTTTCGATTTTGGAAAGATGATGGTTGGATTCCCAATGATAAAAATTGAGGGCGCAAAGGGCGGTGAAATCATAGATATGTCGCATGCAGAAGTTTTGGACGGGGCAAATCTTTGGGATTCGCACAAGACCCATTGCAAAGTGGCACTCTCAAACCGTTTGATTTGCAGGGCGGGCAATCAAGAGCATCAATTTTTCCACATACAGGGCTTTAGGTATGTCCTTGTGAGAATCCGCAACAACGCGTCTGCTTTAAAAGTATATCCGATGCTTCGCTGGTCGGCTTATCCATTGGAGGATAAAGGCGTGTTTTCGACTTCCGACGAGCTTGTAAATAAAATATGGCAGGCTTGCAAACATACCCAAAAGATTTGCGCGATAGATTCGTATGTAGACACTCCATGGCGCGAACAGGCTCAATGGTGGGGCGACGCCCGCGTCCAAAGCTGGAATACTTTCTTTATTTCAAACGACGCCCGTTTGCTAAGGCGCGGCATCCGCAATATTGCAATGCAGACCGTTCCGAACGGCCTCACTTATGGGCACGCTCCGACAATGGCGCACACGTGCATACTTCCTGATTTTTCGCTGACTTGGATAGCCTCCATTTGGGACTATTATTGGCAGACCGGCAAATCCGACGCATATACCGACCACAGAGATGTTGTAATGGGAATACTTTCGTATTTTGATTCCGTTACCGACGACAACGGGCTTGTCCGCTACGACCCGCGCTACTGGCTGTTTATGGATTGGACCGACATTCAGCGCGACGGCAATCCCACTGTGCTGAACATGTGGCTGCTTTACGCTTTGGACAGAATGGCTGAACTCTGCAATGGCTGCGGGTTTGACGACGACGCCGAAATTTTTGCCGAGCGCGCTTCCAAAGTCAGGCGCGCCATAACAACCCGACTTCTCGATTCCGACGGACTTGTTGTGGACGGAATAAGAGACGGAAAGAAAAATCCGTCAAAGAGCATACACTCTCAAACTCTGGCGAAAATAAACAACATAAAGGGGTTCGATTTCGAGAAGGCGTGCGTGGATATTTTATTGCCTTACATCCGGGAGGACAAAGTATTCAGCAAGGCCAGCCCATCTTCATTCTGGGTCGTAAACGTCCTAAAAGTTATGGTGGACGCCGGCTACAACAGGGAAGTTTACGACTTTATAAAACGCCGCTGGGCTGAAATGGCGGAATACGGCACAACCTTTGAGAATTTTGACGTCTCAGGGGAAATTTCCCATTCGCACGCATGGTCGGCGCATCCCGCCTTCCTTCTGCCGCAAATTCTGGGCGGCATAAAGCAGGAGGCACCGGCGTGGCGGAAAATATCGTGCAATCCGAACCGCTTTGTGGATTCTGCAACAATCGTTTATCCGACTCCGCAGGGCGATGTAAAGGTAAGCTGGAAGAAAAATTCCGACGGTTCGTTCAACCAGAATATTGAAAATCCGGCGTATTAAACGTTGCGCAAATTGGATTATTGCAAAAAAGACGCCCTCCTAACGGGGGCGTCTTTTGGGTATATTATTGTTTGTGCAAACTGCGCGCAAAAACTGCCTGTTGCTGTCATTTTTATGATTTGCGCCGGGGAAGCTTAAAATTTTTTAATGAACGGGATTGCGCGGAATGCGCAATTCCATCATCAAATACCTTGCAGACGCCTTGTTTGCAGGTTCAGAGTATTTGCTGCTAAAACGTGATTGTGCGGAATATCGTCTACTTAAAGATTTTTTCTTCGCTTCTTTGAAAGTTTTGCCAGGGTAAAGGTTTAGAATATATATCCTATTCCGCCGCCTCCCCAGACCATATTGTCCGGGCCCATGTCAAATCCGCCTTGGCCGACTTTCCCGCGTCCGTCGTTGTTAATGGCCCATCCAACTCCGACATATACCTTAAAAGATTTATTGTAAGTGTAGGCAAGGTGCGATTCCAGTTGGATGTATGCGTATGCGTTGCTCCAGTATTTCCCGTCGATTTTCTGGTTGCCAGACCACCTGTTGGCGTCGACATACGCAAATGTTACCTGCGATTCCAACGCCAATCCCTCTATGGCGGTATAGGGCTCGAGGTCGATTACGGGGCTAAAGCCCGCTTGGTATTTTTTTGAGTCGTAGGTTGGGTCGTAATGGAAATATATAAACGGGCGCAAGAATATTTTGTCGGTTACAATTCCGACGTAAACGTCGCCGCGCCACAATTCTCCGCCCATGCCGACTAGTCCGGGCCCGACCACTTTTTTTGTGGAATAAATTACATTTCCGCCCAAGTCCAAATCGAAATATTTTGTTATGTTGTACTTCCATCCCCCGAGAAATACGAATTGTTGGGCGTATTTTGATTCAGTCGGCTGCCACCATCCCAAATCCACATATCCGTCTCCGCCGAAAAGCGCGCGGCGGTCGGTCAGAACCGCAAATGCGGTTGCTTGGCTTACCATTTTGCCGTCTAGAACTCCGGAGCTCCACATTTCGGCGCTAAAAGATGTGTAAGACGGTTTTCCATCGCTAAAATACCTGTCAGAATCGTATGTTGTAAACACCTCCCAGGTATAGGGATTTATTTCATACCAATTTTCCGGAGAGGCGGAGATTCCGTATTGAGCAGGTTGCCCGTAGGAAGTTATTATGGCGTGGGCCGATGAAACAACTGCGGTTAAAGCTGTGAAAAATGCAATCTTTTTTAACATAATTGGCGAAAATGGCGTTATTTTTGGCAATTGCAAATTTATTATGACAAATAGTGAGAAGCCTGCCTTTTATAAAAACTTTAAAATTTTGCCGCGGCGTTTTCTTTGCGTCGGGCGCATTTATATTTGACTGATTTATTCAATTAGATAGTTTTACCCGATATATTTTATTAGGCGGAAATCCGAAAATTTTATCCGCGCAACCAATTCAGGAACACAAATGATACGCAGAGTATTTATCGAGGAAAAGAAACAGAACGCGGCGAAGTCGCTATATAACGATTTGAAGGCCAATCTAAATATTCCCGGGCTAAAAGCCGTCCGCGCGCTGCAGCGCTACGATGTGGAAGGGTTGGACGACGCCCAGTACGAAGGCGTTAAAAATCTCATTTTTTGCGAAGCTCCCGTCGAAACTTTGTATGAGGAATCATTTCCGTGCGCCGATACCGACATTGTGTTTGCAATAGAGTATCTGCCAGGACAGTTTGACCAGCGCGCGGATTCCGCCGAGCAGTGCATACAAATTGTCGCGCGCAAACGCCCGAAAGTCGCGTGCGCGCGCGTGTTTGTTTTAAGCGGGGAACTGTCGGATTTGGATGTAGATAGAATAAAAAAGTATCTAATAAACGCCGTCGACAGCAGGGAGGCTTCTTTGGAAAAGCCAAAAACGTTGGAGCGCGCGTCGAAAATTCCGCCGAATGTCGCCCGCATAGATGGGTTTATAAAAATGGACGACGCGCAAATCGCCGAGCTGCATGCGAAGATGTCGCTAGCGATGTCGGTTGCCGACCTTGTTTTTTGCCGCGACCATTTTGCGTCTGTCGGCCGCGATCCGTCTATTACCGAAATAAGGGTTTTAGACACATATTGGAGCGACCATTGCCGGCATACGACTTTTCTTACACGTTTGGAAAACGTCGAATTTGCCGAAGGCTCGTTTAACGCTCCCGCGAAAGCTTCATGGAAAGAATACCTGGAAACCCGCGAAGAATTGAAGCTAAAGGAGCGCGGAAAATCCGTTTGCCTAATGGACGTTGCGCTAATCGGAATGCGCGCATTGAGAAAGGCGGGGAAACTTGCCGACTTGGAGGAGAGCGAAGAAATAAACGCCGCAAGCGTAATCGTAAAAGTGGATGTCGACGGTTCCGACGAAGAATGGCTGGTAATGTTTAAGAACGAGACTCATAACCATCCTACTGAAATAGAACCTTTCGGCGGCGCGGCCACTTGCCTCGGCGGAGCCATACGCGACCCGCTTTCGGGCAGAAGCTACGTGTACCAGGCAATGCGCGTTACAGGAGCCGCAGATCCGCGCCTGCCGTTTGGAAAGACTATTCCCGGCAAGCTTCCGCAGCGCAAAATAGTAATCGGCGCGGCAAACGGATACAGCAGTTACGGAAACCAGATAGGGCTTGCCACAGGGCAGGTAACAGAAATTTACCATCCCGGCTATGTCGCAAAGCGCATGGAAATCGGCGCGGTAATCGCGGCAGCCCCTAGGAACATGGTGTACCGCGGCACTCCTGAACCCGGCGATTTGATATTGCTTGTCGGCGGCAGAACGGGGCGCGACGGAATAGGCGGCGCAACCGGCTCATCCAAAGACCATACAGAAAAAGCCCTTGAAAATTCCGCGGAAGTTCAAAAGGGCGACGCGCCGATGGAGCGCAAGCTTCAGCGCCTTTTCCGCAATCCGAAAGCCAGCCGCCTGATAAAGCGCTGCAACGACTTTGGCGCGGGCGGAGTATCGGTTGCCATCGGCGAGTTGGCACCTTCTTTGGAAATAAATCTGGACGCCGTGTCTAAAAAGTACGAGGGGCTGGACGGCACCGAATTGGCTATTTCGGAATCGCAGGAAAGGATGGCGGTCGTGCTTTCGCCGAAAGACGCCGAGGAGTTTAAAAAATACGCCGCGGAGGAAAACTTGGAGTGCAAGCAAGTCGCCGAGGTTACCGATAGCGGCAGGCTTGTTATGAAGTGGCGCGGCGACGCAATAGTCGATTTGTCGCGGGCTTTTCTAGACACCAACGGCACGACCGCAGTTGCGCGCGCGCGCGTCGAGGCTCCGGCTGAAGATTCCCCTCTCGCCAAGCCTTCGGGAAAATCGGCTTCCGACGAATCCGCTTGGACGGATACTCTCTCCAGGCTCAATTGCTGTTCCCAACGCGGACTTATCGAGCGTTTTGACTCCTCGATAGGCGCATGCGCAGTTATGCATCCTTTTGGAGGCAAAAACTTGGCGACACAGCCCGAGGCTATGACTTCAAAGATTCCTTTGCTTAAAGGCAATACGAATACGGGTACAATGTTCGCATTCGGTTTTAATCCGGACGTGTCGATGTGGAGTCCGTATCACGGGGCGGAATATGCAGTGCTTGAGTCTGTGGCAAAAATTGCGGCAAGCGGCGGAGATATTTCTAAAATCCGTTTTACTTTCCAAGAGTATTTCGAAAAACTGCGCAATAATCCGTCGCGGTGGGGCAAGCCTTTGGCGGCTTTGCTGGGCGCATTCGACGCGCAAATGCGGCTTGGCTTGGCATCGATAGGCGGAAAGGACTCGATGTCGGGTTCATTTAACGATATAGACGTGCCTCCAACGCTTGTAAGTTTTGCAATGTGCCCATGCGATGTGCGGAACGCTATTTCGCCGGAGTTTAAGAAAGCAGGTTCCAAGGTTGCGCTGATTGAAATCAAAAAAGACGCAAATCTAATACCGGACTGGCAGGATGTGCGCGAAAAATATTCTCTTTTGCACAAGGCGATTGCCGACGGAAAAGTTCTTGCCGCGCATACCGTGCGTTTTGGCGGCATAGCCGAAGCTGTCGCAAAAATGGCGTTTGGCAACGGCATAGGCTTTGAGTTCAATCCGGATTTCAAGTCTGATATATTCAAGCTAAATTACGGCGCGATTGTCGTTGAAATGTCCGGGGATTATTCTGGAGAGCTTAAGGCGGTTCCGATGGGAACTACGATAAGCCAACCAGAAATTAAAATCGGCGGGTCGTCCATTTTGCTGGATGTCCTATCAAAGGCTTGGAAAGCCCCATTGGAGGGAATTTTTCCGACTCTTGCGGAGCCTGGAAACGAGACAGAGATTGTTTGCCCGAGCTTTGAAAATAAAAACATTGCCGTATCTCCAAACAAGTTTGCCAAGCCACGCGTATTTATACCGGTTTTCCCAGGCACAAATTGCGAATACGATACCGCCAGGGCGTTTGAGGCGGCGGGCGCAATAGCCGATACTTTTGTGTTTAAAAATCTTACAGACTCCGATGTCGCCGAATCTATCTCCGAAATGAAAAAACGCATAGATTCCGCCCAGATTCTCATGATTCCCGGCGGATTCAGCGCGGGAGACGAGCCGGCAGGGTCGGGCAAATTTATTGCGGCAGTGTTTAGAAATTCGGCGCTGACTGATGCGGTTATGTCGCTGCTGAAGGACCGCAAAGGATTGATTCTTGGCATTTGCAACGGATTCCAGGCGTTGATAAAGCTGGGGTTGGTGCCTTTTGGCGAGGTCAGGGAGCTTGGGGCTGAAAGCCCGACGCTCACATACAACAATATAGCCCGCCACGTAAGCTGCTATGTGCGCACGCGCGTGGCAAGCCGCCTGTCTCCTTGGCTTTCCGAATGCGAAGTCGGTCAAGAGTACATGATACCCGTATCGCACGGGGAAGGGAAGTTTATCGCCCCAGAAAGCCTAATATTAGAGCTTGCCAAAAGCGGGCAGATAGCTACCCAGTATGTCGACGGCAACGGAAAGCCTTCACCATCCATACCGTACAATCCGAACGGCTCCATGCACGCGATAGAGGGCATTACCAGCCCGTGCGGTTTGGTATTCGGAAAAATGGGGCACACTGAGCGCTACGGCGAAAATGTAGGCAAAAATATCGTAGGCGACAAAGTCCAGCCGATATTCCTGTCAGGCGTAAAATATTTTAAGTAGCCGTTAATGTAGCTTCGATAGGCAACAGCTGTACGGCGGGTTTCGCCCGCCATTTCTCCGGGCTATCGAGTGGGATTTTGCATTAAATACAAAAAAGCGGATTCAAAATATTGAATCCGCTTTTGTTTTATAAAGGCTTGCCGAATTAGAGGGCCTGCAACCAGATGTTGCGGAACTTTATCGGGTTTGTATGGTCCTGCAGCTGGATGCTGATTCCCTTTGTCGGATGCTGGAAGTTATTTTTCTTTGCCATGTATTCAGACATGCTTGTGCCGTATGTTACGGGAGTTTCGTTGTGTATGCGAACCCCGTTCAAATAAACGGTGAAAGTCGGATAGGCTACGAGCGTTTTGCCGTTGAATTTTGCTGGAGTGTAAATGATGTCGTAGGTTTGCCATGCTCCGGGTTCAAGGCACGCATTTGATTGCGGAGGCGTCTGGCGGTAAAGGGAACCGCACTGGTTGTTGGCGCCTGTGTCTCCGAAAGAGTCAAGGATTTGAACTTCGTAGGGACCCATAATTACTCCGGAATTACTGCGTGCCTGCCCAAATTTGTCGTATTCGCCGGGAGTCATAAATTCAAGGTGGAGTTTGAACGCGCCAAACACATCCTTGGTTTGGATAGAAGAATTCATCGGTTTGCCGTCGGGCTTTTTGGCGTCGTTCTTTACCGTCATTGAACCGTCGCCGTTGATAATCCAGTTAATGGGCTGCTTGTTTGCGCAAAGTTCCCATTTAGAAGTGTCTTTACCGTCGAAAAGCACTATGGCGCCTCCTGGGGCTTTCGCTCCGAGTGTCGGAGATTCATACTTGTAGCGCTTTAGAGAAAGCTTGATTGGATCGTTGCCATATACGCCCGTAGCTTCGATACTTTCAGGGGTTATTTTCCCGTTTAATTTTAGAGCGCCCGCGTTGACAAGCTTGATTTCGCCGTTTTCGGCTTTTAATCCGTCTACAACGCAGTATTCATCGCCTCTGCACAGTATGTCAGCGAGAATTTTAAGTCGATAGGTATCGCCGCCTCTATAAACTTCCGCGTAGATAACGGGGGTCATCTGCAGCGGATATTTTTTTGTTCCGCTTTGTTCTCCTTTGTAAAAGCCCGCAAAAGAGTCAAATTGCGCAAATGCGGACAGCGTTAACAGTGATGCTAATATTGCCAGTAAGAATTTCCTCATATGCAAACACCATTAACACTTCGCAAATCGCGGTCAATAAAATAAACGCCAATATCAATTCCAAATTCCGACGTTCATGCCCGGGCGCAATTTGTGCGAATATTGCCGCTTGAGGCAAAGCGCGCGGCAATTTTCCTCAATATAAATCTTCGCGCCTGTCTTTAATCGATGGAATTTGGGAGCGTATGGTATCGACTTCGTCGAGATTTATTTCTGCGATAGCCAAGTCGTCTGCGGCGTCTTCGGGGCATTCGGCTACAATTCCTCCCCACGGGTCTATGACAGCCGACATGCCGAAATATTTTACTTGGTTGTTCCCAAAATTTTCCGTGCCGCCGCGGTTGACTGCAACCACAAAACATTGGTTCTCTATGGCGCGCGCGCGCGAAAGTATGCGCCAGTGCTCTGACCGAGGATGCGGGAAGGCTGCGCTGATTATTATAAGTTTAGCGCCGCGCTTTGTCATTCTTACGAATATGTCTGGGAATCTTACGTCGTAGCATACGGCGAATCCTATTTTGCCGAATTGTGTGTCCGCTACTACTATTTCATCTCCGGCTTTTACGTATTTGTCTTCGTTAAATACGCTGAAAAGGTGGATTTTATCGTAGTGCGATACAATTTTACCCGCATTGTCTATAAATACGAATCGGTTTGTGGCAAGGTCGGAATGTGGCGACAGGTGGGGAATGGAACCGCACAGGGCTATTGAGTGTTTTTTTGCTATTTTGCAGAGCATTTCTTCTATGCTGCCAGGGTTCGACTCTAAAAACTTCATATTTTTTTTGTAGTCGAAACCGCATACGAACATTTCCGGAAATACGATTAAGTCGGCGCCTCCTTTTTTTGCGCGCGCGGCAAAATTGTCTACTTTGGATATGTTCTTTTTTATGTCGCCTTGTTCGACGTCAGTTTGTGCTATCGCGATTTTCATAATATTCTTAATTTTTTTATAGCCTTTCCTCCTTCTAATTTTTGGAGATAGGCAAGGATTCTATGCTGGTTGAATAAAAGTTCCTGCTTTACGGACGGGTTGAGCGCCGATATATATAAAATTCCCGCCCTGATGTTTTGGGGAGCGCATTTTCCGGCAAATTTGCCGCCAAATATTGCATCCCATTCTGACTTGACCAGCGTGGATAGGTCGGAGTTGCAGGCCCTTAGTTTTGACAAAAATTTTTCGGTTAGGGATTTTAGCGATTCCGGATTGCCGCGCGTTCCGCGCTTGCGGGAAAACGTGGGGGTGTAGCCCATTTCCCTAAATGCGCTTAAAACACTGTTGTCTTCATTTAACGGCATTATTGAAAGTAATATCGGAGTGTCTCGGTTTTATTTAACAATTTTGCGCGCGTTTTGGCGGGTGTTTTCTTGAGTTTTTTTGCCAGATATTTCTGCAAGAAATATATCGAGTTGATTGCTATTGAATGGTAAATTTTTCCCGAAGATACAAGGGAGTCCAATTTTGAAACCGGTACGGTTTTAATTTCAATTTCTTCGTTTGCGTCCCAGTTTACCGGCGATTTTTTTAAACAATTTTCTATTACCACAAAATGCGCGCGATTGTTCTGAATGGCGGGATTTGGAGAGTAGCTCGCCAGCAGCTTCGCGCGCGTTCCTGCATATCCTGTTTCTTCGAGAAGTTCGCGTTTTGCCGTTTCAATGGGCGATTCCCCCTTTTCCGCGACTCCGCCGGGAAATTCCCAAGAAGTTTTTTCTACACCGAATCGAAATTGGTTTACGAGAACGACTTCTGGTTCGGACTGGCTATTGCCGCCGACTAGCGCCGCAACCTGGACCCAGTCTGAAGACATATTTATATAAAAGTCTCCCGATTTGCCGTCGGGATGCTCAAAATGTTTTTTTACGACTTTAAAGACCTTGCAGTCGGCTACAGTCGATTCTTTCGTGCATTTCCAGATTTTCGGATGTTTTTGCTTCATATAAAATAAAACGCGTTCGGAGCTCAATCCCGCGTGCAAACGAACGGCTCCAAACGCGCGTAAATTAGTTAGTATTGCCGACTTTTAAGGGATTATTACTTCTTGTCCAATCATTAGGCGCGACGGATTTAGGTCGGGATTGGCTTTTATTATCGCATCGACGCTCACTTTGTACTTAAGCGCGAGCTTTGCAAAAGTGTCTCCGCTTTGTATTTTATGCGTTCTTTGCCCTTCGGCGGAAGCGCTTGGCGCATTATTCGGTGTTTGCGATTGCGCGCCTGCAGCTACAGATTGCGCGGATTCCCTAGCCGGCGCGGGCGACCGAACGAAAGAGCGCTTGGCGACTTCCTCAATAGCCTTGCGGTTTTCCTCTATGGCCGCGCGGTTTTCATTTAGAATCTTGCCAATGCTTTCCACTGCCTTTTGGGTTTGTTTTGCAAGGTCGTCAACTTTGGAGCTGTCGCCGGATTTCAGGTTTTCAATCTGAAGGGCGAGGGAATCTATTCTGTCGCTCATTTTTTTCATATCGATTGAAAGGGCGGCAGCCTTTTCAATCTTGTCGTTCATTTCGGCGGATGTGTCGCTGACTTTCACCATTGAAAATATTCCCAGCACCACCGCGACTACGGCTATGCATAATCCTAGAAGTCCCAGAGCGGGAATGAATGACAACGGCGTTGTTTTTTCCGAGTTTGAAATTTCTTCGTCCATAAATATATTTTGATTGTTAATATGAAGTTTGCGCCGTTTTTTTAAACTTGCAAACATTTAAATGCGGCGGCGCGCATTGCATTGTTTTTTTTACGTTTGGGTTTACTCTGAAATTATTTTGTTTCCTTCGGCTAAAAGGTTCTTTGTTGTGCCGGGATCGTAGAAAATTGCCGGATAGGGGGCGTATTCCGACTGTACCCAGGTGTTGTTAATTATCTTTGTATTTGTGGAGTAGGTAACGTAAAATCCGGCGCGATAGGGGAAATTTGACTTCATTGATTGGTTGTTGATAAATTTATTATTGCGTATGGTAACGTTTCCGGTTGAGGAAATGTAGGCGATTAATCCAGACGATTCTTCAAACACATTGTTTTCTATCAAAATATCGCTTATAATTGGATACATTGTTCCGACATCTGTTGGGTCTTTTTTCATATATACGCCCATAAAGATGTCGCGCGCATAGCCTCCGTGCTTATGTTCGGCGATATTTGACTTGTAGAACTTGCAGTTGCGCACGACTACGTTTTTCACCCCGTATCCTTCGCTCCAAACATTGAACGTGTAACCGGTTTCAAATTTCAGCGCGCCCATGTTGTGGCGCTCAAAACGGCAGTTCTCAATGGTTGTGTCGCGGCATAATATGAGCAGCCCGCGGCATACGGTGTCGTGGAAGTGGCAGTCTTTCACGAGCAAATTATGGGTATTGTATGCGGTGTTAAACATCACAAAGCCGTCGTATTTCTGTTCCGGGAGCTTTTCTTCAAAGACTACTTCGTAAACTCGTTTTGCCGGGTTTACGGGAATTGTTTCCTTTACGGTGCCGATGAAGTTTGCGGGGGAATAGTCGCCCTGCCTGAGCTCGACTTTCGTGCCTTTGGGGAACCCTTCTGTGTTTTGAGTCATCAGCGAGTAGTCTGTGTGGCGGCGGGCGAAGCCTGAGCAGTCGTGGAAATTTGCGCAGTCGTCTACGCCGTAAGAGAATTCGCAGCCAATCATTTTAAAATAGCCGCAGGAGCGCGTGAAGTGCAGGTGGTCGGCCGAACATGTGATTTTTGGCCTGTCGTTGTTGGGCGGCAGCTTTATGTTGACGTTCAGGAATTGGAAGTACTGCTGCGTTCCTCCGACCAAAAATGCATGTCCGGGCACGGAGTAAATATTTATATTTTGCAGTGTCATATTCTTGTTGTCGAACAGTTGGAAAGCGTTGCGGTCGTAATAATAATGCTGGAGGAACATTGTTTCGCCTTTTGCGGGCAAAGCGCTTATTTGAGGCCCGGAAATGCGGACTACGTTATCCGACAGCCACTCCACTTTCATTCCTGTTTGTTTTGAAGCTGCGGTTGCTATAGCAATTCCCCAGTTGTTTGTCCTGGACTTGTCTTCGGGATTGTACGATACGAGTATCGCGGTGCGCAAGTTTTCGCGCTTGGGGAATTTTTTGTATTCAATAAAGTTTATATCTATGAACTTTTCTCCGTCTGGAGATTGTCCGCAATTCTCTATTTTTACGATGCTGACAATCGGATCGTCCTTCCAATTCCAATCTATGTTTATGTTGGAGAATTTGACTTTTTGGCAGTTGCGGATGTCAAAATGCGCCCCGCCGGATTTCCAGAATGTCAAAGTGCTTCCGCTTGCGTCGAATTCAAAGTTTTCCAGATCTGTGAAGCTAAGCGGAGCGGAATTTTTGAGGTTGTATATTTTATAGTTGCCTTTGTTTAAAACGAGTTTTGCGGCTTTGACTTTTTTGCATTGGTCTATTGCCTTTTGCAGGTTGGCGAAGTTTTCCCAGCCGGCGGCGTCTTCCGACACGCCGAAATCTTTTGCGTTTAAGATTGGCGCGTTTTCGGCAGGTTGGGGAAGGGCCACTTCAAAATCTTCGCAGCCCGTGGGAAGTTTCCCTATTTTCGCGTCGCAGGGGGCGGCGTCGGGCGAGGGCTTATAGGAGTGCAGAGAGTCGAATCCGTCGAATATTTTCAAGCCCTTTACTTTTGCCTTAAACTTTTTGTGCCCGTGTATTACGAATGCGTAGTCTGAGGCTTCAGCAGGGGTTTTGAAAATCAGCCGGGCGATTCTGTATTTGTCGGATACGGCTATCGGGGTTACAGAGGCCAAATCGTCTATTACGCCGTCTCTTGCTTTTTTGAGGTCGCGCACTATGAAAAACAGCATTCCGTCGTCGTCGATTTCTGAAATTTTATATTTTAGCTCTATAGTGTAAAGTTTGTTAGGCTCTAGAAATCCGGGTTTAAACTCCAAAAATTTATGCCATTCGTCGTTGCTTGCGGTGGTATCTATGCTAAGGACTGTTCCTTTGTCATTCATGGAAACTTTGGAAAGTCCCAAAATTTTGTATGCCGACGTATCCATAAATGGGTTATCCGGTAATTTTTTTATTTCCGCCGGATCGGCAAAAAGGAGGTTTAAAGAAAGGGCGAACAAAGAAAAAATGTAAAAAAATATATACCTAAACATAATGAAAAAATATATAAATTTCCTTCGCATTTGTCGAGACAAAAAGATAATTTTCCCCTCCCGATTTTCGCACGCAAGAGTGTTCTTGTTGACAAGCTGCGATTGTTTTATAGCCTGATGCGGAGTTTAAACTTGTTTTATGGGAGTCGACATATTATGGAAAAATTATTTCTTTGTTTAATTTGTTCTTTTATGATTTGCAGCAAGGCGTTTGCGGCGTCGGATAAGCCTATTCCGGTAATTTTTGACACCGACATGGGAAACGATGTGGACGACGCTTTGGCTCTATGCATGCTTTTCAAGGCCGAGGATATGGGAAAATGCCGGATTTTATGCGTTGCGCACAATAAGGACAATTTGAATTCCGCGGTTGCCACTGATATAGTCGCCAAATATTACGGGCGTTCCCCAAAATACTGCGCGGTATCGCCCGGAACCGGTTTTTCAAGGGACGACGGATGGTACTTGCGGGAGGTTTGCGAAAAGAAAAATCCCGACGGCACTTTCTTTTATCCAAGAAACCTGACCAAGTCCGTCCCAGTGCCGGAAAGCGTTTCTACGCTCCGAAAGTTGTTGTCGGAAGCGGAAGATTCTTCTGTTGCATATATTTCCGTAGGATTTTCCACAAATTTGGCGAATTTATTGAAATCTTCTCCGGACGCCAATTCGGAATTGTCCGGGCGCGAACTAGTAGCCAAAAAGGTTCGGTACATTTCTATAATGGCAGGGGACTTTAGCGCGGAATCGTTAGAAAATCCTAAAACCTCAAGATGCGAATTTAATATAGCCACCGACATAGATTCCG
>CALXLN010000027.1 GCA_944389215.1 uncultured Opitutales bacterium
GAATATTTAAAACCGCTTGCTAAAATGCGGAATATTGTCAATCGGACGGGGGCGGCGCAATCGGTTTGCGCCTTTTGATGAAGAAACAATTGTACAGGGCGGATTGCAGCTCTTTTGCTGCGTTTTACGGGTAGCTTTGCGCTTTTAATTGTTTCGCGCTTAAAATCCGGATAAAAATCCGTCTTGGGGTAAAAACGGACAGGTGAAACGGCGCCAGCCAAAAAATTTTTATATGGTTTTCAGGCTGGAGGCTTTATTTTAGAGAGATAAAACGAACTCTTCCAATTCTTTCAATTCTTGGTCTGTCAAATCGGAAGTGTGCCCATGTTTATCGTCTTTATTGAATTTCCGCAGCATTTCAAATACCGTGCGCGCTCTTCCGTCGTAGAGATATGGCGCTGTGCGCCAAACTTCGCGCAGGGTTGGAGTGTCAAATTCAAAACCCTTGTATTCTTCCAGTCCGGAACCGACATCATGGCGTTTCATGTCGGTGTAGTAGTCTCCCGAATGGCAATAGGAACATTTTGCCATTTCAAAGTACATTTCCCCGCGCTCGGCGGCTTCGCTAAGCTTGCCGTTGACCAGATAGGGGCTTGGTATTTCGTGAAGGGACGACAGATAAGCATCTATTGCTTTTGAGTCTTTTTCGGGACGCCGCGTAAACTGTATGTATTGGATTCCCTTGCGGACGGCGACTTTGGCGTCTTTGCGAACAGCCGTTATCATTGAAGGCGGTGTAAAATGCGCGTAAAGCATTGATTTGGACTGCTTGGGATTGCCGATACCGTCATTTAACAAGTCCCAATTTAGAGTATCGGAACGCACTTCGGTATGGCATGTTACGCATGAGAGCCATTTTTGGAAACAGAGGGCGGCGTCGTGATAGTAAAGGTCGCCTTTTCGTATTTCATTTAGGTTTTCGTTTCCGCCTATTTGGATTTTTTGCACCCGCAGGGTTTTTAAATCTATCTTATTTAACACGTCAGAGTAATACATTCCCGCGTATACAAATTCTCCTTGCGCGGCAAGATGTCTTGGCCCGTATCCGTCGAGTACGACGCGCTTGCGGATTCCGGAAAGAAACGAAAGGTCGTTGCAGATGTCGGAAAATGTTTTTTGCCTGTCTTCCGATTTCGCAAACGTTTGCTCGATTCTCTGCTCCAGCGCGGGACGGTTTATTACGCTTACTTCGTGAGTTCCGGCTTGCGCCACAACAAGAAAATCTCCGGCTACGGCTATTCCGTAGGGATTGGCCGCGCCGAGTTCTATGTCGTCTATAAGTATGGTTGCGACAAGGGAATTTTTCTCGATATCTATAACGCTGATTGCGTTTGTATTGATCCATCCGCGTTCCACTTGGGTCGTGGGGACATTAAAGCGCGCGATGACGTGGGTGCAATAGGCATACTTTTGCGTAACTATAATTTCTTGGGCATTAATCGAGCCGTTGGGCAGGTCGATGCGCGCGATATTTTCCAAAGTGTCGGGATTTAATACAGATACGGCTGCGGCGATATTTTCCTCGTACAGGCCTCCCTTGGATTCAGGAAGCTGGTTTAGAACAAACAGCTTGCGGGGCAGCGGGGAATAGGCCATTGAAAACGGATCGCGGATGGCGCTGCCGGAAGCTTTCTCTGCCAGGGTATTTGCATCGTAGGCGCGCACTTTGTTTTCAAATTGGTTGGCGGCGTAGAGGGTTCTTCCGTCCGGAGAAAGAATAATTGCGCGCGGCATGTGGTGCGCGGGAACTGTTTGCAGAATTTTTCCGCTTTCGACGTCTATTTTGCAAATTTTTCCGTCGGGAGCCGCTATCGAGACATAGGCAATTTTCCCGTCGTGCGAAACCGCCACCCCGGAAGGATGTCCGGGAAGGGCGACGCGCTTTTGAACTTTGTCGGATTTAAGTATCAACAGTTCGTCGCCCGTTCTGCATGTTACGAATAGATTTCCGCCCGCACCGAATTGAAGAAAGTCGGGGCTGAGGTAGCGTTCTCCGTAGTCGGGTATGTCGCCGTACACGCTGGGATTTTTTGACGCCAGATACGGAGCGATTTCCGCATAAGAAAAAATAGTGGAAAAAAACGAGAAAAAAAGGGCGATTGCCAAATTATGTCTCATAAGTGTGTGTATTCGGTTTCATTTAAAGGTTAAAGGATGTTTTTATGCAAATTTGATGCTTTGCAGCCGCTCGGACTGCTTTTTTAAGCAAAAATCAAATTTTTGTCCGGACGGTTTGAAATGGAAATATAATTGCGCATATAAAAACATTATTTATATATGAATTTTTTATATCAAGAATATTTTCTAATTTCTTTCTAACTTGCTGTTTCCGGCTGCAACTTTAAAATAATCATTCCGAATATTGAAATGGTCAAGTATATTATCGCAAATTTGACAGATGGGGCGGTTGCGCTAAAGGATATTCGCGGCAAGCGGTAAATTCTGTTTTTTTTGTGTTGTAAAGAAGGCCGTAAAGTGCAATTATGCAAGGATTGTCAAAAAATAGCATAGGAGAAATGGCACTAACAAAATTTAAAAGTCAGTTGATTGCCGATGTTGGCATAAGCATGGGAGACGAAGGCAAAGGCCGCCTCGTCTATGAAATCATAGACGAATTGAAAGCCGACACCGGCAAAAAAGACATTGTGTCGATTGTCATAAAGGTAAACGGAGGCGCAAATTCCGGTCATACCGCCGGTGGGGTAAAGCTGAATCTTTTGCCTGCGGGCGTTATTGAAAACGACGTTGCGACCCTCGCCATAGGAGCCGGCGTCGTTGCGGATCCGCGCAAGTTTATATGGGAGGGCGAGCCTTTGGAAAGGCGCGGATACAGGATTTTCGACAGGCTTTTAATAGACGAGCGCACAATGCTGAGCGATGTCGGCCACCGCCTTTTGGATTTAGCTTGGGAGGATTACCGCGTAAATGTTCTCAATGAAGAACCGCGCGGCTCTACGGGAAGGGGCATTACCCCGTCTTACGCTGATGAAGTAGGGCAATTCCAAATTTGCTATTGCGCGTTCTTGGGGGACAAATCTGAATTCGAACATAAATTTAAGGCCCGACTCCAACGCGCATGCGACACAATAAAGAATGTCTGCAAAGTTTCGGAAGATAAGTGGAATGAGTTTTTTGACATCCTTACGCGCGCGGAGATCCGCGCAAACGCCGAAGCTATAAAAGAAGGAACGTTCGACGAGTCGGAATTCGACTTCCATAAGTTTAAAGGCGGCAAGCCGTTTGAACTTAATCTCGATGCTCTGACAGACGAATATTGGCGGGTTGGGCAAATGCTTGCAAAACGCGTCGGCGACGTGCGCGAAGCGTGCCTGGATTGTCTCGGCTGCGGTAAGTATATTATAGGAGAGTTTGGGCAGGCGTACTGGCTGGACAAGCGCCACGGTTTTGCCCCCAATGTAACCGCATCGCACACGGGGGTTCCGGAATTTTTTCAAAGCGCCGGAATTCCAGCCCAATTAGTCCATACCATAGGATGCTGCAAAGCCTATGACACAAAGGTTGGCACGCACGTATTTTTAACTCAAATGGACGATGCCCATCCGCTGGCCGTAAAATTAAAGAAGCTGGAATTTGGCACAAGTACGGGCCGCCAGAGGATGGTAGGTTGGTTCGACGCCGTCGAAAAGGGAGATGCTTTGAGATATGGCGGATACGACGATATTGCCATTAATAAACTGGATGCTCTTTCTTATTCCGACGAATGGCAGGGCGGAGAATTGCTTGTTTGCACCCATTACAGAGATCCGTCCACCGCTAAGGAATATTACGGGGTTCCGCGCGACGACGCTCTCCGCAGGAGGCTCCGCCCGGTTTATGCCCAGCTGAAATGTTGGAGCCAGGACATATCGGGCGTAAGAAATTTTGAAGATTTGCCTGCCGAAGCCAAGCGCTACATTGCTTTTTGCATGAAGAGCATAATAGACGTTGCCTCAAAGAATAAATCCTTAAAGAATCTGCCGAATTTGCGATATATTGGAGTAGGTCCTTTGCAGTCGCAAATTATACGCGATGTTCCGTCTACGGCGGAACTTTTGAAAC
Source organism: uncultured Opitutales bacterium (assembly GCA_944389215.1). Classification (GTDB taxonomy): domain Bacteria; phylum Verrucomicrobiota; class Verrucomicrobiia; order Opitutales; family Intestinicryptomonadaceae; genus Merdousia. Next base: position 4,060 of record CALXLN010000027.1, read on the forward strand.
TGTTATAGCAACATTTTTATACTCAATTACATAAAAAATCGCAGGTTAAGGCAATGGCAACGGAATACAAGTGTGACATATGCGGAAATCCGGCGACGGTTCACATAACAAAAATCATCGACGGTAAGAAAATAAAAATACACCTATGTTCGGCGTGTGCTGAGAAAGCTTCGTTGGAGGCCATAAATTTGCCGGCAGAGATATTTCCGAAAATTCAAGAGCTGGAAAATCAGTTGGCGGATTCGCACAAGGCTAAAGTTGATTTTTGCCCTACGTGCGGGGCGGCGCTTTCTGAAATAGAAAACGGCGCGCGCTTTTCATGCCCCGATTGCTACGGAGCGATGGGTGGGCGCCTGTTTGAGTTGTTTTCGCAAATGCATGGGGCAACAAAGCATGTCGGAAAATCTCCGAAATTTCATTCTGCGAATGTCGACGATATGGATATTTTGGGAAAGACGCTTAAAAATATCGAAGAAACCCTAGGCGACACTTGCAGAGATTTTCTTGAGGATGCCCAGGCGCTGGCGGATAAAATTCAATCTAAATTGGACAAATCGGAGGCTCAAAACGAAGCAGACGATTCAATGCCGTCCAAATCCGACCCCCCGCAGCAGAATGTTGCCGAAACAAAAGAGTCTTTGCTTAAAAAACTCGACGCCGCCATTTCCGAGGAGCGTTATGAAGACGCGGCAAAGCTGCGCGACGAAATAAAAGCACTTTCCTAATGCAAATTTCAGATAAAATCATCCGCCGCAAAAAAAATTCCCGCATAGCGATAACCTCAAGAATCCGTTTGGCTCGCAATCTTGCGGGACATAAATTTGCAAATGCCGCTTCGCTCGATGAAATGAGGGAGATTCTCCGGGTTTGCGCCGACGCCCTGGGAAAAACAAAAAAATTTAAAAACGCGGCTTATTTCAATATGTCGGAAATATCCGACTTTTCGCGCGAGCTTCTGTTGGAGGATCGCGCGATAAGCCGGGAATTGACTGAAAATACCGAAGCAAAAGCCGCTTTCGTTTCCAAAGACAAGCGCACAAGCGCCATGATAAACGAAGAGGACCATCTTCGCATCCAGACAATGTCGGAAGGTTTGAGCCTGGCGTCGATATGGCGTTCGATAAATCTTCTTGACGACGCCATAGAGGAGCATTTGGAATTTGCCTTTAGCTCCTCCTACGGTTATCTGACTGCTTGCCCTACCAATGTTGGAACCGGAATGAGGGCGAGCGTAATGCTTCATCTTCCGGCTTTGGTGATGTCGGAACAGATGGATAAGATTGTCCGCGGCGTAAACCAGCTTGGAATGGTTGTTCGCGGAGCAAACGGCGAGGGAAGCGATTCTTACGGCTCTTTTTTTCAGCTTTCAAACCAGCAGACCCTAGGAATTTCAGAAGGTGATATAGTAAAAAAAATAACGAGGTTTGCAAAGAAGCTTTCGGAATTTGAAGTCAATGCCAGGCAAAAATTGCGCCAAGAAAATCCGGCTGTTTTGGCCGACAAAATAGAAAGGGCGCGCGCTGTTTTGTGCGCGTGCAGGCTAGTTGACACGGCAGAAGCCACAATGTGCCTTTCTCATTTGAGAATGGCGGCGGACATGGGCCTGTTTGAAGGCGGGGATGCCCTAATTGACAAGTTGGACAAGCTCATTCTGCAAATCCGCCCGTCGCATTTGCAGGAGTTTTTCAATGTTTTTAAATGTTCCGCTTTGGAACGCGACGAAATGAGGGCAAAGTTTTTGAATAAAGAAGTTTCGGCGTTGTTTGGAAAAAAGAAATTGTCCAAATAGTGCAAACTTTTGCGCCGCTGAAAAACGCTTAATTGCAGGAAATTTTTTACGATACGCACGCTATGCAACAATTCACACCAAGAGCACAACAGGTATTGGCAATCGCCCGAAAAGAGGCGATGCGCTTTAAGCACAATTATATTGGTACGGAACACATACTGCTTGGAATAATAAAACTCGGGCAGGGGGTGGCTGTGAACGTATTGCGGAAAATGGGGATTAATCTCGAAAATGTTACCCGCGAAGTGGAAAAGCAGGTTGGTTCGGGGTTCGATTCGGGAGACATATCGGATTTGCAGCACACGCAGCGCGTCAAAAAGGTTTTGGCGTTCGCCGCCTACGAAGCCACGCAGCTGTCGCACAATTATATTGGCACTGAACATATTCTTTTGGGGCTGCTGCGCGAAGGCGAAGGCGTGGCGGCGACGGTTTTGCGCGAGTTGGGTGTCGATATCGCCACCTGCCGCACGCAAATTTTGGCGGAATTAGATCCAAATTTTGTTGGCGACACTCCTGAAACAGAGGTCCGCGAACAAGAATTCGGTCAACAGGAACGTCCGGATGGGGCGGGACAGAAAAAAACTGCTTTGGAGGCTTTCGGAAGGGATCTTACCGCCCTTGCAAAGGAGGGAAAATTGGATCCGGTGATAGGGCGCGCCAATGAAATCATGCGCGCTGTCCAGATATTGTGCCGGAGGACTAAGAATAATCCGGTTTTGGTCGGCGAGGCTGGCGTTGGAAAAACCGCCATAGTCGAAGGGTTGGCACAGGAGATAGCCAGCGGCGAGGTTCCCGAACTTTTGGCGGGAAAGCGGGTTATTGCACTCGACATGGCTCTGATGGTCGCGGGAACGAAGTATCGCGGACAGTTTGAGGAGCGCATAAAAGCGGTAATGGACGAAATCGAAAAGGCCAAAGACGTAATCCTTTTCATAGACGAACTCCACACGATAGTCGGGGCCGGAGCCGCCGAGGGTGCGATGGATGCTTCCAACATATTCAAGCCGGCGCTGTCGAGGGGCGCTCTCCAATGCATAGGCGCCACAACCATGGCGGAATACCGCAAGTTTATAGAAAAAGACAGCGCCCTTGACAGGCGTTTTCAAAGCATTAAAGTTGAGGAGCCTTCGAGCGACGACGCCGTCAAAATTCTGATGGGTTTGCGCGCCAATTACGAAAAGCACCACCATTGCGTGTATTCCGAAGACGCCCTTACGGCAGCGGTAAAGCTTTCCGAACGCTATATAACAAGCAGATTCCTTCCCGACAAGGCGATAGATGTAATCGATGAAGCCGGTGCGCGCGCTCGCATTAAAATGATGGAGCGCCCTGAGGAGGTTTTGTCGATTTCTTCAAAAATAGAGGAAACGGCGCGGCAAAAGGAAGACGCCATCCGCGAACAGCGCTTCGAGGAGGCCGCAACCTTGCGCGACGCCGAAAAATCGCTTATCGCCCAAAAAGAGGATATCGTGAAAGCGTGGAAAAAATCCCTTGAATCCAAACGCGCGAATGTCTCCGAAGACGACATTTACGCGGTGGTTTCGTCTTGGACAGGCATACCGCTTTCCAGAATGGAGCGCGAGGAAAGCCAAAAGCTGCTCTCTCTTGAAAGTTATCTGCGCGGGCGCGTGGTCGGACAGGACGAGGCTACTTCGGCGATTGCGCGCGCCTTGAGGCGTTCGCGCGCTGCTCTGAAAGATCCCAAGAGGCCCATCGGTTCTTTCATGTTTCTCGGCCCGACAGGAGTTGGAAAAACCTATTTGGCAAAAATTCTTGCGGAACAGATGTTCGGCAAGCAGGAGTCGTTGATTCAAATAGACATGTCCGAGTACATGGAAAAATTTTCAGTATCGCGTTTAATCGGCTCTCCGCCCGGATACGTCGGGCACGAGGACGGCGGCCAGCTCACCGAGCAGGTGAGGCGGAAACCGTACAGCGTAATTTTGTTCGACGAAATAGAGAAAGCCCATCCAGACGTGGCGCAGCTGCTCTTGCAGGTGCTGGAAGACGGCCGCCTTACCGACAGTCTTGGAAGGACGGTCGATTTCCGCAACACCATAATAATAATGACCAGCAATGTCGGCGCGCATATTCTGCAAAAGAGTCCGTCGATGGGCTTTGACGCCGGAAATAATTCCGAGGACGACTACGAGAAGAACAAGGAGAAAGTCATGGACGAAATGAAAAAGTCGTTTCGCCCCGAATTTCTGAACCGCATCAACGACATTATTCTCTTTAGAATGCTGTCCAAGGACGACATGGGCAAAATCGTCCAATTGGAGCTCGACCAGCTGCGCAAGAGGCTTGCCGAAAAGGGAATGACCATCGACGTCGAGGAATCGGCCTTAGACTTTCTCATTTCAAAAGGCTGGGACGAAAAATACGGGGCTCGGCCTCTGAAGCGCGCTATAGAGCGCGAACTTGAAGACAGTTTGGCTGAGGAGATTTTAAAGGGAAATATTTGCGAGGGCAGCGGAGAAATAAAAATTGCAACTTCAGCGGACGGCAAAAAACTCGAGTTCTCGCAATCCAAGCGCAAACACTGCAAAAAGCTTTAATTGCATAAAACCTGTTAAAATCCTATTTTTATATGCGCAAAAGCGCGGGGCTGCGATTTTTTCGTCCCCGCGCTTTTTTGATTGCGATTTGGAAAATTGCACCCGCAAAGAAATCGGGGAAGAATTTATCCGCAGCTTTATTCAATAAAATATCGCGCCACAGGCGGCGGAATTTGAAATTTGCGGCGGAAAAATTTTTCCGGCGTTTGCCGTCCGGTTAAAAGCTTGTTCTTGCGGTTGCGGGGCAAGAAGGTTCGTTTTTATTGTAAAAAACGCAAAAAAAGGGGAGAGGTCTATAAAAAAACTTCTCCCCTGTTTTTTTAAGTTTCTATAATTACTTTGCAAAGGCGCTTTGGGCAGAGCGCCACCAGATATAATGCTTGTTCTCCAGCTCCTCTTGAGACGGCATTTTATAGAAAATCATGTCGTTTCCTGTGCCGACAAAGAATCCCGTCCTTACCGTTCTATATAGGAAGTCGTCGCCGGATCGGGCTACAACTTTGTTGTTTTTGCCCCCTTTGCTGTTTACCTGCATTAGGCAGTCGCGCAAATGGTGCTGGTTCTTATACGGCAGGCTTCCCAAATCTCCGTTTTGCGGGTCGGATTCCAACGCGCCGAGATCCATATCGCAAAAAACCAGCTTTGGCAGATTAACCAGCCTTTCAGAGGATGTTAAGCGCGCAACGTATTCCTTGGGATTCAGTATGCTTGCAACTCTGGGCCTGCAGGGGGCGAAATCTTGGTACATGTAGAGATGCTGCTTGGAATCGGGAACAAATTCGGATTTTGACAGCTCCAAGGTCTTTCCGTCGGAAGTTACCAGATAGAGATTCCTAAATGCCGACATCGGCACGTGTTCAAGCACCCTGTAAACCGAAAGATAGACGGATTTATGCGGGCGTCCGTCGGGATGCGGTTTGCATAGTTCGTCGAGTTTTGCCACGGGCAGATAGTCCGACTTGAAATTTGGGTCTATTTCAAAAAATATAGCCTGGTCGCAGTTGCGCCTAAATACGCCCGTTGCGAAGTAGCCGCCAAATTCTTCGGGAGAGAGGTTTGAAGCGATCAGCGCTTCTGGCAGCAATGACAGGTATAGATAATTCTTCATTTTGGTCCTTTTGGATTTTGTTTTATTGTGATATTGTCCCTTCTGACAAATTTGATTTTGCGGATTTAATCGGCAGTTACAAGCTTTTTCGACAAATCTATTTTCTGCTTAATGAAAAAAAATAAAAAAAAAGATGGAGATTTTAATTTAACTCTCCAATGTATTAAAACGGAATTTGTTTTATTCTGAAATTTTATTTTCCGGTAAAACACTGTTTCTATTTGCCAAAACTTCAAACAATACTTATGAATACCGCTTATATTAGTATATTGGCCACCGCGCAGACGTGCGCGTCCACAGCTATAAACCCGATCTTCTGGCTGGTCCCGGTTGCTTCCATAATCGCCCTTGTGTTCGCGTTTAAATTTTACAAGGAAATGAAAAAAGAGGAGGAAGGCACTGAAATCATGCGGAAGATAGCCTTGCACGTAAGGCAGGGCGCACTTGCATACCTGCGCCAGCAATACAAGATTGTAAGCGCCGTATTCCTGATACTTTTCGTATTTTTTGCTTTCTTGGCTTACGGTTTGCACGTCCAAAACAATTGGGTGCCGTTCGCGTTTATAACCGGAGGCTTCTTCTCGGGGCTGGCAGGTTTTTTCGGAATGAAGACAGCCACGTACGCTTCAAACAGGGCGGCATGGGCGGCAAAGAACTCGCTCGACTCCGGTTTGAGGGTGGCTTTCCGTTCCGGAGCGGTTATGGGGTTGGTCGTTGTGGGGCTTGCTCTATTGGACATTTCAATATGGTTTGTAATCCTCAATAAATTCATAGACGACCCCAACCATGCGCACAAGATGGTGGTTATTACCACTACAATGCTCACATTCGGAATGGGCGCTAGCTTGCAGGCCTTGTTCGCTCGCGTGGGCGGAGGAATCTTTACTAAAGCCGCCGACGTAGGCGCCGACCTCGTCGGCAAGGTTGAAGCCGGAATTCCGGAAGACGACCCGCGCAATCCGGCAACTATCGCAGACAATGTCGGAGACAATGTAGGAGACGTCGCAGGCATGGGCGCCGACCTTTACGAATCTTATTGCGGTTCCATTTTGGCAACGTCCGCGCTGGGCGCCGCCGCGTATATGGTTGATCCTGTCGCTCAAATGAAGGCCATTTTAGCCCCGATGATAATAGGAGCGGTCGGCGTGGTTCTCTCGCTCATAGGCATTTACTTTGTAAGAGTGCGCGCGGGGGCTACAAGCAAAGAGCTTTTAAATGCGTTGGGCAGGGGTGTTAACGTCAGTTCCGTTCTTATTGCATTGGTTTCTCTTGGCGCCCTGTATTATTTGGGCAATCCTAATTGGTTCGGAAACTGGGGCTCGATTATCGTAGGATTGGTAACTGGAATATTCATAGGAAAAATTACGGAATATTTCACTTCGGAAGCCTACAAGCCCACACAGGGCATAGCCGAACAGGCTAAAACGGGGCCCGCGACTGTAATTATCGGCGGCATGGGGGTAGGAATGGTTTCCACTTTCTTCCCGGTGATGGCGATTGTAATAGGAACGGCTTTGGCGTACGCGTTTTCGGCGGGCGGAGATTTGGCCAATATGAGCCAAGGGCTTTACGGAATAGGCATAGCAGCCGTAGGCATGCTTTCCACTTTGGGCATAACCTTGGCTACCGACGCTTACGGCCCGATAGCCGACAACGCCGGCGGCAATGCCGAAATGTCGGGATTGGGCAAGGTGGTTCGCCTGCGCACGGATATGTTGGATTCGCTCGGCAATACCACGGCGGCTACCGGAAAAGGTTTCGCTATAGGCTCCGCCGCTTTGACCGCGCTTGCTTTGTTGGCGTCTTACATTGAAGAGCTGCGCATAGGCCTAATTAGAGTCCAGGGCAATTCCTCAATATCGGAATATGCTAGTTCCACTTTGGAAAAATTTAAGGAATTGGGCGCAAATCTTGAAACTGCGTCTTTGCTCGACTTTATGAACGTCTACCAGGTAAATATGATGAACCCCAAAGTACTATTGGGTATGTTTATCGGTTCCATGATGTCGTTCCTGTTCTGCGGTTTGACGATGAACGCCGTAGGCAGAGCCGCCAACCAAATGGTGGAGGAAGTGCGCCGCCAGTTCCGCGAAAATCTTGGGATTATGGAGGGCAAATCCGATCCTGATTATGCGCGCTGCGTTGCAATTTCGACAAAGGCCGCGCAAAAAGAAATGCTATTCCCGGCTTTGCTGGCGGTAGCCGCTCCGATAGTTACCGGATTGTTCTTCGGAGTTGCCGGAGTTCTTGGGTTGTTGGGGGGCGCGTTGGCTTCAGGATTCGTCCTCGCCGTGTTCATGGCAAACAGCGGCGGCGCTTGGGATAACGCAAAAAAATATATCGAACAGGGCAATTTCGGCGGCAAGGGTTCAACCGCCCATAAAGCCGCGGTTATAGGCGATACGGTCGGCGACCCGTTTAAGGATACATCCGGGCCTTCTTTGAACATACTCATTAAGCTCATGAGCATGGTCGCAATTGTAATGGCTGGATTTATGGTCTCTTACAGCCTATTCTAGCTTGTAAAATTTATTGCAATTATCGGGTGCGCCGATTTCTTTTTGTGAAAATCGGCGCATTTTTTTTTGTAGAATCTTGACAATGCTTGTTCTCCTATTAGATTATCCGGCAAATATTTATTGGTTACTATGAAACATTGCGCATCAAAATATTTGTTTTTTATTGCATGCACGGCGGCTTATTCTTCGCTTTTTGCCGCACTTGAAGACGTCAATAAAACGAGCGGATCGGAAAATATACTTTGGAGTTCCGATTCTTCATGGCAGAACAAAGAAGTTCCCCTGCCGCCCAATTCAAATACCGCGCACATTGCAAACGAATGGAATTCGATTTCAATATCTGTAGACGGCACGTATACAGTGGGAAGAATCGGTTCAAATTCGGACACGGGATACAACAGCAACGGAGTTTTCACATATAATATGGATGGAACCGCCGCCGACGGCGCGGACGGCGTGATTAATGTCGATGCGGCGCAAAATGAAAATCCGGCAATAGAGGCAAGTTTCCAGGGCAGATCCAAAGAGGAAATATACGACCAAAACATAATTTTTTCTGGCGGCACGGTAAATTTATTCGATTCATCCGACCCTGACAGAAAAATTTACGTATATGTAAACACTGGGATTACCGAACTTACGCAAGATTATACAAAATCTTTGACGTTTGATTCCAAAAACACCTTAAATTCTTACAACGATATAAGAATAGGCACAAACACAGGCGGCGCCCAATATCGCACTTTGTGCATAAACCTTTTGGGAAACACCAATATATTAAAACAGGGCGAAGATTCGTCGATAGAGTACAAAACCGTCGAATTTTCGGGCGGCAACGGCAGCAGCGCATACACTAACGCTATCATTAATATAGGCGATTCCGCCGCCGGGACAAAGTTTGTGTCCGGTTCTGTAACGCAATATGCGGCGGTGGACGTGAATGTTCTCGGAACTATGAATGTAGCGGGGGATTATTTTATAAACCAAGCCAGCGGTGTCAGGACTAAATTTAATGTGGCTGCGGGCGCGAAGTTTGAAATGGCGACCCCCGCCGCCGGAACGGAAATAAAATTTACAGCCAACAACTCCGACATTGAAATAGCCGGGGATTTTGTAATAACCCACGACACCTCGACAAAAGGCGTTGCCGACGGATTGTATAATACAAAATTTACCGTAAAGGACGGCGGAAATGTTTTAGTTACATCCGGAAACAACGGCGACGTATCTTTGGCTCTCGGCGCAAATTCCGTTTTGGAAATAGAAAAAGGCGGGTTGATGACCGTTCCCAAGCAGGTTCGCATATACGGAAACAACGCCCGGGTTATTTTGCACGAAGAAAACGGCTTGCGTTCAGAAGAGTACAACGGAAAGTGGAAGGTTATTATAGGCGATGTTTATTCGGATGTCTATGTGGATTTGTACGCGAACCAGGATATTTACGGATTCTCGTTCTGGGGGGAGGAATCGGCAGGGAATACTACAACCCTCCATTTGACGTTGGGGGAAAATCTTACTTCTCTCACGTTGGAAACTTTGATTGCCGACGGAGACACGCTCACCGAGTATCGGCTGATAGATATTTCCGGGTTTAAAAATGACACGATATTTGTAAAATCAAAGAATGACGCGGATTTGCTTTCGAGCATAAGCGCCGACGGTTTCAAAGATTTTTATTGGGAGGAGACTGACGGCGGGTGGTATCTCAACGCGGTCGCCGTTCCAGAGCCGGCGGCTTTGGCTTCGATTTTAGGCGCTGTGGCTTTGGTTTTGACTTTTATCCGCAGGCGCAGTAATTAATAGGCGTTCGTCGGGTTTGAATCGGGATTCCGTTGCGGCATCCCGATTTTTTTTCACATAAATAAACTCAAAAAAGATTTGACAGTTTTTTGCACACAGCCTAATCCACGTAAGGGAAAATCGACTAGATATGAGCAATAAATTAGACGATAAGTTTTTCTTGGACGCCGATGCGTTCTTTACTTCTAACGCGGGTTACGCCCTGACATACGACGACGTTTCCTTGGCGACCCAGTATTCGGACATACTTCCGCGCGAAACAAAATTGGATACCACTCTTTCCGACTCGATACATCTTTCCCTCCCGATAATTTCGTCGGACATGGACACGGTTACGGAGTCGCAAATGGCCATAGGCATGGCACGCAACGGAGGCATGGGGCTGATTCATTGCAATATGTCGCAAAAAGAGCAATTGGTTGAGGTTGCAAGAGTCAAGAATTACATACACGGTTTGATTCAGGAACCTATAAAGGTTTCTCCGGAAATGTTAATAGGGGACGTTTTAAAAATCGTATCCGACAAAAATTTCAGGTTCCGCACTTTTCCGGTGGTGGATTCGTCAAACCGCCTCGTGGGGCTTCTTCCGGGAAGCATAGTAAAGGATAGATACAGCGCACTGAGCGTGGCTAAGGCGATGACTCCGCGCGCGGAAGTCTTTACTGTTTCTCAAAAGGATTTGGGGGCAGACCCGATTGCGGTGGCGGACGCGTTTTTCGACGAGCATTTCGGGGTCCACAAGCTTCTCGTCGTAGACGACGACGATAAACTGCGCGGCCTGTTTACCCTAAGCGACATAGAAAGGATTTCCGCCGAGCGCGACGGCCAAAAGAAAAACGCGCGCGACTCAAAGTTCAGGCTTCTTTGCGGAGCGTCGATAGCAATGATGCGCAAGCCCGACGGGACTCTCGATTTTGAGAATATGATAAACCACGTCGGCGCTCTCGTCGACGAGGGTCTAGATGTTGCCGCGGTTTCCACCGCCCACGGTTTTACAGAAGGCGTAGGGAGCACGGTGAAGGCTTTGCGCGGGGCATTCCCGAACCTTACTTTAATAGGCGGCAACGTTACAAACGGAGCGGGAGTGGAATTCTTGGCGAAATGCGGGGCCGATGCTATTAAAATCGGGCAGGGGCCGGGTTCAATATGCACAACCCGCATAGTTGCGGGCGTGGGAATTCCGCAGTTGACCGCCCTTTACGTGTGCTCTAAGACCGCGCGCGGGCTGGGCGTCCGGACAATCGCCGACGGCGGCATCACAAAAAGCGGCGATATGGTAAAGGCTCTTACGCTAGCCGACGCCATGATTTGCGGGGGGCTTTTGGCGGGCTGTCCCGAGGCTCCTGGACAGGTGATGGAAATAAACGGCAAAATGTACAAGCAATACCGCGGCATGGGAAGTTTGTCTGCAATGAAGGCGGGAAGCGCGGCAAGATACGGGCACGATATCAAAAATAAAACGGACAAAATCACCGCCGAGGGTGTTGAGGCGTTAAAAGAGGTTTCCAATTCATTGGATGAGGCCTTGCATGTATTTGTCGGCGGCATTCAAAGCGGAATGGGGTATTTGGGCGCAAAGAATCTCGAAGAACTTCGCAAAAACGCCCGTTATACGCGTCTAACCGGCGCAGGCCAAAAGGAAAGCGCGCCGCACGATGTCATAGAAATAAAGCAATCGGGCGCTAAATAGCCGAAAGTTTTAAAAACCGCCTTATTTTGTATGGCGGCTGTTTAGAGCAGGCATATTTATGGATTATAGTTGGCTTGACTTGTCGCCTTTGAAATTGCATAATTGGGCTTGATTTATTTTTTTGCGTCGCATGAAAATGTCGACAGGGTATGGGTTTGCAATTCCGTAAACCGGAATTTTCATTATCAGGCAAACTTGTATTCAAACGGAAAACCTAACATGAATTTTTTTAAAACATTGCTTGTCATACTTGCGGCGGCTTTGGTGCTTGCCTTCTTCTATTTTTTAACGCTTTTGGGCCCAGGCGAAAAAGTGGAATACGACTACGTTTACATAGATCCCGAACGCGAAAGCAAAGACATATTAAAAGAGTCGGAAACACTCGAAGCTGAATTTGAAAAGGCAAGCATGTCGGGAAAAGTTTCGGAAGCTGACATGGAAAAATTGCGCCGCGCGATAGCCTTGCAGGAAGTTTACATAGACAAGGCGCGGCTTATCGACAGGGCTCCGGCGGAAAGGCTTTTAAAATTGCAGACGCGCCTGGACGATATGGAGTCAACGCCCATAGCCTCAATTATTGAAGACCTTGAAAAAAAAGCCCGGGACGCCGAAGCCGCAGAGAAGGATTCCGAAGCCGTGGAGCTTTACAGGCAGCTTTATGATTTGCAGTCGCGCATAAATGTAGACTATCCGCATTCTAAATATAAGGATGTTCAAAAATCGGCGTATTTCGACAGCAGAGTGAAAATGTTTTTGGCGCGCCCCATGTATTTGAAAAGCATGGAAGCTGAAACGGCCGCTCGCAAAGCTTTGGAAAAAGGAGATTGGGCAACCGCGCAAGTTCAATTTGAGCGCGCGATAGAAATTATAACCCAAATGAATTCCGACTATCCTACGTCGATATACACCGACTTTGCGCGCCTACAAAAACTAGACATAGAATTGGATTCCCTGAAGTCCGCAAGTCTGGCGTCGAAAGTGAACGACTACTTAAACGCGGCAAAATCTGCGGAGTCGTCAGGGGACCATATGTTGGCGTCTGAAGCCTACGGAGACGCGCTCGAAGTCCAAAAGGAACTAAACCGGCTTTTCCCAAAAAGCGAACACGCCTCAGATGAAAAAATCGCCGAATATGAAAAAAAACGCGTGGATGCGTACAGTTGGAAGTTCGGCAACGAAATAATAGAGCAGGACAAACTTTTAAAACAGGCTCTCTACGACGGAGCATTTGAAAAAGCCAAGGATATATCGACAAATCTCCTTAGAAAATCCGAACAATTTAAGACGAATTTTCCCCGAAGCAGGGTGGTGGACGACGATATGATCCTGCGTTTGCGCTATATCAGTTTTATGATGAACAACATTCCTCAAATCCAGAAAACAGTATTGGGGAACCTGCAAAAATTGGACGGGTTTGACGATGTTCAGATGCTTAAAACTGAAGTCCCGCAAGATTTATTTGTGCTCATCATGCAGGAAAATCCGAGCAGGGATTCCGGAGACTTGAAAAAGCCGGTGGATTCCGTTACATTGGAGGAAATTTCCCGGTTCTGCAACCGGCTCTCGTGGATTCTAGGGCGCAAAGTATCGATTCCAACCAAGGCACAGTTTAAAGCTGCCGTTGGTTCGCTTCGTTACACCGATTTGAACGAAATAGCATGGAGCAACATAAACAGCGGCGGGCACACCCATCCGGTCGCCGCAAAAAAACCGAATGACAGGGGCTTTTACGACCTTTTGGGGAATGTCGGAGAATATGTGGTTTCAAATCCGGAAGAATCCGCAAGCGGCCATGTCATAATGGGAGGAAGCGCGCAAACGCAGACGGATTCGATAATGGATTTAGCAGAGTTCTCAATGGACGAAAAACAGCGCAACCGAATGGTGGGATTCAGAATAATAGTTTCAAAATCGCATAAATAAAATTATGAAGATATATCCCGCTGTTGACATAAAAGACGGCAAATGCGTGCGGCTGAAAAAAGGGGTCGCCGAGGACAAAACGGTTTATTTCGAAGATCCGGTAGACGCGGCAAAATCTTTTGTCGACGCGGGATCTAAGGTGATACACGTCGTGGATTTGGACGGCGCTTTTGAGGGGAAAATGCATAATCTCAAAACGATAGAGCGCATAGCATCTTTGGGATTATTTGTGGAACTGGGCGGAGGCATGCGCGACGAATCGGCTGTGGAGGCGGCGTTTGGCGCCGGCGTTGGCAGGGCGATTATAGGGACCAAAGCGTGCACTAATCCGGAATTCGCGATTTCCTTGGCGGAGCGTTTCGGCGGCAAAATAGCGGTCGGAATAGACGCAAAAGGCGGATTGGTCGCGATTAAAGGATGGGTGGAGGTGGCGGAAATTTCCGCCTTCGATTTGGCGGGAAAGCTGGCAAAAGGCGGCGTAAAAACTTTCATATATACGGATATCGATACGGACGGAATGCTTTCGGGAGTAAATCTGTCCGCCCAGAAAAAAATGCTGCAGGTTCTTTTGCCCGCCGGCGCGCGCCTAATAGCGTCCGGGGGCGTGGCTTCGGTTGGGGATATTGAAAATTTAAAAACCCTGTCGCGGGAGTATTCCAATCTAGAAGGCGTCATAGTCGGCAAAGCCATTTACGAAAAAAAAGTAAACCTTCCCGAAATCATAAAATTGGTCGAATATTGAGCGGTTATGTCTTTCGACGGCAAATTAAGCGTTTTATTTTCAGATTTTCCCGAATACGAACTTCTGGACAGCGGCGAACGGTTGAAGCTGGAGCGTTTTGGAGATTGCAGGATAATTCGCAGCGAGCCAAAAGCGTGGTGGAAAAAACAAAATCCCTCCCTATGGAAAACCGCCGATTGCAGGTATTTCGACGACGACAAAAAATCTGCGCATTGGGATTTTTTTAAAAAGGCAAACGCGCCTTTGCTTTCATGCGGAAAAATAAAATTTTGCACCAAATTTATGGACGGCACAAAGCACATAGGCGTTTTTCCGGAGCAAAAACCCCATTGGGACTTTATAGCTTCTGCCGCAAAAACGCGCGATTCTTCAGCGCGTCCGGGGCTTTTAAATCTTTTCGGGTATACCGGCGGGGCAACTTTGGCCGCGGCCGCGGCGGGGTATCGGGTAACGCATGTGGACGCTTCAAAACCGTCTGTCGATTGGGCTAGAAAAAACCAAGCGGCTAGCGGGCTGGAAAATTCTCCCGTAAGATGGATTGTCGACGACGCTTTGAAATTTGCCCGCCGCGAGGTTCGCCGGGGGGCGAAATACGACGCGATAGTTTTGGATCCTCCCGCATTTGGGCGCGGACCCAAAGGGGAACTTTGGAAATTGGATAAGATGCTTCCGGAACTTCTGGAAGCTTGCGGCGCCCTAATTTCAAACTCTCCGATGTTTGTGCTGATGACTTTATATTCGATAGATGCTTCGGCTATCATGGCGGCGAACATGCTCGAGGAATATTTCGGGAAAAAACGCAAATGCGCGGTTGAGGCAGGGGAGCTTGCGCTGCGCCCGATAGGCGGTTCATGCGCGCTTCCTCTTTCATTATGGGCAAAAGCCGTGTTTTGCGGGTAGTTTGTGAGGCCGTTTCCTGTGCGGGATTTGTGCGCTCATGCAAAGCTTTTTTAAGCGGTCGGCGCATTGTTGTTTTTTAGCGACTTCTTTCAAAGTTTTTTCTTGCAAAACCTTTAATCTCTTTGTGGAAGCGGGTTTATGGGCGAATGTCTTTGCGGTGGCGTTTTACCTCTCTGAAAAGATTGTTTTTTGAAAATGCGCCCCCGGAGATTTTGAATTGCAAGTTGCTGTTTATTATGTAATTAAAAAAAATATATAAAATAAGTTGACTCCGCTTTAGGGTCTGTTAGGTTACAACTCCAATTTGATTCAACAAGAGAAGAAGATATTCGAGTCTGCCTGTTTCTTGTTGCCAAAATTTTATTATCCAAATTTTAACTTAGAATCAATTAACTAATGGCGAAAATAATTGTAGACGGGAATCAAACGCTTGATTTGGGCAAAAAGGGCCCGGCTGGCGGATTCAAATTTGAAAGAGTTTTTACAAAAGCTGGCACGTTCGCGTACGACACTGCAAGGTGGGTGCGGCATGATATAAAAATGTTCGCGGCGGGCGAAACGGTTTTTGAAAGGAAAAACGTGGAAGTTCCCGCGCATTGGGGCGAAAACGCTCTTAAGATTACCGTCAGCAAATATATTTTCGGAAAAGAAAAAGGCACTCCGGAATACGAAGATTCCATTAAGCAGATTTTTGACAGAATCGCCAATACTTATACTGTTTGGGGATTTCAAATGGGATACTTCGCCGACGAGAAATCGGCGCTGGTTTACAATCAGGAAATGAAATATATGCTCCTGCACCAAATATGGGCTCCCAATAGCCCGGTTTGGTTCAATATAGGGCAATGGGAACAATGGCGTTGGGGGCGCCCGGATTTGCGCGATGTTTTGGGCAATAAAGGCAACGACGCATATTACGGCGTGGAAACGAAGAAGGGCGTTGAAGCCAAGAAAGCAGTTAATGCTTATGCGAATCCGCAGGCAAGCGCATGCTTTATTCTCGGTGTAAAAGATTCGATGGAGGCCATTTTAAAGCATCAATACACCGAAGGCAGCATATTTTCAAGCGGTTCTGGAATCGGCATAAACATATCTTCAATACGAAGCGAAGGCGAACCCATTGCGGGAAAGGGATCGGCGTCTGGACCGCTTTCTTTCGACAGAGGCTGGGACAGAATGGCGGGCGCCATCAAGTCCGGCGGCAAGACGCGCCGCGCGGCTCGTATGGTTGTAATGTATTCAGACCATCCCGACGTGTTTGAATTTGTAAAAACAAAATTCCGCCAAGAGGAAATAGCAAAAGTCATACTTCAGGAACACAACGTTCAATACGGCCTGCGCAAGCTGGCGGAAATTAAAATAAAAGACGGTTCTCCGGAGGAGCAAATTGCCGCAAAAATGCTTCTGTCCACTCCGTTCGTTGTGGATAAGTCTTTCAGTCCCGCAATGGACGATTTAATTTACGGGCAGACACTTTCAAATCAAAACGCCAACCATACGGTTTCCATGAAGAGCGGATTTTGGGTGGCTTTTCAGAAAGGCGAAAAATATGCTACGCGCTGGGTAAAAGACCCGTCTCATATAGTCCGCGAATACGAGCCTATGGAGCTTCTCAATATCATGGCGGACGCTATTTGGAACAACGCCGAACCCGGATTGCACAACAACGACATCATTAACTTCTGGAGCACATTCCGCGACGAATGCATGATAGAAACAAGCAATCCGTGCTCCGAATACCTTGGGCCGCTTTTCAGCTCGTGCAATTTAAGTTCGTTTAACGTGTTGAGGTTCTATCGCAACAACGAATTTGAAATAGAAAAATTCATGCACGCAGTACAAATCGCGATGCTTGCCGCCGATATGAACGTTTCAAAGGGAGGTTTCCCGATTCCCGAAATCGCCATAAACACGGTAAACTATCGCACCACGGGCATAGGGTTGGCGAATATCGGAGGTTTGCTAATGTCGCTCGGAATTCCCTATGATTCTCCAAAGGGAAGAACTATAGCGGCAAGTTTGGCGTCGCTGTTGACTTCAACTTGCTACACAGTCAGCGCAAAGCTTTCTTCCATACTCGGCGAATTTACAAAATATCCCCTTATTAAGGGAAGCATGCGCAGGGTAATAAACATGCATTCGGTTATGAACGACGAGCTGAAAAAAACCGTCGGAATCAAAATTTCCGGAAAAGCGCCCACGAGCTTGCCGCATGAAGAATCGTTTTCAGCTGAAGACGCAATCAATGGTTTCCACATGAGTATCGGGGCGGATAAAGTGGATGTCGGCGACGAATGGCTAAAGGTGGTTTCTCAGGCCGGCGAGCTCTGGCATTCGGTGCGCTCGGCGAAATCATTCCGCAACAGTTTTGTAACATGCATCGCGCCAACAGGCACAATCAGCGCGCCTCTGGGTATTTATGAGGAGGGTACAACTTCAGCTGAACCCGAATATTCCTTGGTAAAACACAAGCAGCTCAGCGGCGGAGGCACAATGACGCTCATAAACGGGCTCGTTCCAATGGGGCTCCAAAAGCTGGGATATTCATTCGAGCAGATTCTAACGATTATCGCAGAGGTTTCCGGCCTTGCGGGCGTGGAAAATTTCTTGCAGTCCCGCAAGATGAAAGACCGCGTGGAAATTCTCAAAAATCTGCGCGAAGGCGGCGAAATTTGCCGAGAAATAAGCGGGCGCATAGGTTCGTTCCGCGGCGACGACGAGTACCATGAATTCTTCTCGCGCTTGGCTTCTCTTTCCGAAAAAGGCAAACTTCCGATATCGGACATGTCTATATTCTACGGCTGCGGCCATATGGAGGGGATACCGTGGGTCAACGAGGAAACCCTAAAAGTATTCGATTGCGCAAATATGGCTTTTGGCGGCACGCGCTGCATTGCCACGGAAGGCCATGTTAAAATGCTCGGAGCGCTCCAGCCTTTTATTTCCGGAGCTTCTTCAAAGACCATAAACATGCCTGCGAGCGCCACGGAAACCGACATTGTCAACAGCCTCATAGAAAGCCATCAGCTGGGTGTAAAGTGTATAGCCATCTACCGCGACGGTTCCAAAGCCAATGCCGTGTACAGTACCCGCTTGGATTCAACTGAAATCCAGGAAGCGTGGCAGAAAGTTCTTGATACGGCCACGCAAATCCGCATGCAGGAACACGCCAACCCGATCCGCAAGCGTTTGCCGTATCGCCGTTGGGGGCAGACCGTGAAATTTACCGTAGGCGAGGAAATCAACGGCTTTATGACTGTCGGAATTTCCGAAAACGGCTATTGCGGTGAAATATTTGGCTCTCTGGGGCAGGGAGGTTCGTTTATCAACGGCATGTTTGGCGCCTTCTGCAAGGCTTTCTCAATAGCATTGCAGTACGGAGTCCCGTTTGACGATTTCATATCGTCTTTCCGCTACATGTCGTTCGATCCGTCGGGATGGGTGAAAATCGGGGAATATCAGGATGAAAACAAACCCGAAATCCATACTTGCAAGAGCATAGTGGACTTGCTCATGCAGCTGTTGGACTGGATGTTCCCGTCCGAAAACGGGCGCCGCTTGCGTTCGCTGGACCAGAACTACATAAGCGCAATGTTCAGAAATTCGTCGAATACTCTGACCGTCGACAGCATAAGCAAAGAGCCTATGCAAACGGAATTGCCGCTCATGACGTCGCAGCCTGCGAAAAAAATAAAGATTAATGCCATGAGCAGCGCGTTGACTTGCCCGAAATGCCATTCGTATGCCTACGTATTCGACGGCAAATGCCGTTCTTGCAGAGACTGCGGATACAAAGACGGCGGCTGCGGGGCGTAAAGATTTTTGATAGAAATATGTTGCCGGTGATTTTATCACCCAAACACGCCGATTTTTCGGCGGGTTTTTTTGCAGCGCGGGGAATGCGGGCGCGCTATAAAAACAAACGCGAATCAAAAACTATTGAAAACCGGTTCGTCTAACGGCGCCTGCGCATTCAGAAGAATTTTTTAAGCGTTAAATTCTGGCGGATTGTTTGGAATTCTCCGGTGTAAAATACGGTCGGAATTTTCGGAAGGAAATAGAGAAATTAAAACTATTTTTAAAGAATTTTGTTGAGAGAATCGGCCGCAGTGCTAATGTTTCCCTATATGAATTTAACGGATACTGTCGCGATTCTCGGAACGGGGCTGTTGGGAGCTTCGCTTGCGCGGGCTTTGAAGGGGCGAAACGCCGCAAAAAAAATAAAGGCGTGGTCCCGCAGCGAATCCACAAGGGCTAAATGCCGCGCTTTGGCGGATATCTTCGACGAAGTTTGCGAAACCCCCCGGGAGGCGGTTTCAGACGCCGATTTGATTGTTTTATGCGCTCCTACAGACAATATTCCGGTTCTGGCCGCGGATATATCGAGAAATTTAAAAGAGGGCGCCATTGTTACGGATGTAGGCAGTGTGAAATCCGCCATATGCGGCAAATGCGGAAAAATTTTTTCGGGTTCTGGCGCGGTTTTTGTGGGCTCCCATCCAATGGCGGGTTCGGAAAAAATAGGGATAGATTTTTCAGACGAAAAATTATTTGAAAATCGCCCTTGTTTTGTTGTGTCCGACAATCCGAACGCACCCGCAGTAAAAATATTGGAGGATTTTTGGTCTGCCATAGGCATGCGCGTTTATCGGACTAATGCCGGCCACCACGATTTTATCGTTGCGCGCATAAGCCATCTTCCGCATCTTATTGCCGGGACTCTTTGCGTCAGCGCCTCAAAATCCTCGGACGATTTGCGCAAATACTGCGGTCCCGGATTTAGGGATACTACGCGCGTGGCCTCCGGTTCACCCGAAATATGGGAATCCATCATAGCCGACAACCGGCCGGAAATTCTGGCGGCTCTCAAGGACTATCGCGACGATTTAAACGCGCTAATTGCCAATATTGAAGACGGCGATTTTTGTGCGGTATCGGAACGCTTGCGCGCAGCAAAAAAATACAGGGACGAACTCCAAAAAAAATCATAAAATTATGCCGTCAAAAATTGCCGTAAAACCTTTCAAAGGCCGTTGCCGGGCGAGCGTCCGCGCGCCGGGCTCAAAGAGTATCACCAACAGGGCGTTGCTGTTGTCGGTTCTTGCAGGGGGAAAGACCACGCTTAACGGAGCCCTTTTTTCTCGCGACACTTTAATAATGGCAGACTGCCTTTCAAAGCTCGGATATGTCGTAAACCTTGATAAATACGAAAACAAAATCACAGTGGAGTCCGTTCTCGACGCCGTTCCGAACTCAGAGGCAGACTTGTATGTGGGAAATGCCGGAACCGCTGCGCGTTTTATAACGGCTTTGGTTGCCCTTCGGGGCAAGGGGGGACGCTATTCCTTCGACTCCGACAAGGCAATGTATGCGCGTCCGATTAAAGGCTTGGTAAATGCCTTAAAGTCGCAGGGGACGGAATTTGAATTTTTAGGCGAACAAAATCATTTTCCATTCAAAGTCAAGACCTGCGGCTTGCGCGGAGGCGAAATACAAATAGACGCCGAAGCCTCAAGCCAAATGCTGTCGGCGCTTCTAATGGTTGCTCCGATGGCCGAAACTTCGGTGGTGGTAAAACTGGTGGGAGAAACCGTTTCAAGGCCGTTTATTGAAATGACTTTAAAAGTTATGCGCGAATTCGGCTTTGAATCAAAGGTCGTAGACAAAAACACATTCGAGATAGCAAAATCGCAAAAGCATATATTCCAGGAACGCGAATTTAATATCGAACCAGACGCCACCGCGGCAAGCTATTTTGCCGTTTTACCCGCAATAATAGGCGGAGTATGCGAACTTCAAGGATTCGCCGGTTGCCGGATGCAGGGCGACGCTGCTTTCGTAGACATTTTAGAAGAGTTGGGCTTGATAAAAACAAAAAAAGTCGGGGGCAATCTTCTAGTTTTTGGTTCTGACCAAAAAGTTTTTCCCGAAAGAGTGGAATTGGATTTTAACGATATTTCCGACACGTTTTTAACTTTGGCGGCGGTTTCCCCTCTCTTGCCTTTTGAATTAAAAATAAAAGGAATAGCGCATACCCGGCGCCAGGAGACGGATAGAGTTGCCGCGATGGCAAACGAACTCCGCAAATTCTGCGCCAAAGTAGACGAGGATGCTGACGGAATGCGCATAATTCCCTTTACCCGCGAAGAACTCCGCAAAAAAATTTCCGCGCCCGTTATGGTCAATACTTACGACGACCATCGCATGGCTATGAGTTTCGCAATTCTGGCGTCTGTTGATTTGTTCGGAGACGGCAGGGAATGGATTGAAATTGAAAATCCGGATTGCGTTTCTAAAACATGGGAGGATTTTTTTGAAGAGCTGTATTCTGCTCGCTCCAGTTCGGAAGATTTGCGCATTGTTGCGGTCGACGGAGGGGCTGCGGTAGGCAAGTCAAGCGTTTCAAAAGAGTGTTCGCGAATCTTGGACTACATGCATATCGATACCGGCGCGCATTATCGAACCGTAACGTACGGATTGCTTGCGGACTCTATTTCTCCGCTCGACGCCGACGCTATAGATTCGCATTTAAAAAATCTTAAAATTGGCACGGTTTTGGACGGAAATTCTGCCCGCATTGCCATCAACGGCGTTCTAGTCCCCGACGCTGAAATCAGAACGGAGCGCATAAACGCAAATGTGGCGCAGTTTGCGGCAATTCAAAAAGTAAGGGATTTTCTGAAAAACTACCAGCGTTCAATGTCTGATTTCGCGCGCGAAAACGGTTTCTCGGGGATGATAATGGAGGGTCGCGATATAGGATCCGTCATTTTTCCCGATGCGAACGTGCGCATATTTTTGGATGCCGATGAGCAAACCCGGGCAAAGCGCAGGTCTATGGAAGGTATAAACGATTCCATACGCCAGCGGGATGCATTGGATAAAACCCGCAAAACAGCGCCTCTTTTGTGCCCGGAAGACGCGGAACTCATAGACACGTCCGACATGACAAAAGAAGAAGTGGTCGATAAGACGCTTTCACTAATATTAGAATCGTAGATAAAATGCGTCCCAGATATTTTAAATTTCCCGATAGATTGAATTATGTTTACAAGGGAGCGTGGCATCTTATTTCGATAATTTGCGATGTCTTTGGGCGCATAGAGCTTTACGGGTACGAGAATGTTCCGTCGCAGCCTTGCATAATAGTATGCAACCACGTCAGCTATCTAGATCCTTTTGCGGTTGGATTCTTCCATGAAACAAAACTTTGCGCTGTGGCGAGGGATACCTTGATGAACGGGCGCATAAGCGGTCCTATTTTCAGGAATATGAACGCAATTCCCATAAAGAGGGGGCAATCCGGAAACCTTGGCGCGTTTAGGGAAATTCTCGCCCAGGTAAAAGACAATAAAAGCGTAATAATTTTTCCTGAAGGCACCCGCAGCGAAGACGGCACTCTTTTAAATGGTAAAGCCGGAGCTGGACTGTTGGCAATAAAAGCGGGCATACCAATACTTCCGATGCGCTCGTTCGGTATGTGGGATGTTTTGCCTAAATCCAATAGGCTTTCCGGCGGGCACAGGATTTTGCTGTGCGCAGGCAAACCTATTTATCCCGACGAAATAGACCCCGGGAAAAAACATCCGGACAGGGCGCAGATTATAGTCGATAAAATAATGGAAAAAATATCTGAGATACAACCTCCGGTCTTGGAGGAGATTTGACTCGAATTTCTACAGCTGCCGACTAAAAAATTTCCGCTCGAAAACGTTTTCAGGGGCGCAAGAATTTTGCACCGCATTGCAGTAAGTGTGGATTTTATCGGATTAACCTGCGCTATTTACCCCACGTATAGCCGATTTTGTATGATATTCTGCCGTTTGAATCCGGTTTTAGGAGAACGATTTCCTCGGAAGTTTTTAGTTTTTCAACTTTTAAAATTTTTGATTCCGAAGCGAATTCTATAGACATTTTAAAAGGTTTTCCGGCAAGGACGTCGATTGCCGATAGCGTCTTGTTTGCTTCGACGAAAGAAATTTTGGCTTCTTTTGACTGTGGAAGCAAGCCTGTCGCCGCAACGATGTTTTTTGCAAAATTGCCTTTCTTATTGTTTCCCAGCTCCATCCATCTAAGATCTCCCCTGCCTTCAAAGAACTGCGAGGTTACATTGCACGTTTTTCCGCATGCGCCTATTTCAAAATCTTTGCGTTCGCTATAAGTTTTTCCGTCAATGTCGTAGACATAGAAGGCGGAAAATTTTGCGGATTTGGGCGTAGTCCAATAAACTTCAGCACATTTGTAAACATTTGATTTATAAAGCTTTCCGTCCTTCCAAATTCCGGTTCCCCCAAGGCCGACAGTGTCGGCCACCTTGAACGCGTCCAAGCCTTCGCCGTGGTCTGCATGGTAGCTTCGCTTCCCGCACAGATCGTCGTCGTACCATTTGTCTATAACAGGGTATGCAACGGATTTTGCCCATACGTCTATGCCGCTGTTTTCTATTGATTTTTCAAGAGCCGGTCCATAGATGCGGAAAGCCATTTGCGCATTTTCCCAAGCTAGGTCGTCTTTGCGCCTTGGAACCTTGCAGGCGTATGCGCGCACTCCGGAGGCGTCGTAAATTTGTTGGGCCCTGCGCAATAGTTCGGAGTCGGAAATTTTTTGGCTGGCTCCAAGTAATTTTGCGACTTCGCAGCCGGCGAGTATAAACGCTCCAGCGCCGTAGGCGTGGGTGGATTCTTTATCAAAAGAGCCGGGAGCGGCTCCCACGGGCTGCACATATCCTACCTTTCCGCTTTTTGCCACATTTCCTAGAAGCCCTATCCATCCCTTTAAAACAGCCGGCTCAAATTTGTCTTTTGGCAGTATGGAGTTGTTTATTCCCCAAGCCAAAGCATACACAAAAAAAGCGCTCGCGCTCGTTTCGCCTCCCTTTATATGTTCAGGATCTGCCAGATTTGCGCGCCACAATCCGTCATTTTGTTGTGCTGCCAATACGCTATGCGCCATATCGATGTATAAATCTTCATAAAATTTCCGTTCGGAAATATCGTTTGGAAGAAATTTAAGAATTTGCGACAATCCACCTAGAACCCACCCGTTGCCGCGGCCCCATAGAATTTTTTTGCCGTTTGGGGATTTTTTACCTATGTAAGAGGAGTCGCGGTAAAAAAGTTTATCTTCCGAACTCCATAAAAGAGAATGCGACCATCTGAATTCCGAATCCATATATTCTAGGTATTTTTTGTCTCCTGTGATGGCGTACAGTCTGGCGAATGTAGGCGGAGACATAAAGAGGGCGTCGCACCAGTTAAAGCTTCTGCGGGGACTTCCAGGGCCTTGGGATTGAGGATCGGAATGTTTTTTTGCTTCGGAAATTATCCAATCCATGTGTCCCTTAAAAGGAGCCAAGCGCCAAGTTTTAGATTTGTCTGCCGAAAAGGTGTCCAAATAGGCGTGCCCGACAGCATGGTCGTCTGCATGGTAGTCGCGTTTCAACGGTTGCCATCCGGCGCTGTTTCCGAGCCTAACGACTTCGCTCCAATATTCTGGATTCCCGGAAATGCGCGCAAGCTCAATCATGGCGTCGAGGTATGGGGCAATTTCCCACCTTTGGGTTCCCAAGTTTCTCACGGGATTGCGCATATGCCATCGCGCCGACTTTTCCACAGCGGCGATTGTATCTTCGGCATTAAGCGGGTATGCTGGAGAGGCGGTTAAGTCGGTAACGCAAAGCGCGCTGCAAGCAAATGCGAAAAGTTTTAGCATCCTTATCATGAAACCGATTCTTTTAGCCGGCTGCAAATTGTCGAGTTGAAAATAAACGCCCATTCCATATTTGAACACAGTCTATTTTATTTGCTGGCGAACCGTAAGTTTCTTTTTGGCGCATGAGTTCAAGTATGGATTTAAAAACAAAGTAAAATACTTTTTTTTGCAGGTATTGCAGATAAAAATCAATTTAGAAACTTGCAAATTTGCGGCTGCTGTTTTTCAATTTAACAAACGTCGCGGATATGGAAACAAAAATAAAAACGATATGGTTGGGGCAGGGAGGCTTCCTGTTTGAAACTTCAAACTTGAGATTGGCGGTAGATCCTTATCTTTCGGAGGATTGCTTCGAGCGCTCTAAAAACGATGGCTTCAAACGCCTTGTCCCAGCGCCAATTGGCGTTTCGGAGCTTAATCCCGACTATTACTGCATTACACACGACCACGCCGACCATTACGATGCTCCAACCGTATTCGCCGCCGCGCATAAATTTCAATCCGCAAAATTTATCGGAGCCAAAAGCGCGCGCGAACACTATATGAAAGTGGGTTTTAATCCGTTGAAATTTACAGGCCTGTCTGCCGGAGACCGATACGGAGACGATAAAATTGAAATTTTCGCCGTTCCAGCAAAGCATTCTGATCCGCAGTCAATAGGTTTTATATTCACCATTGGAGGTAAAAACATATACGTATCCGGAGATACGCTTTATTATCCGGGGTTTACTGACCAGATAATAGAAAATTTTCCGCGAAAAATAGATTCAATGTTCATTTGCATAAACGGCAAACTTGGAAATATGACATGGCAAGAAGCCGTAGAAACTGTTTCAAAGTTAAAGCCCAAAAAAGTATTTCCGATGCATTACGGGCTTTTTTCTGCAAACACCGTAGATCCAAAAGGGTTTTTAGACGCCGTCGGAAAACTTGGGATAGAGTGTTCAGAACCATCATATAAGCCTTTCTACATTTGAGTTGTAATACCAGACTGTGTTTATATCGCAACGATAAGGTTCCATGAAAGGCTTGTACATTACTATTGCGGCATTGCTTATTGCTTTAAAATGTAGTGGGCAAGCGTTTTTTTCTGCATACGACATAGTCCGTTTTGATACAGACGGGAATGGGCGACTTGATAATACTGAACGCGCGCTAGCAATAAGAATAATGCAAGAAGAAAATAAAAAAAGAGGGTTGAAAAACACTTCAGAATTAGCGCGTTTTGACAAAAATAACGATGGAAAATTTTCGAAGGATGAAGTTCTTGAGGTGATGAGAGCGCTACAAAAAGAATCTTCGAACATAAATGCGCCTGAGATACTTGCTAGAAAACCAGAATCAATTAACGTGAGAGAGAAATCGTCTACTGCGGGAACTGCGCATCATACAGATTTGCCGAAGGTTGAGAATAAAGAGCTAACCAGCGCACAAAAGGAACGCGTAAAAAAAACACTCATAAAGTACGATAAAAACAAAGAATATATCGAATATGCGATTGCTAGGGCGGAGAAACTTTTAAATTATGTTGACCGTAAAAATATTCGTTCAGCAGTAAGGATGTCATATAAAGAAAAGATAAAAAATGCACATGGCGGTCGTTCATATAGATATATAGTGTCAAAATGGAATATTGCGTACGAGATTCAGAAGTATGAACGCTATGGAAGTTTTATAAATAGATATTTAGATTCATACAATGTAGTAAAATCGGCACCTGGCATGCCTGACAGTATATATGTGTCTTTACGCTACAAACTCGAATTTACCGACAAAGCTGAAGAGTTTATAACGATAGTAATTAAGGTAGACGGAGATCAATCGGGGACTGTTGTTGCTTATCCTTTTGGCTAAATTTATGCTGATAAATAATTAACACATAAAAATCGCATAGAAAAGTTTGAGCCAGAACTGGTAAAACAAAACTATATTTCTTGCTCCTAATATAAAAGTTAAAACTGGTTTAACTAACCATGGATTATGTAAAAAAATTATGTTTTTGTTAGTTCCCTTTATCGTTTCAAACTTATTTTTCCAAGAAAGTTTGTTTTTTTTTCGTATGGTTCTAATAATTCGCTAGACGGGGTTGCGGTTAACTCTGTTTATCAAGATAATCAATTAATAAAGTTGTAAAAACTAATCCTCCAATTGTAAAAATCGATAGCATTTTATCATATATTCTAGGGATAACTTTATTACAGTGTTTTATTGGTGATATCG
The DNA here is from genome assembly GCA_944389215.1 of uncultured Opitutales bacterium. Classification (GTDB taxonomy): domain Bacteria; phylum Verrucomicrobiota; class Verrucomicrobiia; order Opitutales; family Intestinicryptomonadaceae; genus Merdousia. Next base: position 31,020 of record CALXLN010000027.1, read on the forward strand.
AAATCTCATTTTCTTCGCTATAATGAAGTTTTTTAATTTTTACTTTATTAATTTGTTTTAAATGTATTACGGTCGGAAAAGTCTAGTTAAACCGTCAGAGGTACGGATATTTTCGTTGTTCATTACTTTATTACCGTCGATTTACAGAATTACATCTTATTTTGTAATTCTCTTTCCAAACCTGGAATTTTTGCAAACTAACTACTATAATTTCACTTTGATTTTTCCCATCTTTAAGAAGCAAGCGGCTAGTGCCAGAATTTTCAAGACATATCATTTTCGTTTGTATGTCCCCAAAGTCGTCAATTTTGTCGTTATCAAAAAATGTTTTATTATTTCTTCGAGTATCATATAACCTAAGCCATTACCAACTATATGAAAGGAGTTCCAAGAATTTTACGTCAAAGATAATTGATCTACCTCTATTGCATGCCAGAGTTTAATTCAGCATTTATTTGAGCTGCTAGAAATGAATTAATTAATGGATGAGAATAAGTCCATGAGTTTTATTCTTGAAATAATTTCTTGCATGTTTGAAAGAGTTTCTACTCGGAGCTGACATCTATCCAAAGATTTTAGTCTGAACTAGGGGAGTTTTGCCGATTTCAAATGGAATGATATTAGGAAAAAATGGTTTGTCGGGAACGGATAGTGTTGTTAACTCGTATTTGTGATTAGTCCAATAATCAGGATGTGGAGGTTTACAAAAAATAACGGAATTACGGAAGGCTTCCACCGCAAGATGAAGCTAATACAACGCCTAGCTTACGGCTATCGAAACTCTACAAATTATAGATAAAGGGTTCTTGTCCAATGCGGTATCTTCCTCTAACTTCCACTTACTTTGGTGTTGACCCATATTTGAACAATAGCGGAGTCTGTCTGGTAACGGCATAGAGGCAAACAGCGGATAGGTTGATATGTCCGTATTATTTTTGATCGCTCTACGTCAAACTCAGTGGGATGATGAAAAAATACGGGCTAAGAGAAGAAAAAAAAAGATTAGAAAAAGAGAGAGGCAAAGAGGATAAGAAATATCCTACAATGCCTCATGTGATATTCAGTTGTTGCAGAGTACGAAAAAGTGGGCGGAAAGGGCAAGCATTTTCTGCTAATATAGAT
>CALXLN010000028.1 GCA_944389215.1 uncultured Opitutales bacterium
TGTTCTACAATGTGGTCTCCGGATGTCCATGTGAAGCATGGCCAATTTCTTATTTGATATTCTATTTCTTCAGGATCTTTACAGAATTCGTCGGTGTATTCGCCCATAGTCCCTGGCCGAAATAACCGCCTTGATGCCAGTAGCAATCCGCCGATACTATTTCTCCAATTTCGCCGTCCTGGACGCGCTTTATTATTTCTTGGTAGCCTGAATGGTGTCTTCTTTGGGTTCCGCAAACCACGCACAGCTTTTTATCCCGCGCCAAATTTGCCAATTTGTACATTTGCCTTACTTGGGTAACGTCCACGCACGCGGGTTTTTCAAGAAATGCGTGTTTGCCTGCGTTTATTATCTTTTCAAAATGTCCTGGCCTAAATACCGGCGGAGCCGCGTCTACGATTACATCGGCGTCTGTGGCAAGGATTTCGTCAACAGCGTTCCAGCCGGAAAATTTCTTTACAGTGTCGATGTTGAAAACTTCGTCTGAAATCTTCTTTTGCTTACAAAAATTGGATATGCGGGGAAGGTGGCTTTTAAATCTGTCCGCGAATAAATCCGCCACGGCTACAATTTTTATATTTTGGTCGGCTTCTATCATATTGCAGATTGCGCCGCACCCGCGGTTCCCGCAGCCGATAAGCCCCGCTTTTATTCTATCGCCGGCTTTTACTTGGGCGAAACTGAATTTTGGCAATGTAGCCGCCGCCGATATTAATGCTGAACCTCTTAAGAAATCGCGTCTATTCATATATTTGCTTCTAATTGATTAATATTTATAGGTACTCAGTTGAGTAAGTATAAAATATTTTTTCGCTGTAATCTTTCAAAATTCTTCAGTGAAAAATTTTAATAAAGCCGGATTGCAATCCGCCTCGCACGCAACAAAGTTATTTTTAAGCAAATAATGGATTTATCGATGTAAGCTTTGTGCGATATGAAGATATTTAAGGCTTGTTTGAGGCGGTGTATAAACTTATTATGTGGCGTATCTTAATTGATTTTCAGCTATGGAAGTAGATTTGTTGAGTAGGATTCAATTTGCCCTTACAGCGGGATTTCATTTTTTATTCCCTCCTATAACAATAGGGTTGTCGCTTTTTATAGTGGTATTAGAGGCGATGTTCTTGCGCTCAGGGGAAACTGCTTATCGCGCGGCGGCAAAATTTTTTCTAAAGCTCTTTGCCGTAATATTCGCAATAGGCGTAGTTACCGGAATAGTTTTGGAGTTTGAATTTGGTACAAATTGGCCTGTTTATTCCCGCTTTGTAGGGGACGTTTTCGGCAGCCCACTTGCGATAGAGGCGGTTTTCGCGTTTTTCATGGAGTCTGTATTCCTCGGAATTGCAATTTGGGGATGGAACAGGGTAGGGCGCAAAGCGCATTTTGCGGCGACTCTTTTAATGTGCATAGGCACCCATTTGAGCGCGGTTTGGATAATAGCCGCTAATTCCTTCATGCAAACTCCTGGCGGATTTGAGCTTCAATATGAAAATCCAAGCGGAGCAGTTGAAATTCTTGCGGATTCGGCAGTCCCAACTGCGGCGCAAATTCCCTATACGCGCGCGGTAATAACAGATTTTTGGGATATGGCATTTAACGCCTCTATGATGGACAGGTTCTTGCATACGGTTTCAGCCTCGTGGTTGTGCGGGGCATTCTTTGCTTTGGGGGTATGCGGATATATGTTATTGCGCAAGCCGGAAGTGCGTTTTAGCGCCCAGTGCGCAAAAGCGGCATTGGTCTATTCTGGAGTATCAGTTATATTCATGATGTTTACCGGCCACGGGAGCGCACGGCTTTTGGCGCAAACCCAGCCTGAAAAGCTTTCGGCTTTTGAAGGGCATTATGCAACTTCTAAAAATGCGCCCCTTTACATAATCGGATGGGTCGACGAAGACGCGCAAAAAGTTTCAGGACTGAAAGCAAACGGTTTTTTCAGCCTATTGGCGTACGGGGCGTTCGACAAGGAGGTAAAAGGTTTGCGCGACTTGCCGTCGGACGAGTTTTTGAAAAAAATCCATTCTGGCATGTCGCCCGAAGAATTAGACGCCGTTAGACCGAACTATTGGCCGCCAGTAAATTTTTGTTTTCAGACATTCAGGGCAATGGTCTATCTAGGCGGGGCCATATGCATTTTTGTTGCATGGGGCTTTTGGCTTTGGCTTTTTAAGCGGTTGTTCGATTTGAAATACCGCAGTTCTAGGCTTTTTTGGATGGCGGCAATGTTTTCGGCCGCATTGCCTGTATGCGCCAGCCAATTTGGATGGGCTGCGGCAGAGGTTGGGCGCCAACCATGGATTGTTTGGCATATTTTAAAAACTTCCGACGCTGTAACGACTGCAGCGTCGGCGTCCGAGATTCTGTTTTCTATAATTTTGTTTTCGTGCATATTCGCCGCGGTTGCGGGGCTGGGAGTATGGGTCGTTTACAAAAAAATAACCGGCTACAATGAGGAGGATGCGTAATGGAATTTTTTCAGATACTTTGGTATGCGCTGATGGGCGTATTGTTGGCTGGATTCTTTGTGTGTTCCGGCTTTGATTTCGGAATTGGGATGTTGTCTATAGGGTTCAGCGATAAGCGCAAACGCGATAATGCTATGGCGGAAATAGCGCCGTTTTGGGACGGCAATCAAGTTTGGTTAATCGTTGCGGGAGGCGCGCTTTTTGCGGCGTTTCCGCTGGCGTATTCGCTTATATTGGCCAACCTTTACACTCCGGTAATATTGCTTTTGGCGCTATTGATTTTTAGGGTTGTGGCGATAGAATTTTTCTTGGCCCTAAACGGGGAAAAATGGCGCGCTTTTTGGATTTGGGTGGTTGCTTTATCGTCAATCGGCGCGATGACTCTGGTTGGAATTGCATTGGGAGCCTTATGCGGCGGCGAGGTTTTATTGAAATCTGACGGTGGATGGACGGAAAATTTCCTCCGGATATTTACTCCGCTCGCGGCGGGGGCGGCGGTTCTTTGCGTAGTTTTTTCCCTTGCCCATGGGTCGGTATATTTGGCTGTGAAAAATAGTTCCTCGGAGGATTTTAGGCGTTTGGCTTCAAGATGGCTTGCCGCGCTTGCCGTCGCATATTTCGCATATCTGCTCTTATTCTTCTTTAACGGGAAGACTGCGGAAATTCCGCGCATGTTTACATTGGCAGTTTTTGTATTGGCATACATGCCCGTTAGGTTCGCGATGCGTTCCATAAAAACCGGCAAGCTAAAGACGGCATTCGCCATGACCTCTCTATTTGCGGTATTGGCAGTTTGCGCGCATTGCATGGGAGCTTATCCATACATAGTTTTCCCTTCGCAAACCTCTCCGGGAGTCGACATATTTTCGGCTTCGTCAAGCTTATTAACCTTGAAAATAATGGCGCTTGTCGCGCTTATAGGCGTTCCTTTGGCTATAGGATATTTTGCTTATTCGCATGCGGTATTTTCAAAAGGCGGCAATCCGCCGGATACTGGATATTAAATTGCGCATTGTTTTGCGAATTCTGACGGGGAAATCTTGTAGCGCTTTTTGAAGGCTTTTGAGAGCGCAAAAACTCCTGAATATCCCGCGGCTTTTGCGCATTCGGACAGGGGCTTGCCTTCCGATATTTTTTTTACGGCAATTCTCATCCTTGTATCGGATTGGAGGGCGGCGTAAGTTTTTGCCTTCAGGCTGCGGCATATTTTGTCAAGTTGATAAACGCTGATTGAAAGGCGTTTTGCGAGCTCGGAGGCAGGCGGTGCCGATGCCGGTTGTTTTTCCAGCTCCGCCAAAATAGATTCAACTTTTGCGGACTGCGGGGCTGCTTTAGAGAAATCCTTTCTTATTAATGAGCATATAAAATTGGCTCCGCTTTCGAGCACGTCTAAAGACGGTCTAGAAGAATAGATTTCGGTTGCATATATTTTTGCCGCCGCCGCGATTGAAGCCGAAACTTCGCTTTGCATTACAACGCATTCTTTTCCCAAAACATCGTCCCAGGCGGATTTTTTCTTCATATGGAACCAGAGAATCTCCCAAGTTTTATCGACTTTCACTATCGAGTCCGTCCCCGTCGCCGAAAGAAAAACGCAGCCTTTTTTTAGTATATGGGAATTTCCGCCGAAATCTGCCCTAGCCGTTCCCCGCAAAGTGTATATAACTGTAGGAAATCTTTTTTTTACCCTCTCGGAATAATAGGGCTTGCGGTGGATTGTAAATGCGGCGTTTTCTATGCCGTTTAAGCTTAGCATATCGGGAAATCCTTTCGGAGGCGCAAAAATCCCGTTTTTCGCTGAAACCAACTCCCTTGGAAGGAATGGGGATGATATGTAGGTTTCGCTGCTTTTTCGCGGCCAGATTTGAAGGGTGTCGGATGAATTTATCTTCCACAATATGTCGTCTTTTCTCATCTTTTAAATATGTGCAATTTATTTTAAGATATCCGATATTTAATTTAATATCCAATTTTAATAATTTGTTTTTCCTCAAACACGGATAAAATGTTTTAAGTTTTACGGCAATGCAAAAAATGAAAACGATGGGGAAATTTTATTTGATTCTGGTTATGGCGGTTGCTTTTTCGCTGGGAACTGCGGCATGTGAAACGGTTGCGCCGCAAAATTCCTCAGTCCCGGAGAAATCGCCCCTTGTTCCGATGTTGGCTCTTAACGGAAAGCCTGACGAGACCCTGCTGGATTCTTGGCTTTGGGACTTTAAGAAGGCCGGCATTGAAAGCTTTTTAATATACGGCCGCACCGGATGCGAAATAGAATATATGTCGGAAGATTGGATGGACATTTGCAGCTTTCTTGTGCGCAAGGCGCGCGAGTTGGATATGGGCGTCTATCTGTACGACGAATTTGATTGGCCAAGCGGAACCGCCAAAAAGCGCGTTATGCGCGACAAGCCCAATTGCGCCTTGAAATATCTCGAGGCAAAAAAAGATTCGTCGGGGAATGTTAATTTCAATCTGCGCACGAATCCCAATATGGCGGATTTATTCAGCGCCGAGGCGATGGAATATTTTATAGCGCTCACCCATGAAAAATATTACGGCAGATTCCCCAAGGCTTTTGGCAAGACCGTAAAGGCAATGTTCACCGACGAGCCGTCGGTTTCGTATTACGGGGGCGAGGCGGACAAAAAAGCTCTTAAAATACCTTATTTTGATGGCATCGAGGGAGAATATTTAAGTTCTACCGGGCGGAATTTGCGCGGCGATATCGCTGCGGATTGGAATTCAAATTTACAGCGGTGGAAAGAGCCTCTGCTCAAGATAATTTCCGCGCGTTTTATAGAGAACTATTCGGGGCGTCTTGCCGAGTGGTGCTCCAAGCACGGAATAAAACTGACGGGGCATTTGATGAGCGAAACTAATTCTAAAAACGCCCTTTGGACTTGCGGACATCCTTTGCGCGCGCTTTCAAAATTCCAACTGCCGGGAATGGATGAAATCTCAACAGGAACAGCCATGTCGCCTCGCTACGACGAAGAGCGCAAAATGCAGGCGAGAAATGTCGAATGGCTGACATTGCATACTGTTATGTACGCAGCCGAAAAGAACGGCAACCGCGGCGCTTTGGGAGAATTGTTTGCTCTTGGGCCGTGCGATACGCCATTTGGCATATATCGCAGGGAGATTTGGCAAGTGGCGGCTTTCGGCGTGGACACTTACGTTCTGGCGATTTCGCAATTGGATTTGCGCGTGCGCCTTTCCGACGATCCGTATCTCACTTACTTCATGTCTACCTATCTAAACTCGTGGACTCCGAACCAGAGCTGGTTTTGGGATTTAAAAAATTTTTCCGAAGACGCTAAATTAGCCTCTTACTTCGCAAAAAAAGACAGAGTTTCCGAAATAGCCGTCCGCTACAAATACGATGACAAATCCGATTTAGCCGGATTGCTTGGGGCGATAGCCTGCGCCCAACTGTCGTCAAAACTCCTTTGCGACGATGAAAAGTCCAACGCAAAAATTATAGTTTCATTGGACCAGAACGGCGCCGTGCGCGAAGAAGTTTCGGGGAAGAATTTTGAAAATATATCGGATTTTATCGCATGGGCACAAACGCATTCAGAACGCAGGATAACAGTTGAAGACGCAGGAGGTTCAAAGGCCTCAGATATATTCGTCCGCGAGTTTAAAGACGGTTCGTATATAATTCTCAATTACGGAGAAGCAAGGGAACTTGCTGTATTGGCGCCAGACGGAAAAAGAACAGTAATCCTTGAAAAATTCGGAATTTACTTTTACGACGCCCTCGGGAATGCGCGCGACAGCACATTGCATGTCCCGCTCGGCGCTACGCGCATTCGCGGCTTAGATTTGCGCAAGCCCGCAGTAAAAATGTTAGGACAAAATTCCATAAGGCCGCTTTTTAAAGAAAGCAAGATTTTCGAGTTTGAGCTGGAGGAAGACATGGAGCTTGTTTTTTCTGTCCGCAAATACGGAAATGCGGCATCGATTGCTCTGGATGGCGAAATGCTTAAAGAAGAAGCCGGAGAAGAGCCAATAATACCGGGTTTCAATGGATTGTACGGCGCCGTAAAAAAGACGCTCAAAGCTGGAAAGCACAAATTGGAACTGCAAGGCGATTCTATGGAATTTCCTTATCTTCCTATCGCTGTTGTATCCGGGAATTTTTCGCGCGATAATTGCTTATTGAGAAAATACGCCGGCGACGGCAAAGGCCTTGGCGGAGTTTTCGGGAAAATAGAAGAGACTAGGACGATGTCCATACCGCGAGACGCAAATTTAATCGAGTTGCAAACGGAGCAAGCGCCCGCGGAATTGTTTATAAACGGGAAGTCCTTGGGAACAAGGCTTTGGAACCCATTCATTTGGGAGCTTCCTGAAAATTGCAGGGGAGGGGAAACGGAAATAAAAGTAGTGAGAAAGCTATCCTTTGGGCGGATTTTCGGAAAGGAAATTTTTTCAAATCCCAAAGACGCAAGCTATACTCGCCGGCCCTATTCCACCGATGGAGATTTCATGCCCGTTTGCGGAGTGGATTTTTATATTGGCGCCAAATAGCATGCCTGTCTTGTATTTGCGCAAGATTGTAGCAGAAAACTGTTCAGCCTTTGATTGCGGCAGATGCCTGCTTTTTTTGAGCGCGCACCGGAACGGATTCCAAAGCTTTATTTTGCGGTTGGAAATTTTTCTTTTGCGCCTTTTGAATCTTTTTTAGCGCGCGAAGCTTTGCTTTATATATGCGCAATACGCGCGCTTCGGTAACTTTTAAATTTTTGTCCGCAGCTATGGCGACTCCGCTGCTCATATAGTATGGAATCCGCTCTTTTAATAGGGTATTTATTCTTTCAAGCGGATTGGGGCAGTTCAATAGCGGGCGGTCGCGGTTGCGCGAAGTTCTCTCGAAAATTTCCTCCGGCGTGCTGAACAATACCACTGAGACTCCCTTTGATTTTACAAGTTCCGGCATTCCGTCGCGGCATACGAGTCCGCCGCCGCATGCCACCACGCAGCCTGATTCCGGATGGCCGGCCTCGATAAACTCGCGCTCCATTTTGCGGAAGCTCTCCTCGCCGTACTTCGAGAAAATTTCTTTTATCGGCATAGAATATTTCTTTTCTATTGCGGAGTCGGAATCTAAAAATCTGTAATTTAGGCGCGCGGCGAGGCGTTTGCCCAAAACGCTCTTACCGGTTCCCATAAAGCCCAAGAGATACAAATTGGGCTTATCCAAAGGGAATGTCGGGTTTGAGCTCATCATATTTTAAATAGCTTAATTTATTATTTTCTGGCAAGGAAATTCCATATGGCAGAATTAAAAAAAAACGTCCGATTTCCCAACCGGACGCCCGAGCTTTTTTTATGATTATTGCGTTATCAGCGATTTTCCTGTCATTTCTGCCGGTTGTTTCAATCCCATTAATTGCAGAACTGTCGGAGCTATGTCGCCCAAATTGCCGCCTTGGCGAAGTTTCAATCCCTCCATTCCCTTGCCGTAGATAATCACTTCTACAGGGTTCATTGTATGGCGTGTATGAGGTTCGTTTATCGACGGTTCAAAGAGCTGGTCGCTATTGCCGTGGTCTGCAGTTATAACCATAACAGCGCCAGTCTGGTCTGCCGCTTCGGCGATTTTCTTGACGCCGGCGTCGACGGCTTCTATCGCCTTTACTGCGGCCTCGAGATTGCCGGTGTGCCCGACCATATCCCCGTTGGCGAAGTTTACTACAATCAAGGCGTACTTGTTTTCAAGGACGGCTTTCGCAACTGCGTCGGCTACTCCGGGCTCGCTCATTTCGGGCTTCTGGTCGTAAGTTTGGACGTCGCGCGGGGAGTCTATCAATATTCTGTCTTCGCCGCGGAACGGTTCTTCGCGGTAGTCGTTGAAGAAAAACGTTACATGGGCGAATTTTTCCGTTTCGGCGCAGCGCAGCTGGGCAAGGCCTTTAGAGCTTATGTATTCGCCCAAGATATTCACCATTTTAGGAGGTTTGGGGAATAGAACATTGGGGCAGAGTCCAGATTTATACTCTGTCATTGTAACAAAGTAGACTTTGGGGCGGACTGCGCGCTTAAACCCGTCGAAATCGTCGTCTATAAAAGCGCTTGTCATTTCCCTCGGGCGGTCTCCGCGGAAATTGAAGAATATGACTGCGTCTCCGTCCTTCACGCGTCCTATCGGTTTCCCGTCCTCGACAATCCATGTGGGAACGATAAATTCGTCTCCCTGCATATTGTCTTGAACGGGATTTTCGTAATAATTTTTAAAAGCGTCTTCGGCGTTTGAGACTTCGGCTTCGGTTTTTACGCCGACAAGGCAATCGTAGGCTTTTTGCACTCTATCCCACCTTTTATCTCTGTCCATCGCCCAAAATCTGCCGATTACGGATGCGACTTTTCCGACCCCGTACTCCTTCATTTTTGACTCGACTTCCTTTATAAAGCCCAAACCGCTAGTTGGCGGAGTGTCGCGTCCGTCGGTAAACGCGTGCAGATAAACTTTCCCATATTTTTTATCTGCGCAGAGTTTTAAAAGATTGTAAAGGTGGCGGAGCATGGAATGGACTCCTGCATCGCTGCATAGCCCAAAAAGGTGCAGGGCGCCTCCTTCGTCCATAGTTTTAAACACCTGTTGCAAAACGGGGCTTTCCAATATGGAGCCGGTTTGAAATCCTTTGTCAATGCGGACAATTTCCTGGTCGACGACCCGGCCGGCCCCAATATTTTGGTGCCCGACTTCGCTGTTTCCCATAATTCCCTCGGGAAGCCCTACATCAAGCCCGCACGCCGTGATTTCAGTTCTGGGCCACTTGGCTGCCAGGTTTTTGCAAAATGGCGCGTTTGCCAATTTGATTGCGTTGTATTTGTCCAAGGAGGAATCGTGGTTTTCGCCCCATCCGTCTCTTATAACCAATATAGCGGGTCTTCTTATTCCGTTCATAATTTTGAATCTGGTTTTGGGCGGTTCTACACCGCGCATATTTAATTTAATCATACAAAAAAAACGCTTTCCGACAATTATCGCAATCATTTTTTTATGCATACAAGTCCGCGCATGTTCAAAAACGCGGTTCTTTTGCAAGTAGGGACAGTTTTTTGATAAAAAAAGCTTTACAAGATAAAAAAATGTACGAATATGCATAGCTTCAAAATCGAGAAAATGCATTTCCCAAATGCTAGTTTTTGCGGAAACGTAGAAATCAAACAACGCTAAAGCTCGACAACGAACTTTAAAAATCAACGATATAAAAAATTGAAAGGACTACAGTGGCAAATCTGAAAAAGAAAAGAAGACTGAAGATGAACAAGCATAAGCGCTCAAAACGCGCCAAGGCTAATCGTCATAAGAAGCGCATTTGGGGCTGCTAAAGTTATAATTTTTGAAAAGGGCACACGTTTTTGCGCGTGCCCTTTTAATTTGCTCAGTTTATTTTATTGCCGCCGCCGCAATTTTTTTTAAGGTTTATATATGATGGGGAATAAACTTTTGTATGTATTAGCGGTTTTTGTCTTTCCAATATTGGCATGCGCCAACTGGAATGTGGAATTTGACGAATCCGCGCAAACTTTGTCGCTGAAGCGCGCCGATATATCCATAGACGGAACTGTTTCGTTCGAGTCTGAAGGAAAGAAGTGGAAAATAGGCGACTCTAGGGACGGCGTAAAAAACCGGTTGTGCATAATAGACACAACAGGAGACGTGCAGGGGTATGTCGCATTTGTGTCCGATTCTTCGGAAAGCCTGCAAATTCTTTTCTACCATAGGACGGCGCAGGCTTACAGTGGAAAATTTTCCCTGCGCGGAAAAATTGTTTTCGCGGGAAAATTGTCCGAAAAGGCGGCTTACGCGTGCCGCTCGCGCCCGGAAAGAGGCGAAAAAGTCTTGGGGCTAAATTTAAACTCAGCCGATTCATTCCTGAACGATTCAATATTTCTCCCCGACTTTGATTCCCTTTTGAGAATCGATGCCTCACGCGTCCGAATAAAAACCATCTCTGCGTCTGAATACTTATTCTCGGTTGAAGGTCAAATTGAGGAATCTTCGGAAAGTTCATTTAAATTTTCTTTTTTGAGCGGCTACTTTAGGAATCGGTACGTTCCGTACTACCGGCATTTGGATAGGGAAAAAATGCCTAGGACTCCTAGCGGATGGATGTCGTGGAATACCTACTTTGACAAAGCCACGGCTGAAGACAATCTTGCTGAGGCTAAAATCGGGCAAAAATATTTGCAGCCGTTCGGATGCGAGATTTGGTCTATCGAGTCGTGGCAGGGCAATTCCGACAAACTTCCGGTAAGCAAATTTTACAATATGAATTTAGAGACCAACGAGCTGCAATTCCCCGATGGAATGAAAAAGCTCGCCCAAGACATTCGCGCGCTCGGATTCAGGCCCGGAATTTGGATGGCGCCGTTCGGCACCGGAAGCGAAGATTTTTATACGCAGCACAAAGGCTGGTTTCTTCACGATAAACAAGGCAATCCAATTTCTTCTTGGAACGGAAAATACACCCTCGACCCAACTGTTCCTGAGGCCCGCGAACATTTGAAAAAGATTTTCGAGACAGCCTCAAAGGATTGGGGATACGAATTCTTTAAGATAGACGGAATGTCTGGCCGCAACAAAAGCTACTGCGCGCATTTGTATGAAAGACCGGAAATTCGCGAAAGATTTAAATATCCGGATTGTCCAAATCCTTTCGAGCTATGTGTAAAAGCTTTTAGGGAGGGAATAGGCGAAAACGCAATTTTTCTTGCGTGCCAAGGGCATACTAGCGGAGCTGAGGCAAAATACGCCGAACTTTCTAGAACTGGAGCCGACATAGTCAATCCCAACCAGCCGGTAAAGTGGCAAAATGTAAAACTGCAGGGCAGGTGCACCATAAACCAGATATTTACGCACAACCTTGCAATGATAGCCGACCCCGATACGTTGCTGGTAAAAGACCTGCCGCCTGCCGAGGCTAGAACAACTGCTACAATTGTGGCTCTGCCCGGTCAATTGACTTTTTTTGGCGACAAGCTGGCGGGGCTAAATGCAGCGCAAATGAAGATTCTTCAACAGGCATTGCCGCCTGCGAATGTACGTCCGGCAAGCCTTTATCCGTATTTTTCGATGTTGCCCGTGTGGAATCTTTCTGTGCGCCATAATTGCTTGGGCGAATACAACGTTATTGCATTTATAAATTGGAATGATAGCCAAGCGGAGATTTCCGCGTCCGCAAAAGAATTGGGAATAGACCCTTCGCAAGAATATCTTGGATTTGAATTTTGGACACAAACCCCCCTGGGGATAATTGATGCTAGAAAAATAGCCAGAAATGTCGCTCCTCACGATACCCATATAATAGTGTTAACCCCCAATCGCAACGTCCCGCAGCTGATAGGAACAGACCGCCATATAAGCAATTCATTCGAAGAAATTAAAGTTTGCTCTTACGATGCAATTTCAAAGACGCTCAAGTTGGAATTCGATTCAGTCGCAAATTTTCCGCTAACGTTTTGGTTTAATATCCCTAAAAACTTGAAGTTTAAGTCGTGTGTTTGCGATGCTGCAAAATGCGATGTTGCAAGCAATGGCAATACATTGAAGATTTCCGCATTAAAATCGTCCGAAGCGAAAAATCCAATAAAGCTGCTTCTCAAATTTGATTAGCTTGTTTTATGTATAGAGAGAAGGGCGGGGCTTTCGTGGCAACGCGCTAAAAACTGCGCGCATTGCCAAAAGATTTAATTCAAATCATCTTCCGCAGAGCAAAAAAAGGTTTGCGCAGTCTTATCTAAATATGTAATTTGTAATTATGAAAAAATTCGCTTCTTTTATAGGATTTTTAAGTTGTATGGCTGTAGCCGTACTCGCCCAACAAGAAAAAATAAAAATAACGCACGGGCCGTATTTGCACAATGTCGGAGAAAATTCGGCTACCATCGTATGGACAACAAACCAACCGGCGGTTTCATGGGTCGAGATAGCCCCTAATGACGGTTCCCATTTTTACGCAAAAGAACGCGAGAAGTTCTTCGACTCTCCTTTAGGAAAAAAACAAATAACAAAACTTCACCGCATTACAGTAGACAGTCTTTCTCCGGCGACTGAATACAACTTTAGAGTGTTTTCGCGCGAAGTATTAAAGCGCGGCGACAACAACCAAACATTTTACGGAAATGTCGCTTCAACCGCCGTATATAAAGTGGAGCCGCTTAAATTTAAAACTTTGGATACGTCTAAAAAAGAGGTGAAATTTTCCGTTGTGAACGATATCCACGCCGATTTTAAGAGGCTTGAATCGCTCTTGAAGCATTCGCCAAAGGACTCCGATTTTCTCGTTTTAAACGGCGACATGGTAAGCCAAATGGAGTCGGAAGACCAAATAATGAAAGGATTTGTCGATACGCTCGTAGATTTTACTAAAAGCTCTATGCCGTTATTTTACGCGCGCGGCAACCATGAGTCGCGGGGCAATTTTTCGGAGGAATTCATAAATTATTTTCCGACTCCAACCGGCAAACCATATTATACATTCAGGCATGGAAAAGTGTTTTTTATAGTTCTAGACGGCGGCGAAGACAAGCCGGACAGCGACATAGAATATTTTGGAACCGCGAACTTCGACAAATACAGAAGCGACCAAGCAAAATGGCTTCAATCCGTTGTGAATTCGCAAGAATATAAAAGCGCGCCCGTAAGAATAGTGATAACTCATATTCCTCCAGCCTGGGGAAGCTGGCACGGATCGGTAGATTTCAAGAAGAAGTTTGCCACCATACTCAATGGAGCGGACGTTGATGTCATTCTCAGCGGACATCTGCACAAACACGAATTTTATCCGGCTTCAAGCTCCGGATTTGAAGCTCCCAATGTGGTAAATTCCAATACGGACATAATGAATGTTTCAGTGAATTCTGAGGAAATAAAAATCGACTTTATAGGCGCCGACGGAAAGCCCTCCCATCCGTCGAAGATATTTAAGCTAAATTCCGGCAAGCAATAATTATTTTATTATAATCTGCAAAATGGACAGAAAAACATTCTTGAAGGCAGTCTCAGTTTTATTTGCAAATGCGGGAATGGTTTCGGCTTTTGCAACAAACCTGAATATAGAAAAAGATGCCGCAATAAAGATATCCGAAGGCCCGTATTTGTTATCAATGGATGGGGACAAGGTCTGCGTAGTCTTTATGACCAATAAGCGCGCCGTAGCATCTGTGGCAGTTTCTTCCCAAGACGATAAAAACTTTTCAAAAAGCAAAGTTTTTTTCGACTCGTCGCCAACAGGCAGAAAGCACATAGGGACTTTGCATACCATCTGGCTAGGCAATCTGGCTGCAGGGAAGTCTTATTCATATAAAATAGAGATAAAAGAAGTTTTGGAATACTGGGAAACGTATAAAGGCGCAAAATACGGGGCCACAAAATTCGGAGAAATTTTGGAATGCGACGCGTATCCTAAAAATCTAAAACCATTAAAATTTAGAATGCCGGATTCAAAAGAATCTGAAATATCATTTATTGTTGTAAACGATATACATCAATCTCCTAAAACAGCCCAAAATTTGCTCAATCTGCAAAATTTGACATCCGCCGATTTTATTTTACTAAATGGCGATATGCTAAATACTTATCAAAATGAAAGCATTATATTTAACGGATTTATGAGAGCGGTTTCAGATGCTGCATATGGAAATATTCCAATTTTTTATGCGCGCGGCAACCACGAATGCAGAGGCAAATACGCCGAGGCTTTTCTAGATTATTTTCCCACCCAAAACGGTAAAACTTACTATACCTTTGTGCGCGGCGACACGTTTTTTTTGGTAATCGATGTTGGCGAAGACAAGCCCGATAATTCGGGTGAATGTGGAGGAATTACCGACTTTGACAGTTTTCAGAGGGAGGAATCTGAGTGGCTTAAAGCGGTTGTGGAATCTCGCGAATTCAAAGACGCAAAACACAGAATTGTATTTTCGCATATTCCGCCGTTTGAAAGCGCATCCGACGCATATAATCGAGCCATAGGAAAACGTTTTAGAGAAGTTTTAGACGAAGCCAATTTAGACTTAATGATATGCGCACATTGGCATAAACGGTTTATTGTCCGAGCAAATGAAAAATTCCCGAAATCAAAAATAGACATAACAACCAAATATCCGATTGTAATCAACGGCAATAAAGATGCTTTAAAAGTAGAGATAGGCGACGATTCTTCTATAAGATTTGCGTTTGTAAACGAAAAAGGCGAAAGTACAGAATGGCTAGATTTAAACAATTTGAGGTAAAAGAACGAGTTTACAGAAGAATATCATATAGAACAAATTAATTATATAGCGGCACGCAATTTTCGCACAATATATATTATGTCTAATTATGTGAATGTTCTCGAAATTTGGGCTTTTTGGGGGCCAAAATTTAGCTCACTACCTATTTCTATTCCAGTATTTTGGAGTCGGTATTTGCTGATTGATATATACTAACGTAAATTATCCTTCGGTAAAAATATCCGATTAGACGTTTGCAATATTGTGCAGAAAAACCCTCTATTTTTGGCAAAAATGACCTTCGTAGAATCCCGAATTTACCAAATTCTGACGAGTTTTCGAAAAAATCCGTGTTAAAAACAGCAACTTACGAAAATTTGAATGTCACAAAATGTCAATTTGTGACGAATTCGACAAAATTCGCAACTTCTGTGCAGTTTTACCCTCCATTTTGACAGCATAGGATTACCTGCATATCGGGTCATTTCGCCTCGGCATTGATGCCAAATTGTACCCCATTCTGAAAACTCCATATATGGGCAAGGCATTTTTTTTGAATTATTCAAAGCGCCGGATTCTAAAAAAAGCTTGATATTTTGCAAAATAATTCGATATTTAAGGAATTTAATCCAGAAATATCTTTATTATTATGGAATATATACCAAGAAATATTGAACCGGATATTAAAAGCAGGCTTTTCTCCGGCAAAGCCATCATCCTGTATGGACCGCGTCAGAGCGGGAAAACAACGCTTATAAAGCACCTCTGCTCAGAATTTAGCAACGATGTGCTCTGGCTCAATGGCGACAGTCTTGACATACGCGAACAGTTGGAAAGTATCACTGCGGCCAAGTGGAAATCCATAATCGGCAAAAAGCGAATTGTTGTGATAGACGAAGCCCAACGCATAAACGAAATTGGAATTGCAATCAAAATCCTCACAGACGAAGTAGCCGAAGTACAGGTTATTGCCTCGGGTTCTTCGTCCTTTGACCTTGCCAACAAGACGCAGGAGCCATTGACCGGCAGGAAGTATGAATACACCCTGTTGCCCTTGTCTTTTGACGAAATGTGCAAGTTTCACGGTCTTGTAGAAGAAAAGCGCAACAGGGAGCAGAGGATACTTTTTGGGGCGTATCCCGACATAGTAAAGCATCCAAATGACGCCCAGAGGCTCTTGAGCGAACTTTCCGGCAGCTATCTTTACAGAGATGTCTTGACGATGGACGGAATAAAATACCCCGCCCTGCTGGACAAAATAGTTCGTGCGCTCGCTCTGCAAATCGGTTCGGAAGTAAAAACCTCCGAAGTGGCGGTACTTGTAGGCGCCGACGCCAAGACGGTGGACAAGTACATAGACCTTCTGGAAAAATCCTTTGTGCTCTTTTCCCTGCCGGCGTTCAACAGAAACCTGCGCAACGAGATAAAAAAGGGGCGGAAAATCTATTTTTACGATACAGGCATAAGGAATGCCGTGCTTGGGAATTTCGTACCGCTGTCGTCAAGAACGGACGCCGGAGGGCTTTGGGAAAACTATCTTATAGTAGAACGACTGAAAAACAATATTAACACTCCATTCCCTCCGAGACGCTTCTTCTGGAGGACAACCGACCAAAAAGAAATCGACTACCTTGAGGAGACTTCGGAATCTCTGTCGGCGTGGGAATTCAAGTCCAATCCGAAATCAGAAGCCCGACTGCCTGCGAGCTTTATCAAAAGCTATCCTGATGCAAAAAGTGGGCTTATCACTCCGTCAAATTACGAAAACTTTCTCTTAATGCCATAGAATTTTCACGTCCGCTTCACTAAGATTTACAGTTTTTAGCCTCCCGGCAAAATTCGCAACTTTTGCGCAGTTTTACCCGCCGTTTTTGACGATAGCGGCTATTTGATAATTAACTAACTTATTCTTCCTGATAAGTATCGTCAATATGCTCCTCGTAAAAATCAAGAGCTTCTTGCGCTAATTCATCTTCTGA